>JANLQJ010000119.1:0-12700 GCA_031367715.1 Hyphomicrobiaceae bacterium | reverse complement strand
GCCGCGATCGCCTCCTGACCGAGCGACAAATGGCTCGTCCCCTTCACCAGGTTCTGCAGGAACAAATCATAGGCGCGCTTCTCGCAGTCGCGGATTTCGACCTGCAACCGATACAGCTCCAGCCGCGTCGCCTGGCCGATGTCGTCGTTGGCGGCTAGTCCGCCCGATGCCGTTGTGTCGGCAGCCATTCGTTACGGTCTCCACCATGAAACAGACAGGCTTTGCGAGCGCCGAGCCTGTTGGTTTTTTCATATTTGTCATCGGTACCAAGCCACATCGGCGTGGTGTTAGCAAAGATATCCAAAATGAGAATGTTTGTCGCCCTTCGGGGCTGGGAGGTGAGATAGCCTCCGGTTAACCGCTACCGAAGGCGTGCCCCGTGAGTGGAAGAAACGACCTTTGGCACCTATGAACACAGTTGACACTTAGTAGCAAAATCGCCCAATGAACCAAGCCGTCAACGCCACAAACGACCTAACTCAACAGCGGAAATTGTTTCCGTTTCCGCTGGCAAAGAGCTTTGTGACGGTCTTGGTTTCGCTCTTAGCGCTGATCGCTATCTGCCTGTTGTTCGCGCCGTCCAGCCTGACGTCAGGTGCTCTCAAGGGCAGCCTGCCATTTGCAGCCCTGATTGCCATCGTCGGCTTGGGGCAATTGCTGGTCGTCCAGCAAGGCGGCTTTGACCTGTCGGTGGCGGGCGGCGTGTCGCTAGCAGTCGTGGTGTCAACCCATGTTCCCAATGGGGACAACGCCCAACTTCTGCCTGCGGTTTTGATGGCCGTCAGTTTCGCTCTGGCGGCCGGCGTGGCGAACGGACTCATGGTTGGTTTCCTCCAGCTGAACGCGATCATCGCGACGATCGGTACGAATGCCTTGCTGTACGGCGCGGTCTTTGTCGTTTCCGGCGGCGTGCCCCGGATAACCACGCCGTTGCTCGCCGACATAGCCGGCGGACAAACCCTCGGCATCCCGAACGCAGTCTTGTTTGCGGCGGCGACCCTGTGTGTTCTTGCGTTCGTCCTGAAAAAGACGGTCGTCGGACGTCGGTTCGAGGCGATTGGAGCCAATCCCTTGGCCGCCCGCGCCGTCGGACTGAACGTCCGTACCCATCAAATGATGGCCTATGTCTATGCGGCGCTCCTGTACTGTCTGGCCGGCGTGCTGCTGGCCGGCATAACCCGCGAGCCAACGGCCTTTCAGGGCGACCCGCTCTTGCTGCCGTCCGTCGCCGTGGTGGTGCTGGGCGGGACGTCATTGCTTGGGGGACGTGGTTTCCCCATCTCGACCGTCATTGCCGCATTGTTTCTCAATCAACTCAGCCAATTTGCGCTCGCCGTCGGCGTGCCTTATTCCGCTCAAACGATCATCCAGGCCCTGGCTCTGGGGTTTGGTATCGCCGTTTACTCGGTCCGGTGGACGAGTAATACAAAGAAGTCTGTAGCCAAGGAGGAAAGACGTGAAATATCTGTCTAATGGAAAACTGACGCTCGCTGCGGCGACTGCGGTGATGGCCCTGGGTTGCTCGGCACCCCTGGCATCGGCCGCGGACGTTCCGTCGTGGTGCGGCGCCAAAAAGGCAACGATCGCGTTGCTGGACGGCTACGGCGGCAACAGCTGGCGCCAGGTGACGACAGCGGCCGGCAAGCAGGAGGCCGGCAAATGCCCGAGCATCACCAGCTATGAGTATGCCGACGGCCAAGGCAAACTGGACAAGGCGATCTCGGACATCAAGGGCTTCGCCGCCAAGGGCGTCGACGCTTTGGTGGTGTTCGGCGATGCCGGACCGGCCGTGCTGCCCGCGCTCACCAGTGCGTTCAAGGCTGGCAAGGTCGTCGTGCCGTACCGCGTCGTGGTCGGCGGCGAGGACGGCAAGAACTACACCAAGTTCATCGGCGCGTCCTTCGTGGACGATGGCGTCAGCTGGGGCAACTGGATCAAGGGCGTTCTGCCCAAGGGCGGCAACCTCCTGTTCCTCAGCGGTCCCGCCGGCAACAGCCAGGGCCTCGACGAACTCAAGGGCATGAAGCAGGTGCTCGACGACAGCTACAAGTTCGTCAACAGCGAGCCCTTCGAAGTCACGAACTGGGATCCGGCGCTGACCCAGCAGGTGTTGACGGCAGCGATCGCCAAGAACCCCAAGATCGACGTGATCGTTTCCGACTTCGGCCCCTCGCTGGTCGGCGCGCTCCCGGAGTTCAAGAAGTCTGGCCGCTCCGTCCCCGCGTTGGCGACCTCCGACGGCAACTCGCTGGGTTGCTTCTGGACTGACAACAACAAGGACAACCCGGACTTCAAGCTGTTCACCGTCGCGACCGGCAATGACAACGTTCGTCTGGCCGTGCAGTGGGCAATTGCTTCGGCAACCGGCGGTACGCTCCCCACGGAACAAGTCTTCAAGGCTCCGACCTTCGAGGATTCCGTGTCGGGCAAGCCGAGCCCCGTGCAGTGCCGCAAGGATCTTCCCGGCGCGATCTATCTGTCGTCGGGTGTCTCGGCTGACGATCAGGCAAAGGCCGTAGGCAAGTAAGAACGACGTGTGCCCCGGAGCGAGCGATCGCTCCGGGGGTCGCTTTTTTTTGAACAACCACGAAAGATGGTTGCGTAACTCCGTCGAGCAAAAGCACCGACCCATGTTGCCCAGCACTGCTGCAACGCTTCCCGGAATTCGGCGCGCCTTGTCTTCGCGCGTCGAATATCCGGGATCTTTCCCTGTCGGGGTAACAAACGTGCTGACCGCGAGTGCTGTGTCCATTTGCGCGTCGGCATTTGTGCTGGAAACGGACCAGGTAATGGTCCCGGATATTTGCCGCGCAAAAAAAAGCGCGTCAAATTCCTGGAAGCGGTTGGGAACGTTCACACAGCAGCATAAGACGGACATAGGGTTGTGACGCTTGAGCTGACCAACGAAAGGGCTTTGCAACCGGGCGCAGCCGCGCCGGGCGCCGCGACTCTTCGACTGTCCAATATCTCCAAATTCTACTCCAGCGTTCCGGCGCTGGCCAATGTCAGTGTCGAGTTCTATCCGGGCGAAGTTCACGCCATACTCGGCGAGAACGGGGCTGGCAAGTCGACGCTCATGAACATCATTTCCGGTACGCTGCGACCGGAAGTGGGCGACATCGATTTTGAAGGTCGCCAGATTGCGACCATGACGCCGGAGATCGCTGCCTCGCTCGGGATTGCAATCTCGTTCCAGCATCCCGCCGTGCTCGACGACCTGTCGGTGCTGGAGAATTTCCAGGTGGCGCTGCCGGCCTCGCTGTTCCGCGGCCGGTCGGCCCAGGACGTCGCACGCCAGGCCATGGACGCCGTCGGCCTGCACGTGCCCCTGCGTACGCGCGCCGATGACTTGACGGTGGCGCAGAAGCACTTGCTCGAAATCGCCAAGGCGCTGGCCATCAAGCCCAAGGTGCTGATCCTGGACGAGCCGACCGCCTCGCTCGATCAGGCCGCGACCGACATGCTGTTCGGCCGCATCCGCGAGGTGGTGAAAGCCGGCACGTCGGTGATCTACATCACCCATCGCCTGGCCGAACTGCGCCAGATCGCGCAGCGGGTCACGGTGCTGCGCGACGGCAAGGTGCGCGGCACGTCGCTGGTGAACGAGATCAGCGATGCAGATCTACTGAAGCTGATCGTCGGGCGAACGCTCGGGTCGACGTTCCCTCCGAAGTCGCAAAATGCGACGTCAGACATCAACTATGCGGTTGAGTCTCTCAGCGGCGCAAAATTTTCCGACGTCAGCTTTGGCGTGTCCCGGGGGCAGATCCTTGGCGTCGCCGGTGTGGCAGGCAACGGCCAATCCGAGCTGATGCGCGCGCTGGCGGGCCTGCAGAAATCCAAAGGCGCCATCCACCTCAAGGGCCGCTCTCTCGCCTCCAAAGACCTGCTGCACGAAGTCGCGTTCATGCCGTCGGACCGGCATAGCGAGGGGTTGGCCGGCAGCCTGACGGTGCGCGAGAATGCGACCTTCGCAGCGCTGGAGAAATTCTCGGTGTTCGGAGTGCTCAGCCGAAAAAAAGAAGTCGAGCAGGTTGCGACAACCTTCAAGTCACTGGCCGTGAAGACCCCGAGCTTGGAAGCTCTCGTGCTGTCGCTTTCGGGCGGCAACCAGCAGAAGGTGGTGATGGCGCGCGCTCTGCTGTCGGAGCCGGGCGTGATCGTGGCCGACGAGCCAACCCAGGGCGTGGACGTTGGCGCGCGCGCCGAAATCTATCGCATTTTGCGCGAGGTCTCGAATTCGGGCACGCCGGTGATCGTGAATTCCTCGGACGCTTCGGAATTGGAAGGCCTGTGCGATCAGGTTATTGTCCTGTCACGGGGGCGCGTCGTAGAGCATCTCAGCGGCGATGCCGTTATCGAAGCCCGCATGGTCGCCGCCGCCGTCAATGCCGAGAGTCACGCCGGCGACAGTGGGCCAGCGACTGGCCGCACCTCGTCGAGTGGTGGATGGCGGCACTTTCTGCAATCGGACAATGCGCCGGCCGTGCCCCTTGCGCTCGTGACCATCCTGCTCGGGCTTTACGTTTTCAGCCAGAACCACAACTACTTCTCATTTTTCAATATCTCCAACATCCTGTTGTTGGCGACTGCATTGGGCTTCATCGCGCTCGGACAAACCATCGCCTTGCTGATGGGCGGCATCGATCTATCTGTTGGCCCTCTCGCCGGGTTTCTGGTCGTGGTCGCTTCGTTTTTTGTGAACGACGACAAGTCGGCGGCAATGATCGCGGCCGGCTTCCTGCTGATGTTCGGCGGGGCCTTCATCGTCGGCGCCATCAATGGCCTCCTCATCAGGTATGCCAATTTCACGCCGATCGCTGCTACGTTAGCGATGTATATCGGCCTGCAGGGCATGGGATTCCTGCTGCGGAATGCCCCCGGTGGTTACATCAATTCCGCCGTGGCCGATGCCATCAATTGGCAGATCGGGCCGATCCCGGTCGCCTTCGTGGTCCTGGTCGCGTTTGCCCTGGCAGGCGAGTATATGCTGCGCAATTCGCGGCCAGGCTGGCAACTGCGGGCGACCGGTTCCAACGAGGAGTCTGCGCGGCGGATTGGTGTGCGGATCGATCGAACGTTCGTGAGCGGTTATATCGCGTCGTCGCTCCTGACGGCGTTTGGCGCCGTGATGCTGATGGCCCAGATCGGCGTCGGCGATCCACGGCAGGGCGCGAGTTACACGCTTTCAAGCATTACCGCCGTCGTGCTTGGCGGCACCAGCCTGCGCGGGGGACGTGGTACGTTCTTCGGTACGGTGCTCGGTGCGGTCCTGCTGATGGAAGTGCTCAATGCGGTTGCCTTCCTGGGTCTTTCGGAACAGTACCAATATCTCTTTCAGGGCGCTCTCATCCTGATCGCCGCCATCATCTATTCGACAGTACGCAGAAGGACGGCAGCATGACTGGCAAACCAAGGATCGCCTTCGTCGGGACCGGCGCTCAAGGAGCCTCAATCGGCGCGGACTTCGCGCTGGCCGGGTACGACGTGACGTTCATCGAACAATGGCCCGCCCATGTCGAGGCGATCCGCGCGAACGGCATCACGGTCAATCTGCCGACGCGCACCATCAACGCCAAGGTGCCAGCGTTTCATTTCTGCCAAGTGGCGGAGATCAAGCAGCCCTTCGATCTGATATTCCTGATCGTCAAGTCCTACGACACGACGTGGGCGACCCATATGATCAAACCCATCCTTGCCAAGGATGGGTTCGTCATCGGCCTGCAGAACGGCATGACGCATGTGGACATCGCCGCGGTCGTCGGCGCGGAGCGGACCATCGGCGCGGTCATCGAGATCGCGTCCAACATGTGGACGCCGGGCGTTACGAACCGCCAGAATGACCACGACGAATCCTGGTTCGCGCTCGGGGCGGTAGATCCAGGTCAGCAGCACCGCGTGGAAGAGGTCGCGAAACTAATGCGCTGCACCGGCCGGGTCGAGGTGACCAAGGACATCAAGTCGGCCAAGTGGATGAAGCTGGTCGTCAACGCCGCCGAACTGATTCCGTCCGCCATTCTAAACATGCCGCTAGGCGATGCCGCGCGTTTCCCGGGCTTCCTGGAGGTCATGCGCTATGCCGGCTACGAGGCCATGCGGGCCGCTCAGCTCGATGGCGCATCGATCATCCCGATCATCGGCTTGCCGCCGATCACCACCAATGATCCCGACCGCTATGTCGACCGGATCTTCGAGGAGGTCCTGACGGTCTTTTCCAGGCCGGACACGCTCACCTGTTCGCTGCAGGACTGGCGCAAGGGCCGCCGCGCGGAAATCCAGGACGTCAACGGCTACGCCATCGACGTCCTGCGCCGCTCGGGGCTAGACGCCCCGATCAACCAGCGCGTGGTCGAGATGGCTTATGCCATCGAAAATGGAACGCTTGAAGCGAGCCCGGACAACGCCGCGACTCTCATCGATTGCCTGAACAAGACACGTTCCGCGACCGCCGGATCAGCACGGAGGACATGACATGGCCGAACGGATCTATGGTACACATCATATCGGCATTACGGTGCCCAACATCGAGCAAGGGATCGCGTTCTTCGAGAAAGTGTTCGGCGCGGTGACCGTGTTCAGGACCGGTCCGTTCGACGTCGATGACGCCTTCATGACCAGGCGGCTCGGGGCGGGGTCGGGCACCAAGATCCGTGATCTGGTCTTTCTGCGCTGCGGCGATGGCCCGAGCATCGAACTGTTCGAGTACAGCGGCGAGGATGCGACAGCGCGACCGCCGCGGGTCTCCGAGGTCGGCGGCATGCATCTATGCTTCGAGGTCGAGGACGTGTTCGCCTCGACCGCGCGGCTCAAGGCCCAGGGCATCGATCTGCTCGATGGCCCCAACACCGTGACGGAGGGGCCGCTCGCCGGCTTCAGTTGGATCTATTTCAACACCCCTTGGGGCCAGGCGCTGGAGATCGCGAGCTTTGACAAGCTCGGCTACGAGGCGCAGACCCCGCACCGGTTGTGGCGGGCAAAGCCGTAGCGGCGGTGGGGTCTAGTTTGATTTGCACAAAGAGGGTGTCATGAAAGCCGTACGTTTCCACGCCAAACGCGATATCCGGGTCGAGCAGGTCGCCGAGCCGGGCAACTTCGGGCCCGACCAGGTGCTCGTCCGGCCCCTGATCACCGGCATCTGCGGCACCGATATCCACGAATACATCGCCGGCCCGATCGTCACGCCGACCAGCCCGCATGTCTATACCGGGGCCAGCAATCCGCAGATCCTCGGCCACGAATTCAGCGCCGAAGTGCTGAAAGTCGGCAACGATGTCGGCCACGTGAAAAAGGGCGACCGCGTCTCGATCCAGCCGCTGATCTCGCCGCGCGACGACTACTATGGGCGGCGCGGGCTGTTCCATCTCAGCGAGAGCATGGGCTGCGTCGGGTTGAGCTGGCCCTGGGGCGGCATGGGCGAGTTGGCGGTACTGAACGGCTACAACGTCGTCCCGGTTCCCGCCGGTGTCAGCGACGAGCAGGCGGCCATGATCGAACCGGCGGCGGTCGCGGTTTATGCCGTCGACCGCGGCGGCGTGCTGGCTGGCTCAACCGTGCTGGTCTCGGGCGCCGGCCCCATCGGCGCCCTGACCTTGCTGGCCGTCAAGGCGGCAGGCGCGGGCCAGATCTTTGTCAGCGAGCCCAATCCCAACCGCCTGGCCAAGGCCAAGGAACTGGTGCCCGAATGCATCGCCATCAATCCGATGATCCAGGATGTCGCCGCCGTCATCCGTGAACTGACCGATGAGCATGTGGGCGTCGATGTCGCCATCGAGTGCGTCGGCCTGGAAGCGAGCCTCAACGCCTGCGCGGCCTCCGTGCGCCGCCAGGGCAAGGTCGTGCAGACCGGGCTGCACATGAAGCCGGCCGCCATCGATGCCATGCTGTGGGCGCTGAAGGACATCACGCTGGAAGCCACCTGGTGCTATCCGACGCAGTGCTGGCCGCGTATCATCCGCATGGTGGAGGCCGGCATTTTCCCGATCGAGAAGGTCGTCACGGGGCGGATCAATAGTGATGACGTTGTGGCCAAGGGCTTTGAGGCGTTGCTGGACAAGGGCGCGCAGCATCTGAAGATTCTCGTCAACGTGTAGGGTTGTCTCTCCTCTCCCCGTATTTACGGGGAGAGGAGACCGCGTCTCGCAGCCCGTTTCAGCGCAAGGGCCACGCGGTCGGTGAGGGGCAGGGGTTTGCTCCGGCCTCGTGCCACGGGTACGGAACATGCCTCTGCCCCTCACCTGTCGCTGTGTCCCTCGCGCTGACGCGCTTCGGGGCGACATCCTCTCCCCCGCAAAGAGGCGGGGGAGAGGAAAGTAAAGTCCGGCCTACGCCGGGATGACGAAGCTCTCGTAAGGTTCACGCAACCATGACCACTACCAAGAACCAACCCGTCCGCGTCGCCATGATCGGCCTTGGCTGGTGGGGCAAGAAGATGGTGACGGTGCTGAAGGGGGCAAAGGCCGACCTCGACATTGTCTGCGCGGTCGAGCCGAACGAGGCCGGCGTGAAGGACTTCGTTGCCACCAACAACCTCAACCACATGGCCGACTATGAGAAGGCCCTGAAGCTTCCCGGCGTCGAGGCCGTCATTCTGGCCACGCCCCATTCCCTGCACGAGCGGCAGATCGAGTTGGCCGCCGCCGCCGGCAAACACATCTTCTGCGAAAAGCCGCTGGCCAAGACGCGGGCCGGAGCCGAACGCGCTGTTCGTCTGTGCAAGGAGAAAAATCTCGTGCTCGGCATGGGCCACGAGCGGCGCTTCGAGCCGCCGATCGCCGGCATGCTTGCCGATGCCGAGAGCGGCCGGTTGGGGCGCATCCTGCAGATCGAAGCCAACTTCAGCCACGACAAGTTCCTGACGCTAAGCCCCGACAACTGGCGGCTGAACGCGGCCGAGGCGCCGGTCGCTGGCATGACCGCCACCGGCATCCACCTCACCGACCTCGCCGTGAAGCTGCTCGGCGCGCCAAAGGACGTGCTCGTCGTTTGCGAAAACCTCGGCTCGACCTTCCCGCAGGGCGACACCATGAGCGCGCACGTCCGCTTCGTGAACGGCGGCACCGCCTATGTGTCTGCGACCCTGGTCACGCCCTTCATCTCGCGTTTCGCCGTGTACGGCACCAAGGGCTGGATCGAGATCCGCGACAAGGCGCATGTGGAATCGCCCGACGGTTGGGTCGTCACGCGCGCCTGGACGGGCGGACCTATCGAGGTCTCCGAGGTTCCCCCTGCCGAGCCGGTGCGCGACAATCTCGTCGCCTTCGCCCGCGCCATCCGTGGCGAGGCGCCCTATCCCATCACCGGCGCCGAACTCATCGACAATATCGCGCTGCTGGAGGCGATCATCGCTTCGGCGGCCAATGGCAATGTACAGGCGGTCGGGTAGGCCAGTATGATTGCACCCAATCACGCTTCCCGGAATGCAGCGCGCCTTATTTTCTTGCGCGTCGAATATCCGGGACCCTTACCTGGCGACGTAAAGTACAGGGCCCACCGCTCGCCCTGTTTCCACTTGAGCGGCGACAGTTGCGCTTCAGCCGCACCACGTAAGGATCCCGGATATCTGTCGCGCAAAAAGGCGCGTCAGATTCCGGGAAGCGGATTGGGCCTTTGGCACAACGGAATTCCTAAACCTCTGGCACTTTCAGCTTAAGGATCAAACCCATGCGCGCCCTCGTCTTCGAAGCCCCCGACAAGCCGATCATCGTCGATGCCCCGATGCCCGGCATCAAAGACACGGAGGTCTTGATCCGCAGCCGCACCATCGGCATCTGTCATTCCGACTACGAACTGCTGGCCGGCCGCTACATCATTCCGATCTCGTATCCGGTCACGCCCGGCCATGAATGGTGCGGCGAGATCGTCGAGGTCGGCAAATCTGTGAAGGGATTTCACAGGGGCGACCGCGTGGTCGGCGAATGCGTGGTGCGCACGCCCGAGCGGCTGCATCACTTCGGCTTCTCGATGGACGGCGCCGACCGCGAGTTTTTCAACGTTAATCCAGAGTGGCTGCACAAGCTGCCCGACACTGTCGACGACACCAAAGGCTCGCTGATCGAGCCGTTCACTTGCGGCTTCCATGCCATCCAGCGGCTCGGCGGCACCAACGCCAGCGAGACGGTCGTGGTCTCGGGCGGCGGCACCATCGGGCTGGTCTCGGCCGCCGCCGCCATCGGCATGGGTGCCAACACCATCGTGGTCGATCCCATCGCGCGCCGCCGCGAGATCGCACTGAAACTGGGCGCGACCTACGCCGTCGATCCCTCGAACGGTGATGCGGCCGCGCAGCTCAAGGAACTGACCCACGGCAAGATGGCCGATCTCGTGGTCGAGGCCGCCGGGCACGATGCTTCGCTGGCCAGCGTGCTCGACTATGCCGGACAGGATGGCCGCGTCGCCATGGTCGGCATCAGCATCGGGCGCAAATTCCCGGTCAATCTCGGCCAGATCATGATGAAGAACCTGACCGTGCGCGGCTCGATCGGTTCGCCGGGCGTGTGGCCGGCCGCAATCCGGTTCCTGGAACGCACCAAGCTTGACTTATCACCAATACAAACACACCGCTTCCCGCTCGAGCAGGCTGTCGAGGCCTTCGCGCTCGGCGCCGACGCCACCAAATGCATCAAGATCACTCTCACCACCGGGGCACACTGACTATGGCTTATCGCGCACTCATTGCCGGAGTCACCGGCATCGTCGGACGTCACCTCGCTGAGCATCTCCAACAAACGCCCGGATGGGAAGTGGTTGGAGTGTCCCGCCACCCCAATGATCTGCCCGAGGGGGTCAAGCACATCGCTGGCGATTTGACCGATGGTCCCGGCCTGAAGGCGGCGCTGAAAGGCGCAGCGGCGACGCATGTCTTCATCACCACTTGGTCACGCCAGGCGACCGAAGCCGAGAACATCCGTGTCAACGGCGGCATGGTGCGCAACCTGCTCGACGCGGTCGCCGATAAGTCGCCCAAGCATGTCGCGCTGGTCACGGGTCTCAAGCACTACCTCGGGCCGTTCGAGGCCTATGCCAAGGCCAAGCCGATCACGCCGTTCCGCGAGGAGCAGCCGCGCCTGCCCTATGAAAACTTCTACTACGAGCAGGAAGATGTGCTGTTTGCCGGAGCCAAGCGTCTGGGCTATGCCTGGACCGTGCATCGTCCGCATACGCTGATTGGCTATGCGGTCGGCAACGCCATGAACATGGCCGCCACTTTGGGCGCCTACGCCGCAATCTGCAAGGAGACCGGCAAGCCCTTCGTATTTCCGGGGTCCCCTGAACAGTTCACCGCCTGCGTCGATGTCACCGACGGGCGCATCCTGGCCAAGCAACTGGCCTGGGCCGCGACCACTCCGGCCGCCGCCAACCAGGCTTTCAACGTCACCAATGGCGAGGTGTTCCGGTGGAACTGGATGTGGCCGCAATTGGCCGCCAATCTCGGCCTGCCGGCTGGCGCCTATCCCGGCAAGCCGACGCCGCTGGTCGAAAGCATGGCCGGGATGGAGCCGGTGTGGGACAAGATCGTCGCCGCCAAGGGCCTCAAGTCAAACGCGCTGAATACGGTCGCCTCCTGGTGGCATTCGGACGCCGATCTCGGCCGCACCATCGAGAACTTCACCGACATGACCAAGTGCCGCGACCTCGGCTTCCTGGCCTATCAGAACTCGGTTCGCTCCTTCACCGATGCGTTCGACCGGTTGCGGGCGCAGAAGATTGTCCCTTGAGTGCGGACGTTCCGTCGGACTGGGAGCATCGTTTGATGCCGGAACAAGTGCCGCAAACTTTTGGCAGCACAATTCGCCTAGCCAATCGGTTCGCAGAAAGTGACATTTGCCAGATAACACGAAGTCATCTTCGGTTTGGATGTGCGCAAGACGGCGGTCAGTGTCGTGAGATCTACTGGTCGCACGACCTAACCTGCCCTGTTTCTACGGGTCAGTTGGCGGCCGGCGGCAGCAGGGGCAGCGCATCTGGGTTGCGGCCAGACCTTCGGCGATGTCACGCCGCAGCGTTGCGATCGAGTCGGAGACGTGGCGCTCGGTTCGGACCGGCAGAGCCCCGTGGCCGGTGTCTTTCGGGAAGGGCAGGGACTTCGAGGACAGCGCCGCAACGCGCCTGCCAGGGGGAAAGCGGCCCTTTCTGCGACCAGGACTCCGTAAGCGCCGATGCAGAGTGTTGCGTGGTCGTGCAAGTCTCGCCAGCCCCGGCCCTCGAAGTGGCCGAGCCCGATCTCCTGTTTCAGTTCGAGATAGTCGGGTTCGATCCGCCACTGGACTTTCGCTAAACGGACGAGACGGGCGAACGTCACGGTCTCATCGAGCGTTGAAAGCCAGAATTTCGTCGGCGCCGTTGCATCCTCTGGCTATTCGATCACAAGCCATTCCGGCGTGTTCGTCTCAGTCGCCGCATCGTGATCATGCGCGGGACGCACCCTGACGCGGGCGGAGCGTCCCAACTATGGGGCGTTCGAACCGTCCCGCCCGATGATGTTCCTCCATCGGCTCTTTGGCAGAGCAAGCGCGAGGTGTTCAACACCCACGGGCTTATACCGTCCAACCTATCGTTTGACCTGTCACTTTGAAGGTTCGTGACAGAGGTCATGGCGTAGGGGCGCACAGCCGTGCGCCCGTCTCGCTGCGCGGCAAGCTCTTGGACGGGCGCACGGCAGTGCGTCCCTTGCGCTTGCGAGCACGAGTCAAATGATAGGTTG
>JANLQJ010000087.1:0-8475 GCA_031367715.1 Hyphomicrobiaceae bacterium | reverse complement strand
GAGTCAAACGATAGGTTGGCTGGTATAACACCTGCCAACCTAACTTTTGACCGGTTGCCAGACGCTGGCCGAACGGTCGCGGCCGTGCTTTCCGACTGACATGGCGAAAGGGCCCAATGGTGTAGGGGCGCCCCGTGCGTCGCCCACTGTAACCCCGCTGCGCCAACCAGGGCGACACCAGTGTCGCCCTTACGCGTTCACTTTCGTGCCCAGCGGGTCGGCAGATCAGGCCGGTGCGTAACTGGCACCAATTGATACCTCCTGGTCAGACCGGCCGGGGAGTGCCGTTTGCCGGCAGCGGATCGGCCAGTCTTATGGCTACGCTGTTGAGAGTCTTGGGACGATAGGGCCGCTTATTGGGGAGGTTGGCGGCGGGTTCGGCAAAGCGCTTGCGGGCCAGGTCGGAGATGTCCGAAAGGTCGGGCTCGCTTGGCCCCGACCGGCTACGGCGGGTGAGCAGCGAGGTGATGTCGAATACCGGCTTGGCCATGCAGTGGGTGGGGTCTCGGTACTCGATATTCTTGCGGAATACCTCCAGTTTCACCGCATCGATACCGAGGCCGCGCTTAATGGCACCATCGAGCACCCAGACCAGTGTGGCATTGCACAAGCCCCTGACGTTGCCGCCGCCGCCAACTGAGCCGTGGTCGCCAGGAAACCATTGCTGTATGTAGGGCCGCTCCTCGACCGGCAGCTCCATCTTGCCCAGGTCGCTGTTCAATTTCTTGATGTTGTTCCACAGGGTCGCATCGAAGACCCGGCGCTTTTCATCGATGGCCACGGCGTGGCGAGCGCTGTTGACGACGCTGCTCAAAGAGGTGTCGTGGAAGCGGAACCGGTTGTTGATCTTGTCGGAAAAGTACAGGTAGCCCGGCACCCCCATGGCACCGACGGTGTCCCAGATACCCAAATATTCGATCGCCAGCTTGCTATCGCCGGTGGGGCCGACAGCGCGATTTTCCCGCCGCCAGAGCTGGTCCTTTTCATTGAAGAATCCGGGTACGCCAAAATGGGCGCGAAACTCACAAGCGTGCGCTGAATTGGGAGTCTTTTCCGGGCTCGGGTCCTGATACAGCGCGACCGCCTCGCGCACCCTGCCGACATGCTCCCTGGCCAAGATGCCGCTGTTGCGGATGAGGCCGCCAAAGGACCGCGCGCTGAAGGCACCGCGGGAAAATCCGAAGATAAAGATCTTGTCGCCTGGCGCGTAGTTGAACGACAAGAACCGGTACGCATCCTCGATCGTGTTCATGAGGCCGATGCCAAAGGCGCCGCCAAGGGCCCGGTCCGCGAATTTGGCCACCGAGACATGGCCCGAGCCCACGCCCTCGTCGTAATGGACAATCTGCGTCACGCCCTGGCTGTTGGTGGGCGTAACCAACTTGGCGGTCTCGACCACATTGGTGGTATCGACGGAATCGAGCGTGTTCCAGGTCCCATCAAAGCAAACGACGATGTTCTTCATGGCGTGCCCTCCAGCCAATCAAGACGGTTGCGATGTGCACCGCGCGCGTCATGAATACGCGTCTACACCTACTATTTCTGCCCGGAATGGGATAAAGCGGCAAGTACCATCATGGCGAAGCGGGCTTGGTCGTCACCGCGCGCGCTGGCTGCGTTCGATGATCGCCCAAAAGCAGGCAGGGACGGCTTTGAAGTCAGACGCCCGTGGCTCACAAGCGTCTGACGTCTCGTGTGTCCAATCGACGGCGCGTCAGGCTTTGGCGCCGTTGTCGACGCTGTAGGGCCCCGCGCCGGCCGCCGCCAGATACAGGAACACAAAGCAGAACATGATCGCCAGTTCGCCGAAGTTCAGGATCGGGAACAAGCCCGAGGGCGCGTGCGCCATGAAGTAGGCGACGGCCATGAAGCCGGCCAGCACGAAGGCGGTGATGCGCGTCTGGAAGCCGACAATGATGAAAATGCCGCCCACCAGCTCCAGCACGCCGGCCACGCCCATCAGCGAGAACAGCTGCACGCCGTCCTTGAACATGTCGGTGACCGGGAATTTCAAGAGCTTGGCCGTGCCGTGCTGCACGAACAACAGGCCCGTCATGATGCGCAAGGCGGCCTGAAGCGGGCCTGCCCAGGAAGCGGGAATGATAGTGGTTGGCATGTGCGTTGAGTCTCCGTCGGTTGAGTCGATGCTGTGGGATATATGCAAATGCATGGGATTGCAAAGGGATAGGGGTGCGGCAGGTTGGCGGGCGGCCGTAAGCCCTTCACCTTTGGCAGCTGCGTCCGTCGCCTGACCCTCCGGACTTTGGACATGGCTGTGCCTAGATGGGACCCTCAAACGGGAACCGGGTGGGGCGCCGCAAGATGTTGGGTTACGCGCTACGTTCTAAGCGCAGAACCCTGGCACCGCGTGGCCCGGTCAGTCACAAGTGCGGCGTATCCCGCCAAGGCGTCTGCGTCGAACCCCGGGCGCGCCAGAGCTTGCGCCACGCCGTTGGCCGCCGCGATCACCTTCTCGCCGATCTCGGCCACGCGCCGCCGGATCAGCGGGGCGCCTAGGCCCGATTCCGCCGCGAACGCCTCCCAACCCCGAACGGTCATCTCCTCCAGCGTCGCGCGCTTGCCGATCTTCATGGCCATTTTCGGCGACAACTCTGGGTACGCAACCGTCGTCATCAGGTCGTAGAGCGGGGCCAGGTGCGGCCCCCGCTCATCGTACAGGATCGAGAAATTTTTGCCGTGCGCGTCGGCGTTGCCAACCATCAGATTGAAGATCGCCGCGTCCAGCAGGTTCAACAGGTCGGTGGCTGGCCGCGCCGCGATCCGGCGCAGCAGGGCGAAACAGTCTTTGAACGTCGGACCGCCTTCGCTGGCATATTTGATTTCCGCAGGCAGCCCAAGCGCCTGGCAGAAATCTTCCTGATGGATGCGGCTTACCAAGCCTGTTTTGCTTGCGGCCCGGTCATAGCGCTGCACCAGCAGAAAAGTCCGATCCCGCACTGTCCGGGCTTCGACAGCCGCTGCGTCGAGGCCAACAGCGTCCGCCAATCGCATGGCGAACGCTTCGTTCTCGGTGGTGGCTGGGAAGCGCGCGATGGGCGGCTTCAGAATATGTGTGGTCGGCTGGCCGGGCAACGGCAAGGCGATGGCGCCGTTCACGAGCACCACCGGCACCTTCGCCTGAGCGCCGGCGAGCGACAACCGCAATCCCTCCTGGCCGGCCAGCAGCGGGCGCAGCGGCAGCGCGTCCAGCACGCGGATGAGGCCCGCCTGGTCGAGCGGGACAGGTTGCGCATCGACCGCTGGCGCCTGCGGCATCGCCCCCGGCGGCAGCAATTGCAACGCTCCGGCGACGTCGCCCCCGAGCCGGTCGAGCAGCGCAAAATCATTGCCGGGCGAAACGCCAAGCGCCCGCGCCGCCGCCTCGCGCTGCCCCTCGTCGGGCAACAGACCGCCGAAAAACGGCCGGCAGGCGCGGCGTCCGAACGCCTCGGCTCGCTTGGGCAGCGACGCCGACAGCGCCGGCGCATCGGCGCGCCCGAGCCAGTCGGCGCCATAAGCAAAGCCCATATCGCCCTGCGCGTTCTGGCTCAGCACCCCGACCAGCCGGCCCTCCCACCACACGTTCAGCGTTCGCATCATGGCGCGCTCCCCGCGCCGTGCGGCTTGGGCGGCGTGATGGCGACGCTGCAGCCAAGCGTCCGCAACACCAGCAGCACCTTGCCCAGCTGCGCCGTCGGCTTGCCCGCCTCAAGATCGACGATAAAGCGCAACCCCACGCCCGCCGCGCCGGCAAGCTGGTCCTGCCGCAGGTTCTGCGCTTTGCGCGCGCTGCGGACGATGGCGCCGATCTCGGCGGGAGTTGGTACAGTGTGCGGCATGATTTATCCCGAGCGGGACAATAGCATGGTTCGCGGGCGGGAGGCGAGAGGATTTTACTGAGCGGGACATTTTTTATGGTTCGGCGGTGATTTGCGGTCAAATGTCCCGGTCGGAACATTTGACCTCACCGACCAGACCCCGCACTTGCACCTCGGGCAAGCGGCCGCCACTCGCCTCCCGGAATTTGATGCGCTTTTCAGCGCAACAAATATCCGGGACCGTTACCTGGTGCGGTTCCGGCACAACTGGCGCCGCGCGCGTGGGGACAGGGGGTGGGGTGCGCCCACGGACAGCCTCGACGGGTGAAGGTCCCGGATATTCGACGCGCGAAGGAAAAGCGCGCCGAATTCCGGGAGGCGTGGGGTGGGGGGCGGGCTTTGGTTGATACAGGTTAAAACTTTGGTTCGACGGTACTACTCGACCGTCGCCGGGGCGGGTGGCCCGGCCATCGCTCGGGCGCACGATCAATCGCGGCGGTAACTTTCACGGCGATAAGGTGCGGATACTCCGCGACAATATCGGCGACCGATCGGCCTTCGCGGAGCCGGGTCATGACCCTCGTCAAGGAATTAGGTAAACTGTCCCCGTTTAACCCAGTCAATTCAGTGCGAGAGATCACATCCAACCTGCGATGAAAAAGATCAAGCTCGAGATGATGACACTGAGGGCCCACAGCGCTGGCCTGACTCCGTAAAGGTCAGCCATATAAGCACCCGTGTAGGCGACTCGCGTTGCAAGCCAAAGCGCGGCTAATGTGTCAAGCCAACTCGCCGGAACGTTCCGGAGCGTCGCGATGATAACCGCGGTGGCGAAAAACGGGAACGCTTCGAGACCATTCAGGTGTGCGCCATAAGCCCGCTTGCGAACTCCGATCTGAATGGCATGAACATCCCGCGGATTTTGGACGTCCAGCCTCGGGTCTGACTTGGCGACGAATACAACGAGGACGGGAATCAGGCCGCCCGCAAATACACACCAGAATGCGATCGACATCGTTCCTCCGGCACTGTTCCAGGTTTTGGATGCTGCTGCGGTTTCCGGACCTCAAAGCTACCAAGTCACATATTGACGACTTGTATTGACTGAGTCAACATATCAGGTACGCTACAGCGGCGTGACGGAGCTATCAACCATGACATCTGCCGGGGATATCGCATCGATCCGTGCGTTCAACCGACTTTACACCCAGAACCTCGGTCTGTTGCGGCTGCGGCTCGACGGTAGCCCCTTCACCCTGACTGAAGCCCGTGTCCTTTACGAACTCGCGCACCGCAACGCACCAACGGCCGCCGACATCGCTCCCGCGCTCGACATTGACCGCGCCCAACTCAGTCGGACGTTGAAGCGCTTTAGCGCTCGAGGGTTGCTCGATACCAGCACGACGACCGACGGCGGGCGTCGCCGACCGCTGTTCTTGACTGCCGATGGACGCAAGGCTTTTGCAGCGCTCGATCGCAAGACTAATCAGACAGTCGGCGCGATGCTCGATTCACTGTCAAAAGAGAAAAGGGCGCTGTTTCTTGCTGCTGCCGAGTCAATCCGGAGCGTGTTTGAGATAGCGGCAGAAACAGAAATGGTCTTGCGTGATCTGATGCCCGGCGATCTTGGTTGGGTGATTCATCGCCAAGCTGTACTGTATGCCAGGGAATACGGCTGGAACGGCGAATATGAAGCCCTGGTCGCACGAATTCTAGCCGAATTCGCCCAGTCATTCGATCCTGCACATGATTCAGCATGGATCGCAGAAGCACGCGGTCGAATTGTCGGATCAATCTTCTTGGTGCGTGGCGATGCACCGGGTGTTGGCAAGCTCCGGCTACTCTACGTTGAGCCGGATGCCCGCGGGATGGGGATCGGCGGCAAGCTGGTTGATGCCTGCGTCGCCCGCGCGCGCGAAATTGGAGACGCCCGGCTCGTTTTGTGGACAAACAGCGTGCTGATTGCAGCCAGGCGCATCTATGACCGTGCCGGATTCGAACTGGTCAAAGAAACCGCCCATCACTCGTTCGGGAAGGACTTGATTGGCCAAACTCTCGAACTGAAGCTTTAGGACCCCGCCACCCCCCTCAATACACCCGCGCCTTCGGCTTCACGCTTCCCACATCCGCCGTCATTGTCTCCAGATGCACCGGCCGGTACCCCACGCGCACCGTCCGCTTCCCCGCATCCACCCAAGCCAGCGTGTGCTTCATCCACTTTTCATCATCGCGCGCCGGGAAATCCTCCCTCGCATGCGCCCCCCGGCTTTCCTCCCGGTTCAAAGCTCCCTCCACCGTCACCACGGCCTGCACCACCAGGTTGTCCAGCTCCAGCGTCTCGACCAGATCGGTGTTCCAGATCAGCGAGCGATCCGTGACCGCCACATCGTCCATGCCCTCCCACACCGCCTGCACGCGCGCGCGGCCGGAGCGGAGCGTTTCGCCGGTGCGGAACACGGCGGCGTCTTCCTGCATGGCTTTTTGCATGGTCGCGCGTAACACCGCAGTGGGCGTCCCACCCGAGGCGTAGCGGAACTTGTCGAGACGCGACAGGGCGAGGTCGCCGGCCTCTTTCGGCAGTTCTTGCCGCGCGCCCCGGTCGATGGTCTCGGCGCAGCGGTGGGCGGCGGCGCGGCCGAACACGACCAGATCGATCAGCGAGTTGGAGCCCAGGCGGTTGGCTCCGTGTACGGACACACAGGCTGCCTCGCCGACCGCCATCAACCCCGGCGCCAGCTGATCTTCCGTGCCCGTCACGCCCGCGACCGCATCGCCGTGATACGTGCACGGAATGCCGCCCATGTTGTAATGCACGGTCGGCAGCACGGGAATGGCGGCGCGCCGTAAATCCACGCCGGCGAAAATGCGCGCCGACTCCGTGATGCCGGGCAGGCGCGCGGCGAGAATCTTCGGGTCGAGATGGTCGAGATGCAGGTGGATGTGGTCCTTGTCCTTGCCCACGCCCCGGCCTTCACGGATCTCGATCGTCATGGCGCGGGACACGACGTCGCGGGACGCGAGATCCTTGGCGTGCGGGGCGTAGCGCTCCATGAAGCGCTCGCCGGCGCTGTTGGTGAGGTATCCGCCCTCGCCGCGCGCGCCCTCTGTAATTAGGACGCCAGCGCCATAAACGCCGGTCGGATGGAACTGCACGAACTCCATGTCTTCCAAGGGAAGTCCCGCGCGCAAAACCATGGCGTTGCCGTCGCCGGTGCAGGTGTGAGCGGAGGTCGCGGTCTGGTAGGCGCGCCCGTATCCCCCCGTGGCGAGGATGGTCTTCTTGGCCGAGAAGCGGTGCAGCGTGCCGTCCTCCAGGCACAGGGCGACGACGCCGCGGCACGCCCCGGACGCATCCATGATCAGGTCGATGGCGAAATATTCGATGAAAAACCGCGCGTTGTGCTTCAGCGCCTGGCCGTAGAGCGTGTGCAGCATGGCGTGGCCGGTGCGGTCGGCGGCGGCGCAGGTGCGCAGGGCGGGCGGGCCTTCGCCGAACTTGGTGGTCATGCCGCCGAACGCGCGCTGGTAGATGCGCCCGTCGTCGGTGCGCGAGAACGGCACGCCCCAGTGCTCCAGCTCGTAGACGGCTGCGGCTGCGTTCTTGCACAGGTACTCGATGGCGTCCTGGTCGCCCAGCCAGTCCGAGCCCTTCACGGTGTCGTAGTGGTGCCAGCGCCAGTCGTCCGGCCCCATGTTGCCGAGCGCCGCCGCCACGCCGCCCTGCGCCGCCACGGTGTGCGAGCGGGTCGGGAAGACTTTTGTGATACAGGCGGTGTCGAGCCCGGCCTCGGCGCAACCGAGGGTCGCGCGGAGGCCCGCACCGCCGGCGCCGACGACGACCACGTCGAAGGCGTGGTCGGTCATGGTGTAGGCGCGGCCGCCGATGGAGGGTAGGGGGGCGGGACCCGAGGGTCCGGATTTGGGGGTGGTGGACATGAGGTCAGGCTCCCAGCCAGAGGGTCACGACGGCGGCGGAGGCGGCCAGCGCGACGGCGAGGCAGAATACGGTGTTCAGTACCAGGGTAACGCCCAGCAGCGGCTTACGGATGTAGTCCTCCAGGATTTCGCGCATGCCCAGGTGCATGTGGAGCGTGCCGGTGAGGATGAGCGCGAGCAGCGGCAGCGCAATCCAAGGTTGCGTCAGGGCGTGATGCACGAACGCGAGGTCGCGCCCGGCGATGCGCAGCATGACGAAGAGCGCGTAGGGGACCAGCACGACCAGCATCATGGCGGTGGTGCGCTGGCGCCAGAAGGCGCGTGCGCCGGCGCGGTTGGGCGGGGTTTTCGGGGTGCGGTCGGAGACGGATTTTTGCATGGGGGTGCTCATGGGGTGGGTGTGTTGGGGGGAGAGATACCAAAGTCGGGCGGGAAGCGCCAATGCTGGGTTTCCAACCGGGCTGGTGGCTCAACTCACGGAAAGTGCGCCTGTGTCAAAACACCCTCAAGGTGCGGCTCCATCGCCTTCTCCCGTCGGGAGAAGGTGCCCGAAGGGCGGATGAGGGGATTGCTGCCGGAAGCGTACGCACCGCTGTTCACACTCGCGCCACCTGTCCCCTCATCCGGCGCAAGTGCGCCACCTTCTCCCGATGGGAGAAGGAAGACGTTGCCCGCTGCCACGTGATCGGATGACTTGAATCCATGCTGGGGGCTGTCGATG
>JANLQJ010000058.1:0-1511 GCA_031367715.1 Hyphomicrobiaceae bacterium | reverse complement strand
TTGCAAAATCACCCCACCAGAATTGAAGGGACGAAGGTGCAGAATAAATCGTGTCCGGGCGCAGGGAGGCTACTCCGCGTAGCGGCTTCGTCCAACATGTGGACCGACACGGGAACTGGCTCGTTCACCGAAGACAAAGTGAATGTCGTTCAGACCGGCACGAAGGTTATTGAACGCTGTCTTTTGATGACCACTGACCCCGGCGACCTCGTGCTCGACCCGACCTGCGGTTCCGGCACCACCGCCACGGTCGCCGAACAATGGGGCCGCCGCTGGATCACGATTGACACCTCGCGCGTGGCGCTGGCGCTGGCCCGTGTCCGCATCATGGGCGCGCGGTATCCCTTTTACCTGCTGGCCGATTCCCGTGACGGCCAGCAGAAGGAAGCCGAAGTCACCCGCGCTGCGCCGAGTTCGCAGCCCGTGCAGGGGAACATCCGCCACGGCTTCGTCTATGAGCGTGTGCCGCACATCACCCTCAAGTCCATCGCCAACAACGCGGAGATCGATGTCATCTGGGATCAGTGGCAGGCGAAGCTGGAGCCTTTACGCGAGAAGCTGAACGCCGCGCTCAAGAAGGCCTGGCACGAGTGGGAGATTCCGCGTGATTTGAAAGTAGAAGCGGCATCCTGCCGCTTGCCAGAAGACAAAAAGCGGCTGGAAGCCGCTTCCACTTTGCACGCCGACTGGTGGCAGGCCCGCATCGCCCGCCAGCGGGAGATCGACAAATCCATCGCCGCCAAGGCGGAGTTCGAGTTCCTCTACGACAAACCGTACGCCGACAAAAAGAAGGTCCGCGTGGCCGGGCCGTTCACGGTGGAAAGCATCAGCCCGCATCGGGTGATGATCGTGGGGGCCGATGATGAACTGATCGACCCGACGGCTGCGCCCGCCACCGGATCGCGCGGCGGGGATCAGGCGGATTTCGCCGTGATGATCCTCGAAACCCTCCGTGCGGCCGGTGTGCAACAGGCACACAAGGAAGACCGGATCCACTTCACATCCATCGCCCCCTGGCCGGGGCATTACATCGGTGCCGAGGGACGCTACACCGGCGCGGATGGCCGGGAAAAACGCGCCGGCATTCTCATCGGCCCGGAGTTCGGCACCGTCAGCCGTCAGGATCTGGTGGTCGCGGCCCGCGAGGCGGGGGATGTCAATTTCGACGTGCTGGTCGCCTGCGCATTCAACTACGAAGCCCATGCGTCAGAATTCAACAAGCTCGGACGCATCCCGGTGTTGAAGGCGCGGATGAACGCCGAGCTTCACATGGGCGCGGAACTGAAAAACACCGGCAAGGGAAACCTGTTCGTCATTTTCGGGGAACCGGACATCCAACTGCTCCCGCCGGAGGATGCTCCCGAAAAGGCCGACCTGAAAAAATACGATCTGATCCGCGTCCGCATCAACGGCGTGGATGTCTTCCACCCCCAGAGCGGAGAAGTCCGCAGCGACGGCCCCGATGGCATCGCCTGCTGGTTCATCGACACCGACTACAACGGCGAAAGCTT
>JANLQJ010000020.1:0-1629 GCA_031367715.1 Hyphomicrobiaceae bacterium | reverse complement strand
CCTGCGGAGCCCGTTCCTTCGTCCCGGCCCACGCGGCAATGTGGCCGCCGCGCGCAGGAGCGGTCAAGGACGGCCGTCGCTGTGACCTCGCCGTCTGGCACGCCATCTCCAGGCCGCGCCTTGACGGCACCGAGCACGGCGGCATGATGAGGTGCGTCGGGATCATTTGTGTTGTGCAGGTGTTTTCGCTCGAACTCGACTGGTGACAGATAGCCCAGCGATGAATGACGCCGACGCGGATTATAGAAGCCCTCGATGAACTCGAACACGGCAATTTTGGCTTCGGCTTGGCTCTTGAACCGCCGCCGGTCGAAGAGCTCGCACTCCAGTGTGGCAAAAAAACTCTCCGCCATCGCATTATCGTAGGCATCGCCAACCGATCCCATGGACGGCCTGACGCCAGCTTGGCGGCAGCGCTTGCCGAATTCAATAGAAGTATACTGCGTTCCTTGATCGGAATGATGAATCACGTCTTTCGGCCTCCGCGTCGTCAGCGCCATATCGAGCGCGTCCAGCACGACTTGCGTGTGCAAGGTCACTGCCATTGACCAGCCGACAATCCTGCGACTGAAAGCATCGAGCACAACGGCGAGATAGACAAAGCCCGCCCAGGACGGAACATAGGTAATATCGGCCACCCACAAGCGGTTTGGCCGTTGCGCCGTGAACTGTCGATCGACCAGATCAGGAGCTTGCCGGCCGCCATCACGGATCGTCGTGGTTACGAACTTGCGGCGGCTGACGCCGGCGATCTCAGCCGCCTTCATCAACCGTGCCACGCGTTTGCGCCCGACGTGAAAACCTTCGGCCGCAAGCTCGGCATGAATGCGCGGAGCGCCATAGGTGCCTTTCGAACTCTCATGACTCTTACCGATACGCGCCATCAACTCGTCATCCGCGAGTGACCTGGCCGAGGGCGGGCGCCTTGCCCACGCATAATAGCCGCTTGGGGAGACGCCCCTGAGGCGGCACAGGGTGGCAACGGGAAGCTGGGCCTGGTTGGCGCTCACGAATCGGAATCCTTCGAGGGCACCGCCTTGGTCTCTCTCGCGAACCAGGCCGCAGCTTTTGAGAGGATGTCGCGCTCCACCTTGAGCTGACGGTTCTCGCGCCGCAGCCGCGTGAGTTCGGCACGCTCATCGCTGGTCAAGCCGTCACTGCGGCGGCCCTCATCGCGGTCAAAACGAGCAACCCACTCGCGGATCGACTTCGACGTCGGCTCAAACTCTTTGGCCAGTTCCTCTGGCCTACGGCCAGCCCTGACAAGCTCAACCATTTGCCGCCGGAACTCAGGCGGATAACCGGGTCGTGATTTCGGCATTTTGAACACCTCCTGCGGTAGTGATGGGGTGTCCACGAAAGCGGGGCAACTTCACGCTGGGACTACAAGAACCAGGTGCTCGCCAACTGCCACATGCCGGCCTGGCGGATATTTTTGTGGATCAAGTGCATCGAAGTGCTGGTGCAGACGCGGCCCAAAGCGCTGGCGCGTACCTATTTCAACCGCGACCCGGCAGCGAGCCACGGCATGCGGTGGTATTCGCGGATTGGCAAAAGGGTATGGCTGCACGAGATCTGGTGGTTCTTGTTCCGTGACCGGCGAGTGACGGATGGGCCGACGCTGGAAGA
>JANLQJ010000007.1:0-15702 GCA_031367715.1 Hyphomicrobiaceae bacterium | reverse complement strand
AGAGTTTCTGGAATTCAGCCTCCGACAGGCCTTTCTGGAATTGCACCTTGTTGCGCGCCATCAGCCATCTCCCTCAAATCACTGGGGAAAGTCAGTGATTCGTGTGGCGTAAATGCGACTGAGGTTGGTGGGTAAACAGGTTCTAATTTGTCCTGATAACACGAAGCAATACGTTATGCTCAATTTCGCCCTTACGCCATGCAGCTAACTCCATATATTATATTCCGTAACAACAAGGATCAATAACATATTGATTCTATCGAACTATTGCCAATTCCCGGCGGGCGCGTTCCAGATCGGCGGGAGTATCGACACCGAGCGGGACCGTATCAACGATCGCCACTTCGATGCGCATGCCATCCTCCAGCGCCCGCAGCTGCTCCAGCTTCTCGCGCTTTTCCAGTGCCGATGGCGGCAGCGACACGAAGCGCTCCAGCGCCACCCGCCGGTAGGCATAGATGCCGATATGGTGGTAGAGCGGCCCATCGCCGTAAGGAGCCGTCGCGCGGGTGAAATACAGCGCGCGCAGCCAATTCTCAGCCCCACGCACCGGCGTACCGACGATCTTGACCACATGCGAGGCGGTGCGCTCGGCATCATCGGTGATCAGTGCCGCCAGAGTTGTAATGTCCGGCCCCCGACCGTTGACGGGCCGCAACATTGGGGCAAGGCAGGTCTCGATCAGCCGCGGCTCCAGAGTTGGCAGATCACCCTGCAGATTGACCACCAGTTCGACGTCGCCGTCGGGATCGAGCAGCAAGACCGCTTGGTAGACGCGGTCCGAGCCACTGGGATGGTCGGCCCGGGTCATCACCGCCTCGCCGCCGGCGGCCCGCACGACGGCAGCGATCTCCTCGGCATCGGTCGCCACCACCACGCGGCCGAGCCCCGCCTCCATGGCACGGCGCCAGACATGCACAATCATCGGTGCGCCGCAGATGTCGGCCAGCGGCTTGCCGGGCAGGCGGGTGGCGGCCATGCGGGCCGGAATCACGGTCAGGATCTGCGGCAATGAAAAGGCTCCCCTACTGATGCATCAGGTCGCATGGCGCTAGGTGGTAATAAGAGTAGGGATGGCTGGCAAGCGTGGTCGAAGTTGCGTGTTGGGCAACCGGTTCTGGGCGCCCGTCCCCACCCCGAGCAGTGTAATTCAGCCGATGGGCCCCCCAACTGGGTTCGGCCCCGGCAAGCCGAAGGTCTGGCAATCGATGAATTCCGACACATTCAACAAATGGGCCGGCGCCCTCCTCTCGGCGCTCTTGTTGCTGTTTGCGCTGCGTACGGTCATCAATGAGAGCAAGCAGGAGGGCCCGCCCGCCAAGCCCGGCTACGAGGTTGCCGAGGCGAAGGAAGGCAGCGGCAAAGTCGAGTCCGCCGTGGCCGCCGTGCCCGATCCGCCGGTTGCCGTGGCGCTCAAGACCACCGATGTCGAGGTCGGCAAGGGCCTGACGCGGGCCTGCCAAGCCTGCCATTCGTTCGACAAGGGCGGCCCGAACAAAGTCGGCCCGAATTTGTGGAACATTGTTAGCCGCAAGGCGGCCAGTGCCGAGGGCTATGCCTATTCCGACGCCCTGAAGGCGCATGGCGGCAATTGGGGCTACGAGGAGCTTTACAAGTTCCTGGCCGCCCCCAAGGCCACCGTTCCCGGCACCAAGATGACCTACGCCGGCCTGCCGAAATTCGAGGACCGGGCCAATGTGTTGGCCTATCTGCGCACGCTGTCGGATGCGCCGGTGGCGCTGCCGTAGCGACTGCGCCTGCGTAAAGTGTCGATTTGTCCAACCCCGCCGCTCACCCGGCGGGGTTTTTTGTCGGTTGCCCTGTGCCGCACCTACCAGTACCGCACCTTGCGGATGACGGAAATTTAACTAGGCGGCTCGCGGCCCACCCAGCATTCTGATACGTATGAAGTTAAACCTGGGTGCCAACCTGTCCGCTATCGGACCATCCTTTCTGAAATCGGGTATGCCATGCGAAAGACCTTGACTACCGCAGCGTTATTGCTAGCTGCCGGCGCCGCAGCGACCTCCGCAGCGCTTGCCGCCGACGAGTGGCACCACGCCTTGTCGCTGGTCGGCACGCCGCACTACGGGTTAGATTTCAAGCATTTCGACTGGGTCAATCCGAACGCCCCCAAGGGTGGCTCTGTGACGCTGTCGGACAGCGACCCCTATGATACCTTGAACCCGCTGCCACCTGGCTCCAACCCGCCAAGCGGCTTGGGCCTGATCTATGACACGCTCATGCATGGCAGCCTGGACGAACCCGCGACCGCCTATGGCTTGCTTGCCGAAGCCGCGTCCTATCCCGAGGATCGCTCGTCGGTAACCTATCGGCTGCGCAAGGAAGCGCACTTCAACGACGGCACGCCGGTAACCCCCGAAGATGTTATCTGGAGCTTCGAGCAATCCAAGGCCGTCAGCCCCTTCTACAACCAGTACTACAAGAATGTGGAGAAGGCCGAGCAGACCGGCGAGCGCGAGGTGACGTTCCGCTTCAGCGTCAAGGGTAATCGCGAGCTACCGCAGATCGTCAGCGAGTTTGTCATCATGCCCAAGCACTGGTGGTTGGGCAAGGACGCCAAGGGCAATCCGCGCGACATCACTAAAACCATCACCGAGTTGCCGGTGGGCAGTGGTCCGTACAAGATCAAATCCAGCGATCCGGGCCACGGCATCGTCTTTGAGCGCGCCACCGACTACTGGGCCAAGGATCTGCCGGTGGTCGCCGGCATGTGGAATTTCGATACCATCAGGTTCTCGACTTACAGCGATCCGACGGTAGAGTTTGAAGCTTTCAAGGCTGGCGAGGTCGAGTACCGGCGTGAGAACAGTTCAAAGCGCTGGGCCACCCTGTACGACTTCAAAGGCTTCAACTCGGGCGCCGTAAAGAAGGAAGTCTACAAACTCAACATCCCGGAGGGCCTGCAGGGCTTTGCCTTCAACCTCCGGCGCGGAAAATTCGCCGATCGCCGACTGCGCGAGGCCTTCAGCCTCGCCTTCGACTTCGAATGGTCGAACAAGAACCTGTTTTTCGGGCAGTACACCCGCAGCCCAAGCTATTTCACCAACTCAGAATATGCCGCCACCGGGTTGCCGGCCGGGCGCGAATTGGAACTCCTCAATGAGATCAAGGACAAAGTGCCGCCCGAGGTCTTCACGACCGAATTCAAGAACCCGGTCAATGCCGCGCCTGACGATTTGCGCGAGCACATCCGCAAGGCCCTGGCGCTGCTGAAGGAAGCTGGCTGGGAGATCAAGAACGGCACGCTGGTCAACGCTAAGACCGGTGAGCCGATGAAGTTTGAGTTTCTGGACTCCGACGATACCTTCGACCGGGTTCTCAATCCTTATTTCCAGAACCTCAAGCGCATCGGCATTACGGCCAGCATCCGCAGGGTCGACGTGGCTCAGTACGTACAGCGCGTGCGCTCATTCGACTTCGACATGCTACTGGGAAATTTCGGCCAGTCGGAATCGCCCGGTAACGAACAGCGCGATTACTGGGGCTCGGCGGCGGCCGATCTGCAAGGGTCGCGCAATCTGATCGGCATCAAGGAACCGGCGATCGATAAGCTGATCGACCACATCATCCTGGCCAAGGACCACGCCGAGCTGGTGTCGGCGACCAAGGCGCTGGATCGCGTGCTGTTGTGGAACCACTACATGGTGCCGAACTGGCATATCCCGGCCGCCCGACTGGCCTATTGGGACAAGTTCCGCCATCCCGAGCATCCGCCGACGCGCGACCCAGGCTTCCTGGATGTGTGGTGGTACGACAAGGACGTGGCGGCCAAGATCGATATGGCGAAGGTCAAGTAGAGGGATCTAGCCATGCGGCGACTTATGCTATCGCTGCTTTGCGTCCTGTCGAGCCCGGTCTTGGCAATGGCCGCTCAGCACACGCACGGCCTCTCGATCTTCGGCGATTTGAAGTATCCCGCCGGCTTCAATCATTTCGACTATGTCAATCCGGACGCGCCCAAGGGCGGGCGTTTCCGTACCATCGGCACATCGGCGTCGCTGACCTTCGACAGTTTCAATCCCTATATCGTGCGCGGCTCGCCGGCCAACGGGTTGGACCTTTTGACCGACAGTCTGATGGTCCGCTCCTATGACGAGCCGGACGCGGTCTACGGCCTCATCGCCGATTGGGCCGAGGTCGCCGATGACAAGCGTTCGGTGACCTTCCATCTGCGGCCCGAGGCCAAATGGTCCGACGGCAAACCGATCACGGCCGAGGATTGCGCCTTCACGCTGACGGCGCTGAAAGAGAAGGGCGACCCGTCCTTTGCGCTGGCCCTGCGCGACGTCGCGGGCGCCGGCATCGTCGATGCGCAAACCGTGCGTTATCAGTTTGCTGGCGACAATCTGCGCGATCTGCCGATCCTGGTGGCTTTGCTGCCAGTGCTCTCGAAAGCTTTCTACACCGGCCGGGACTTCGCCACTCCCTCGCTCGACGTGCCGATCTCTTCGGGGCCGTACAGCGTCGGAACGTTTGAGGCCAAGAGCTTCATCACTTATCAGCGGCGCACCGACTATTGGGCCAAGACTCTGCCAGTTAATGTCGGGCGCTACAATTTCGATAGCATAAAGATCGACTATTTTGGCGAGCGCACCGCCGGGCTGCAAGCCTTCCTGGCTGGCGATCTGGATTTCCGCGAGGAGTTCTCGTCGCGCGATTGGGCCAAGAGCTATGATGCGCCGGCGGTTAAAACCGGAAAAATCCTGCGTCAGACCCCGCCCGACAAATCGCCGTCGGGCACGCAAGGCTTCTTCTTCAATCTCCGCAAGGATAAATTTGCCGATCCGCGCACCCGCAGCGCACTTGATCTCGCCTTCGATTTCGAATGGACCAAGAAGAATCTGTTCTTTGGCTCCTATCAGCGCACCCAGAGCTATTTCGAGAACTCGCCGCTGAAGGCCGAGGGCAAACCCTCGGTTGCCGAGCTGGCGTTGCTGGAGCCGTTGCGCGCTCAATTGCCCGCCGAGGCGTTCGGCGAGGTGGCGGTGCCGGCAACCAGCGATGGCTCGGGCCAGGATCGGGCCAATCTCACCAAGGCCCGGGAGTTGCTGAAGGCTGCCGGCTGGGTGATCAAGGCTGGCAACGTGGTCGATGCCAAGGGCGCGCCGTTCACGATCGAGTTCCTGCTCGAGGACACCTCGTTCGAGCGCGTCATCGGGCCCTATATCAAGAACCTGCAGGTGCTCGGCATCGCCGCCTCGATCCGGGTGGTCGATCCGGCGCAGTATGAGGAGCGGCGCCGGCGCTTCGATTTCGACGTCGTCTCGGCCCGCTACACCAACAGCTCGACGCCGGGCATCGAATTGCGCAATCTCTATTCATCGGTCGCCGCAGACAGTCCGAACAGCAACAATCTCGGTGGCATCAAGAACAAGGCCATAGATGTGCTGATCGAGACAGTCGCCAGCGCCAAATCGCGGCCCGAGCTGGAAACCGCCACCCGCGCCCTCGACCGCGTCCTACGCTCCGGCCACTATTGGGTACCCGAATGGTTCAACGATGTGTTCCGGTTCGCCTTCTGGGATCGCTTTGCCTCACCCGCCACCAGCCCGCCCTACGCGCGCGGCCCGGGCGACAGCATCAATCGCGGTGTCGCCGATATCTGGTGGTATGACAAGGACAAGGATGCCAAGTTGGCGGGGCCGTAGGCATGTCGGTTGGGTCAGGCCTTTGGCGCGACCCAACGTGGGACGAACAGTAAGCCGTGTTGGGTCGCGCCGCGCTTGACCCAACCTTGTCGACACCCAGCCTTTGTGAACGATCGAACAGCTATTCCTGACACAGCTGATACCCTTTTCCCCGGAACCGCCGCCTCATGCTCTACTACATCATCAAACGCGTGCTGCTGATCATCCCGACCATGTTCGGCATGATGCTGATGACCTTTACCATCATCCAGTTCGCGCCCGGCGGCCCGGTCGAGCAGATCGTGGCGCAGTTGCAGGGCCATGGCGGCAACAATGCCGGGCTCGGCGGCACCGGCAACGACACCGGCGGCGGGGCACAATCGCAAGTGATCGCGGAAGCAGCGACCGGCGCCTATCGCGGCGCGCAGGGCATCGATCCGGCGCTGATCGAGAAGCTCAACAAGCAGTTCGGCTTCGACCGCCCAGCGCACGAGCGCTTCTTCAAGATGGTCTGGAACTTCCTGCGCTTCGATTTCGGCGAGAGCTTTTTCGGCAAGGGCACGGTGCTGCAGCTGATCCAGGACAAGCTGCCCGTCTCGATGACGCTCGGGCTATGGACGCTGTTCCTGTCCTACGGCATCTCGATCCCCCTCGGCATCAAGAAGGCGGTTTCGGACGGCACCCGCTTCGACGTCTGGACTTCGTCGGCCGTGATCGTCGGCTATGCCATTCCGGGCTTCCTGTTCGCGGTGCTGCTGATCATCCTGTTTGCTGGCGGCAGCTTTTGGAACATTTTTCCGCGCAAAGGGCTCGGCTCGGAGAACTGGTACGAGCTGTCCTTTTTTGGCAAGGTTTATGACTATCTCTGGCACATCGTGCTGCCGATCACCGCGATGGCGCTGGGCGGCTTTGCCACCACCACCTTCCTGACCAAGAATTCGTTCCTGGACGAAATCAAGAAACAGTATGTGACCACGGCGCGCGCCAAGGGCCTGAACGAGTGGCAAGTGCTCTATGGTCATGTGTTTCGCAATGCCATGCTGCTGATCATTTCCGGCTTTCCGGCGGCGTTCTTTGCCGCGCTGGTCGAGGGCGCGCTGCTGATCGAGCGCACATTCACCCTCGATGGGCTGGGCCGGCTGTCCTATGAGGCGATCCGCGGCCGCGACTATCCGATCATCTTTGCCACGCTCTATATTTTCGGCTTGATCGGCTTGTTGCTGAGCCTGATTTCCGACCTGATTTACACCGCAGTCGATCCGCGCATCGACTTCGAAAGCCGTGAGGTCTAGGCGATGTCCGACGATACGCTGTCCAAGCGGGCGATGCGGCGGGTGCCAGGCCGGGGCGCTGACGACCCGGCGGCGGCGTTGCCGCTTGCCGATGCGATATCGATCGCCAAGACGGCTGATGTTGCAACGCCGGCGCCAACACAGGCACGCCGCTGGTTTCCCAAGTTGTCGCCGGCCAATCAGCGCCGGCTGGCCAATTTCCGCGCCAATCGGCGGGGCTTCTGGAGCTTCTGGATCTTTCTCGCCCTGTTCACTATCAGCCTGCCGTCCGAGTTCGTCGCCAACGACCGGCCGCTGTTGATTGCCTATCAGGGCGCACTCTACGTCCCGGTGCTGAAGAACTATGCCGAAACCACCTTCGGCGGCGATTTCGAGACCAACGCGCAATATCGCGACCCGTTCCTGCTCGACAAGATCCGCGAAGCCAACGGTTGGATCGTGTGGCCGCCGATCCGCTATTCCTGGGATACCGTGCTGCGCGAACCGCCCGGTCCGTTCCCATCACCGCCGTCCTGGTCGTTGCCGCCGGACAAGCGCTGCGCGGGTTACCCGCTAGGCGCGACCGATGCAAACTGCACGGTCGGCAACTGGAACTGGGTCGGCACCGACGATGGCGGCCGCGATGTCGCCGCGCGCATCATCTACGGCTTCCGGCTGTCGGTGCTGTTCGGCCTGTTGCTGAGCATCTTTTCGTCCATGATCGGCATTGTCGCGGGCGCGGTGCAGGGCTTTTTCGGCGGCTGGGTGGATCTGCTGTTCCAGCGCTTCATCGAGATCTGGACCAGCATTCCGACGCTGTTCGTGTTGCTGATCTTGTCGACGGTGTTCGCGCAAGGCTTTTGGACCCTGCTCGGCATTCTGTTGCTGTTCAGCTGGGTTGGCCTGGTTGGGCTGGTGCGCGCCGAATTCCTGCGCGGGCGCAATTTCGAGTATGTGCGCGCCGCCCGGGCACTTGGACTTGGCAACATCGCCATCATGTTCAAGCATATCCTGCCCAACGCCATGGTGGCGACTGTGACCTTCATGCCGTTTGTGGTCTCGGGCTCGATTTCGTCGCTGACCGCGCTCGATTATCTGGGGCTAGGCCTGCCGGTCGGCGGCCCCTCGCTGGGTGAGTTGCTACAGCAAGGCCAATCCAACATCACGGCGCCCTGGCTGGGCTTTACGGCCTTCTTCGTGATCGGCACCATGCTGAGCCTGCTCGTGTTCATCGGCGAAGGCGTGCGCGATGCGCTGGATCCAAGGAAGACGTTTGTGTGAGGTGGACACGACTCTTCACTACCTCGCAAGACATTCGGCCCGCGGCGTGAACTCCGCGTTGACCGTCCCACGCGCATAGTCACGCTCACATTGCCAAGTGGGTGCCATGCTGCGCTGCCAGATCCTCGATGACACGACCCTCGATCCGTCGCTGCGGGCGGCCTGGCGCGCCATGCGTGCCGGCAACCCGGTGCTGGCCAGCCCATACTTCGCACCCGAATTCTACGAAGCGGTCGCCAGCGTCACCCGCTCGGCGCGGCTGGCGGTCGCCGAGCAGGACCAAAGCATCAGCGCCATCCTGCCGCTGCAGCGCCGGGCGGTCGGCCTCCATGGCCCGATCGGCGGACCGCTCAACGACATCCATGGCTTGATCGCGCGCTCGGACGGATCGATTGAACCCGCCAACCTGCTCGAGACGGCCGGAATCCCGATGCTTGCCCTGCAGCATGCTCCGATCGGCGCGGCGGCCATGGGCGCGCGCTTTGGTGCCTCGCACGCCTTCCACGTCATGAGCCTTGCCGGCGGCTATGCCGACTATGAAGAGCGGCGCGCGCCGTTTGCCAAATCGGCCTTCAAAGCCATCCGCACGCGCTCCGAAAAGGCGCGCAAACAGTACGGCAACGTCACCCATGTGTTCGACGATCGCTCGCCGCGAACGCTGGAAAAGCTGATCGCGTGGAAGCGCGACCAGTACCAGGCGACACGCCAGCCAGTGCTGTTCGACATCGGCTGGGTGCGCGAACTCACCGACCGGCTGCATGTCTCGCGCGATCCCGAATTGCGTGGCCAGCTGTCCTCGCTGTATTTCGGTGACGAACTGGTGGCAGCCCATTTCGGCTTACGCTCGCGCGACGCCCTGCATTACTGGTTTCCGGGTTACGAGGTGAGCTTTGCCGAACTGTCACCCGGCAACATCCTGCTGCGCCATATGGCCGAGGCGGCTGCCGCCGAAGGCTGTCAGGCGCTGCATCTGGGCGCTGGCGACTACCGCTACAAGCTCGAATTTGCTGATGTCAGCTTCCCCGTCACCGACGGCGTCGCGTTTGCCCGCTCGTTCATGGGCCGCACGGCCGCCGCCGCAGGGTTGGCGCTGGCGCAGATGAACAAAACCCTTCCCGAACCCCTGTCGGGACTGCCCGGCCGTGCCATGCGGCGCCTGGACAAGCATCTCGCCTTCCGTGCTGCGTAGAGGAAAAAAGCTACCTTGATGTCCTCATCCGTCGTCACCTGCGTGTCGTATCATCAATTCGAGCGCTCCCCCTCACTGTTCACGCGCAGTCTTGGGGTATCGACCAGCCCCGAGGCGTTCGCGGGGCACCTGGCCTATTTCAAGCGCCACTACTGCCCGATCTCGCTCGATCAGCTGCTGAGCGGCGATCTGCCGGCGAACCCGCTGCTGCTGACCATCGATGACTGCTATCGTTCAGTGCTCGACGTGGCCGCCCCCCTGCTCGCCGAGCACCAGGTGCCAGCCCTGTTGACCAGCAATCCCATGGTCATTGCCGGTGGATTTGCGCCGATCGACAATGTGCTGAGCTTTGCCCTGGCGGAACTTGGCGCGACCGGCCTCGGCATCGCGGTGGGACTGGCCGATCCCTGGAGCTGCACCATCCGCCGCATCGTGCGCGAGCTGCTGCCGACCTTGGATGTGGATGCCCGCGAGGAATTGAAGCGCAGGCTGATGTGGCTGCTTGGCGTGCGCGAGGCCGATCTGGTCGAGCACATGGACCTGTTCCTCAACCCCGAACAGCTGAGCAAACTTGTCAAGGACCACGGCTTTGCCGTCGGCAATCACACGCTGTCGCACTCGCATCTGCGCAATCTGCCGCCGGCTGCCGCCAGGGTCGAGATCGGCGAGGGCAAGCGGCTGCTGGAGGCGATGACGGGAACCAAGATCCGCGCATTCAGCTTTCCCTATGGCAGCCGGCTTGATGCCACGCCCGACGCGCTGACCGCCTTGCGCGAAACCCAGCATGAAGCGATTTTCCTGGTGCAGCGCCGCACCAATGCTGTGCGTCCGGCGCCCGATATCTGGTACCGCCAGAGCATGGCCGAGGACATGGTGGCGCAATTGCCGGTCAAGCTCACGCTGCTGCCACGCATGGGTGAATTGAAGGCGGCGCTGAACTGACGTATTCCGGTGTTTGAAGAGACGCGCCCCGCGTCTCAACCGGAATTGTCATAGGCCCATGGATCAGCCCAACGCCCCACTGCTTGAGGTTCGCAACCTCTCGGTCGATTTTTCCCAAGGGCCCGATGTCACCCATGCGGTGCGCGGGGTCTCGTTCCGCATCGGCAAGGGCGAGACGGTGGCGCTGGTCGGCGAATCTGGGTCCGGCAAATCGGTCTCGGCGCTCTCCATCCTGAAGCTGCTGACCCCCTCGGCCTCGCACCCGTCAGGCGAAATCATCTTCAATGGCAAAAACCTGCTGGTCGCCAACGAGCGGCGCATGCGCGACATCCGCGGCGACCAGATTGCGCTGATCCCGCAAGAGCCGATGAATTCGCTGAACCCGCTGCACACCATCGAGCGGCAGGTCGGCGAGATCCTGCGCTTGCATCGCAACATGACCAAGGCCCAGGCGCTGGCCAAGACACTCGACCTGATGGCGCGCGTCGGCATCCGCGATGCCGCAAAGCGGCTCGGCGCCTATCCGCACCAGCTTTCGGGCGGGCAGCGCCAGCGCGTCATGATCGCCATGGCGCTGGCCAACGAGCCCGATCTGCTGATCGCCGATGAGCCCACCACCGCGCTCGACGTCACCATCCAGGCGCAGATCCTCAAGCTGCTGAAAGAGCTGCAAGCCGAGATGGGCATGGCGCTGCTGCTGATCACCCACGATCTCGGCATCGTGCGCAAGATGGCCCAGCGCGTCTATGTTATGCAGAAGGGCGTCATCGTCGAGGAAGGGCCGGTGGAACAGGTGTTCGATCACCCGTCCCATCCGTATACGCGCCACCTGCTGGAAGCCGAGCCCAAGGGTGAGCCGCCAACGGTCGACGCCTCCGCGCCGATCGTGGTCGAGACCGACAATCTGAAGGTCTACTTTCCGATCAAGGCCGGTTTTCTGCGCAAGACCGTCGACTATGTGCGCGCGGTCGATGGGCTGACGCTGAAGCTGCGCGAGGGGCAAACCGTCGGCGTGGTTGGCGAAAGCGGCTCGGGCAAGACCACGCTCGGCCTCGCCATCCTCCGCCTGCTGGCCAGCGAGGGTCCGATCGCCTATCTCGGCAACCGCATCGATGGCCTGAAATCCAAGGAGATGCGCCCCTTACGCAAACAGATGCAGGTGGTGTTCCAGGACCCCTACGGATCGTTGTCGCCACGGATGACCATTGGCCAGATCATCGAAGAAGGGCTGCAGGTGCTCAGCCCCGATCTCGACTATGACGAGCGGCGTGCGCGGGTTGGCAGGGCGCTGACTGAGGTGGGCCTCGATCCCGCAACGCAGAACCGTTATCCGCACGAATTCTCCGGCGGCCAGCGCCAGCGCATCGCGATTGCCCGCGCCATGGTGCTGGAGCCGAAATTCGTCATGCTGGACGAGCCGACCAGCGCGCTCGATATGTCGGTGCAGGCACAGATCGTCGATCTGCTGCGCGACCTGCAGAAAAAGCGCTCGCTGTCCTATCTCTTCATCAGCCACGACCTCAGGGTGGTGCGCGCGCTGTCAAGCTATGTGATCGTGATGCGCGCGGGCAAGGTGGTCGAGGAGGGGCCGACCGAGCAGATCTTCAAGTCGCCGCAAGCCGACTACACCAAGGCGCTGCTGGCCGCCGCCTTCAATCTCGAAACGGCGCCTGAAGGTGTTGTCGCGCAATGACCATCCTCCTGCACGGCACCGGCTTGGATGCAACGCCTTGGTTGGCGGCCTTGCAGGCGCAGGCACCGTCGCGCCGCGTCGTGACCGCCGCCGATACGGATCGGTTCGGCGATGTCCGCTACGCGCTGGTGTGGAAACCGCCGGCGGGATTGCTGGCGCAGCTCCCCAGGCTCGAAGTGATCGTCAATCTGGGCGCCGGGGTGGATGCCATCCTGGCCGATACCAGCATCCCTAAGCATATCCCCATCATCCGTTCGGTTGACCCGAACATCACCATGCGCATGACCGAATGGGTGGTGCTGCAGGTGCTCTACCATCATCGGCAGATGCCGGCGTATCTGGCGCAGCAGCGCAACCGGATCTGGCGCGACTTGCCGCAAAAGGCCGCCAGCGCCCTGACGGTCGGGCTGATGGGCGCCGGTGTGCTCGGCCAGAGCGCCGCCAAAGTGCTGCAGGCGCTTGGCTTCACTGTCATTGGCTGGTCGCGCGGTCCCAAGGCGGGGCTGGCGTTTCCCGTTCAACACGGTGAGGCCGGGCTAAGAGCGTTCCTTGGTCAGACCGACATACTGGTGTGCACGCTGCCGCTGACCCCCGAAACCACCGGCATCCTCAATTACGATCTGCTGCGCCGCTTGAGACGCACCGGCGCGCTCGGCGGCCCGGTGCTGATCAATGGCGGGCGCGGCAAGGAACAGGTGGAGTCCGATATCCTGCGTGCGCTCGATGACGGCACACTGGTCGGCGCCACGCTCGATGTGTTCGTGACCGAACCGCTGCCCGCCACCAGCCTGCTCTGGTTGCACCCAAAACTCACCATCACACCGCACATCGCCGCCGACAGCGATCCCGACGCCATGACCGGCTATGTGCTCGGCCAGCTCGCCCGCCACGAGGCAGGCTTGCGGATGGACAACGTTGTGGATCGGGCAACCGGCTACTGAAGCAGGTGACAAACCGGCGCGGGTCCGCTATTCAGGCCGCAATCCAATTCAAAATCAACCACCGAGATCGTCATGAAGAAGCAATCCGAACAGCAGAAGCAGCGCACCAACAACTTGGTGAAGCGGGCTTTCATCAGCAAAATCAAACGCCAGAAGAAGCTCGCCGAGCGCGCAAAGGCCGCCAACGGCGGTTGAACGATCACGCCAAGGTTGGGTTACGCCTCGACCTCGATTACCATCCCATCATACGCCGGCTCGACATGCGCCGGCAGCTTGCGTTTGAGCTTGTCGTAGTCGAGATCGATGTGCAGGTGCGTCAGCACGGCGCGTTTCGGCTTCAGGCGTTCGATCCAATCCAGCGCCTGGTTGAGCGAAAAATGTCCCGGATGCGGCATTGGGCGCAGCGCATCGACAATCCACACATCCAACCCTTCCAGCATCGGCAACGAGGCGTCTGGAATGCCGCTGACGTCCGGTGAATAGGCCAGGTTGCCGACCCGATAGCCGAACGTCATGGTCTCGCCATGGCGCTGGCTGAACGGCGTCACAGTCACCAGCCCGCCCCGACCGCCCAACGTCAGAGGCTCAAGCGGCGCGATCTCATGGGCTTTCAGGATGGCGGGATAACTGCCGGTCGGCGACGGCACGAAGCAATACTGGAACCGGCTGGTCAGCGTCCCGATGGACTCGGCATCGCCATAGATCGGCATACGCGCCTGGGCGTTCAGCGCGAACGCGCGCAGGTCGTCGATGCCATGAGCGTGGTCGGCGTGATCATGCGTATAGAGCACGGCGTCGATGGCCGGGATCTTGGCCGCCAGCAGCGATTCATGCATGTCGGGCGGCGTGTCGATCAGCAGCCGCGTGGAACCGGCGCGGGCATGCTGCTGAATGATCGCCGAGCAGCGCTTGCGCCGGTTCTTCGGGTTTTCCGGGTTGCAGGCGCCCCAATTGCCGTCGATGCGCGGCACCCCGCCCGACGAACTGCAGCCGAGAATCGTGAACGTCATCGCCATCAGACGGCAGCCTCGGTGGCGGCGACCAGCATGGGGCGAGGCACCTTGCTGTAGAGTCGGTGGAAATTCTCCGTTGTGGCGCGGGCTAGCTCTTGCTGTGTCACGCCCTTGACGGCGGCGAGGGCCTTGGCGGTATGCACCACCAGCGCCGGCTCGTTGGGTTTGCGGCCACGGAACGGCTCAGGCGCCAGATACGGCGCATCCGTCTCGACCAGCAGCCGTTCGAGCGGCACGGCGGCGGCGATCTCTCGCAAGGCGTCGGATTTCTTGAAGGTCAGGACGCCGGAGAATGAGACGTACAGGCCGATAGCGAGGCCGCGCATGGCCAGGTCCATGCCGCCGGTATAACAATGGAGAACGGCGGTGAATTTGCCCCGGCCCATCTCCTCTTCCAGGATCCGGGCGGTATCGGCGTCGGCATCGCGGGCGTGGATGACGAGCGGCAGGCCGGTGGCGCGGGCGGCGGCGATGTGGGTGCGGAACCCCTGCTCCTGCGCCTCGCGCGGGCTGGAGTCGTAATAGTAGTCGAGCCCTGCCTCGCCGATGGCCACGCACTTCTTGTGCTTGGCAAAGCGGGCGAGCTGCTCGGCGGTGATGTCGAGTTCCTCATGCGCGTTGTGCGGATGCGTGCCGACGGTGCAGTATACGTTCGGATAAGCGTCGGCGATGGCCGCCACCTCGCCGAAGTGTTTCACGCGCGTGCAGACGGTGACCAGCAACCCGACGCCGGCGGCCTTGGCGCGCGCGAGCACGTCGGCGCGGATCGCGGTCAGGTCGGGGAAGTCCAGGTGGCAATGGTGATCGACGAGCATCAATGGACTTTCACAAATGTAAGACTCTAAGCCATCCAATCACACCAACGTATTGGCTCAATCAACTTCTCCCGTCGGGAGAAGGTGCCCGAAGGGCGGATGAGGGGATTGGGCTGTCGGGTGACGCACCGTTCGTTTCCACACGTACCAGCATACCCCTCATCCGGCGCAGCGCGCCACCTTCTCCCAATGGGAGAAGGGAGACCGCGCCCCGCCTAAACGCCTTTGTTAGGCTTTTGCGTCCGGCTCGACATACCTCGGGAACACACCCGCCGGAGCCGGCAACACCGTCCCCGCCTTCAGCCGGCCGCGGGCACCCAGCGCCGAGAACGAGCGCGCCGCGCCCTCGGGCTGGCCGAGCAGAGCCAGCAGTTTGCCGCAGCTCTCTGGCATGGCCGGCTGGGCCAGGATCGCCAGTTGCCGCACCACTTCGGCCGTCACGTAAAGGATCGTGCCCTTGCGTTCCGGCGTATGCGCTTTGTCGAACGGCTTTTCGCTCGCGAAGTACCGATCACCCTCCGACACCACCGCCCACACCGCATCGAGATAGGCCTTGATCGCCTGCTTATCCATGGCCGTCCGAGCCAACCCATGCAGCGCATCGGCCGAAGCCAATATGGCCTTGTCCGCCTCGGTGAACGCTCCCGGAGCCGGCACCACACCGCCGAAATTCTTGCCGATCATCGACAGCGAACGCTGCGCCAGATTGCCCAGCCCATTGGCCAGATCCGCGTTAATACGGTTCACGATCAGCTCGTGGCTATAGCTGCCGTCATTGCCGAAATGCGTCTCGCGCAGGTAGAAATAGCGCACGGCATCGACGCCATAGGCCTTCACCTGATCGAACGGATCGACCACATTGCCGACCGACTTCGACATTTTCTCCCCCTTGTTATTGAGGAAGCC
>JANLQJ010000422.1:0-18492 GCA_031367715.1 Hyphomicrobiaceae bacterium | reverse complement strand
GGCTCCATCGTCGACCGCATCGAGGTCGACGACCACCAGATCAGGATATTGGGCAGGAAAGACGTATTGGAGCAGGCCGTGCTGGCGAACGGCGGCCCCACACCCGGGGTTCACAGTTTTGTTCGCAATTGGCGCACCCGGCAGGGGCAAGCGTTGCTAATCGGTGCAGCATAACCAATTGATAATAAACAATATTTCAAATTCAGTGGTTCCGATTTGTTGAGTCGTTTGTTGCGCCACAGCCCCACTGGGTGAAAATATGTCGCACCCCAGCGGGGTTGGACACCCACCAATTCGAAGTTCATCTGCCGGCCACTCCCTACGAGCGCAATATCAGCTTCTCTCAATCTGTTAAGATATTGATTTTAAATAATTTTTTCTAGCCTATGCCATTGGTTTGCTGCAGAGTTTGTTGTCTCTCAGTTGCGGTGCAGGCGAACATGTCGCACCCTATGCCCACCACGCGAGGAGAGAGCAAACAACGGCGATCAAGCTTGCCAGACTTGGTAGCGAACGGAGTGGAACAAAATTCCAAAGGCGTGGCATTCCTCTCTGGGGTGTCACCATACCAACGCTCCGCAATCGTCGTTCCTATACAAAAACTGCCACTTCCGGTCGAATCGCAATCGATCGAGATACCAATGAAGGGCTTAATCGCTTTGGACGTATGAGCGGACGCTGCCGAGAGATCAGGCGAACATATTCTTGGACGCGTATGGATCGACTAGGCTTTACCCATCGACGGTCTCTCGACCTTAGAAGCTTCTTGAAGGAGCATTGCCCTTCAAATCCGAAAGAAACTCAGAACCGGGTTTGGTGCCACTGACCATAAGGCGATCACGCGCCCTCGTACAAGCGACGTAGAAGAGCTGCCTTTCGGTTTCCATCACGTCGTCGAGTTCGGTCTCGTCGGCAACTGCCTCAAGGCGTTGCCGCAACGGCAAAACACCATCGTCGCAGGCCATAACGGCGACGGCCTTGAACTCCAGACCCTTTGCCAGGTGCATCAGGCCGATGCGGACGGCGCCGGGCGCTGGCCCTTTGAACAGCGTGATTTCGCTGGTGTTACAGCCGCCCGCTGCGATGACGTCGCGCGCGCGGGCCATGAGGTCGCGCGTGCGCACGAATATGCCGATGTCGTCGGGCGCGATACCGTCCGTGATGCAGCCTGCAACGAATGCTGCGACGGTCTTGGTCTCTGCGGCGACGTTGTCTGCGATGATCACCGTCGGTGAAGGTCCATTGAAGACCGATATCGTCCCCTTACGTTCCTCGTCCCGTCCGTCAACATCGGACAGTGATGCGGCGAGCAACCGATCGGAGGCTTCCCGAATTTGATGCGACGTCCGGTAGTTCACTTTCAGTGTCGCCGAGCGGCCCTGGACGTTGACGCCCAGGGCCTTCCACGAGAACGGCTGCTGGAAGATGCGTTGACCGAGATCGCCGGCAAAGAATAGGGCGTCGGGTGCCGCAGGCGCAATTACCGCCAGCAAACGGAGCTCAGGCACACCCAAATCCTGCGCCTCGTCGACCACGATATGGGCGAAGGGTTTGTCAGCCAACGTCGCATAGTGCTGGGCCACAGCGATGAACACACTGGCCTCGGTTTCCAGGCCGCGCGAGGCGATGCCATCGATCACCCGCGCAAACACCGGCCAGAGCTGATCACGCTGCTTCTTACCCATGCGGTTCTTGCGGCCCAGGCGCGGCACGTCGGCATAGCCGTCCACGTTCTTGATCTGCCAGGCGTCGACGACATGCGTCCATTCGGACATCAGGAAGCGCTCGGCGAATTTCTGTGCCCCTTCGGCCTCGCGTGCCTTGGCCATGAGGCTGCGCAGCACGTCCTCCGGGACAAGGTTGGGCGAGCGGGCGAACACGAGTTGGTAGAGTTCGCGCGCGATGCCCAGAAACGGCGCGACTGTGATGCGCCCCACGACAGGATTGTTGTCGCCAGCCAGGATTTTCACTTTGCGTTCGAGCGCGGCCGATAGTGGCTCGGAAAACGTCGTCAGCAGAACACGACCCTCCGGGCCGCGCGAGGCAAGTTTCACCGCGCGGTGCAGGGCGACGACAGTCTTGCCAGTGCCGGCTGAGCCAGCCACCCGTGCCGGTCCCGAATAACTGCGCTCCACCATTTCGCGCTGCGAGGGATGCAAAAAGACCGTCCATTTCTCCCATGGTAGGTCCAGCGCGCGTTCCAACTCCTCGACGTTGTCGACCACGCGGAAACGGCGCTGCGCATCGGGATGAGAGAAGGGATCGGCAACCACGACCGGCGCGGGTTTGGTGAGGATGCCCGTAATCGCATAGGCGAGCAGCGCTTCGCTTGCCTCGGCCGGCAGATGGGCACCGAGGTCGAGGAAGCGATCTTCCGAAGCGGCTTGCACGTCATCGATCCAATCGGTGGGCACGCCGACAGACAGGAGATCGTCGCGGCTCAGGGTCTTGAATGGGAATACGACGGTGGCGGCCGGACGAGCGGGCGCAAGCGGACGCAGGTCGTCGCCGAGGCTCAGTGGCAGTTGCTGCGGCGTGCGTACCGCGATTTCCTCGACTCGTTCGCGCACCTCCACAATCTGCGCCGCGCCGGTCCTTGGATGCGTCTCGATCCGTCTGCGCTCGGCCCATTTGTAGGCGTCATCGTGATGGGCGACGAAAGCGATGAGCAGGCTTGCCGCCGTCTTGTGCACGATGATGCGGATGTCTCGATTGACGCGCGCCGACCAGAAATTCAGATCCTTGGAGACTTCGATCCGGTGCAGTTGCAGGCCCTGGCCTGAAATGTTGGTCTGCAGATCGAAGACGGATGTCTTGACAGCCTTCTGCTCGTCGCGCGTCAGCTTCGTCAGCGCGGCCGTGAAGGTGTCGGCGATGCGGAAGTCCATGGCCTAGCTCTTTCTCGGCTTTCGCGGTTTTGTTGGCGCCGGCGCTGGCCCTGGCCACCGAACTTGTGCCTCTATCACTACGCCCTTGTGCGCTTCATCAATGCTCTTGATCGCGCTCAGAAAGTCGCTCCGTCGGCTACTTGTTCTTCCCTTTGCAGCATTGTCGGCGCACGAACTTTCCACGAGAAGCTGAAGTCCTGTTTCGGCAGCGGTCAAGATTGTATGCTCGTAGTATCGATACGCAGACCCCTCACCTGTTGGCTCGGCCCGCTCCGGTCTTAGTTCGGCAATGGCCTTGTCAAACAGTTCGCCGAAGCGGATGCCTTTGCTGCGAACGAGGAGTTTCAGCAGCATATCGAAGTCCTGCACTGCCTTATACGTCGCGGAACTGGGTTCAGTGGCTGCGACAGCGCGCATGCAATTGCGGAGACAGTCAGCAAGGTGGCTTGCCATGTAGTCAACATTGGAATTCGCCTGCAGGAATTGCTCGCCCAAATCGTCATCGTCAGCCATGCGCCACTCCTGCCGCTACACCCTGAACACCTTCATCACTTCGTCGCCGAAGTGGTTGATCACCTTCACCGCGATCCGTCCCGTCTTCGGCCGGGCGAACGGCCGGGACGTGTCGCGATAGAGCGTCTCCCACGCCTCCTTGTCGATCTCGGCCTTCAGGGCCGCCTTCAGGCTCTTGTACGGATCGTTGGCGCCGAGGAAGTAGGCGTGACGCACGAAGAAGCTTTCCTCGTTGTAGTCGGTGTCGATGAACCAGGCGGCGATGCTCTTGGTGTCGCCCGAGCGGATGTCGCCGGTGTTGGGGTCGAACACGTCGACGCCGTTGATCTTGACCGCGAGTTGGTCGCCGTCCTCTTCCAGGATGTCGATGTCCGGTTCGCCGAAGACCACGAACAGGTTGCCCTTGCCGGTGTTCTTCAGTTCGCCCGCCATATGCAGATCGGGGTTCATCTTGGCTTTGAGTATGGCCAACGGGCCAAGGCGGGTAAGTTCGGAGGCATGAGCGTCGAAGGCGAAGGCGCAGGCGACCAGCACGTCGTAGCGGTCGCGTTGGGCTTCGGCGGCGGCGGCGAGCAGATCGGTCTTGGTCAGCGAGCCGAATTCGGGGCCGATCAGGATGGCGGCGCGGCGTTGCTGCTCGCCTTCCGGGTAAATGGCCTCGGCGCCGATGTACTCGCCCGGCTTGGTGGCGCGGCCGGCGATGGAATCGAAGCGAATGGTGTCGCGCTTTTCCACCTGGTGCACGCCGGCGGTGCGTAAGTGCTCCAGCACCATGGCGGTGAAGTCGGCGGGGGCGTGGCGAGCCGCGCGCGGCGGCGTTTGCCGGCCATGGCCTTCAGTTCGTCCGACAACTCCTCCGTGCCCGACGGAACCATGCGGTGCGGCGACAGCGTTTCGACCGTGAACGGGCCGGTGACGCGAACTTTCGAGGTGTCAGCATAGGGACGGTCGTAAAGGTATTCGATGTCGGCGGCCTTGGCGATCGAGGCGTCGATTTTGCGTTGCCGTTCGATGCGCGCTTCCCACCAGGTGGCGTGGAGTTTCTTTGCAGCGGCGGGCCAGGAGGCACCGGGTTCGCGCGGGATTTGCCATTCTTCCCAGGATTGCTCGAGCGCCGCATTCAGCTCGGCGCGCAGTGGCTCAAGCGTTTTCTGCGCGGCTTCCCAGATGTGGTCGATCTCAGCGTTGTTGGCGATTGATTTCAGCGTGATGTGCGGCGCGCGCTCGTAGACGAAGCCCTGGCGGATGTCGCCGGAGGTCGGCGTGTCGGGCTGGATGCGGCCCGAGACGTCCCGCTCCTTGGCCCGGCCCTCCTTGCTGTCGGCTAGCTGGTAATAGGCAAAGCGCGCGCTCATCAGCCGGGTGCGGGCGAGCGCCAGCGCCACGCGCGAGGTGTCGATGGTGATCCAGCGCCGGCCCCACTGCTCGGCGACCACGGCCGTGGTGCCCGAGCCACAGGTGGGGTCGAGGACGAGGTCGCCGGGGTCGGTGGTCATGAGGAGGCAGCGTTCGACAATCTTGTTCGACGTTTCAACAACATATCGCTTGTCAGAGGCTCCGCCTACATCCTCCCAGATGTTTGTATAGCCAAAAACGCGAAAGTCGGAGAACTTACGCACATATCTAAGCGCAGTACTTTGAGCAACGATCCTCGATGCGTTGATGAGCCTAGAAAAGCCCAATTCGTTTGTCTTCCAGCGCGTCTGAATGGTTGGTCGAAACTCACGTCCTTGAAAACTGACACCGAACCACGAGGCCGCTCCCTCGCCCTTTGCGCGCCCCATACCTGCGGATTGCATGTCACCAGGAGTGAAGTAATCCTCAGTCTCAGGAAGTCTTGTCTTCCCTGACAACTCTGCTTCGGAAGGTGCCCTTGTCGATCCATCCGCTTGTATGATCGACTTATAGTGCGCGCCTCCGTCACCTCCGACGAGTTTTGCCTTGAACAATGCCCGATACTTGAGAGCCTCCTTGTTCTTACAAAACCAAACTATGTAATCAGAAGTTGACGACAGATAGTCACCTGTTGATGACGTCGTTTTTGAAAAGGCGATTTGGGCCACTATATTCTCTGCCCCAAACGTTTCCTCCATCAGTGCCCGCACGCGGTGCACATTCTCATCGCCGATCTGCACGAAGATGCTCCCGCTTTCCGTCAGCAGATCGCGTGCCACGGTCAGCCGGTCGCGCAGATAGGTCAAGTAGGAGTGGATGCCGTCCACCCAGGTGTCGCGGAACGCCTTCACCTGCTCGGGCTCGCGCGAAATGTCGGTCTGCTTACCGTCCTTGACGTCGCGGCTCTGCGTCGACACCTGCCAGTTCGAGTTGAACTTGATGCCGTAGGGCGGGTCGAAATAAATGCACTGCACTTTTCCGCGCAGCGCCTCGCGCTCGGCCAGACTCGCCATCACCTGCAAACTGTCGCCCAGGATCATGCGGTTCGACCAGTGCTGACTGTGCTGGTAGAACTCGGTGCGCGCCTCGGGATCGTTCAGCCCGTTGAAATCGGCGAACAGGTCGCCGAACAGGCTCGGCGCATCCGTTTCACTCTCTCTCGCGTCGCGCGAGTGCCGCACCAGATCGTCGATGATTGCCTTGGGGTGAATCTTCTCCTGGATGTAGAGCGGCGGCGCGTTGACTACGAGGTCGGACCAGTCCTGCTGGTCCTTGCCGCGCCAGGTGAGCTGCGCATCGCCGATTTCGATCGTGACCGGCTTTCCCGTCTTGCGGCTTTCCTCTTCCCGCTCGATTAGTGCCCTTACCTGCGCCGGTGTCAGCGTGAGGCTTACGCCCTGCCAAATGATTTGCGGGTCTTTGTCCTGATCTCGCGGGCGCGTCTGGCCTTTAATCAAAGGCCGCGCGCGGCTGAAGGCCACCGGCCCGGTCGGCACCATCGCCTCCTGGTTCTCGGCCGCGTCCTGATACTCCGCCGTCGGGATGTTCTTGCGCGACGTCGTCGCCGCATGGCTGATGGCCGCGACTTTCTTTTCCTTGGGCTGCTTCGGCGTCTTGGTTGCCACGGTTGTCTTCGCCGATCTTGCCATCAGTCGTTCTTCCCAATTATGTCTGTCAGCGCAGCAATGTAGTGATCAGTAAGCGTTTTCACCCAGTCTGCGGCAGCGTCCCAGTTCCCGGTGTTGTGCAAATCCAACTTAAGCGTTGTTATAAAGTATCGCCGAGCATAGTCGCCTGGGTTGCGGTCGTAGTGCTGTGCCCAAAGGTTGATTTGACTCCATCCAACATCGACACCGATAGAGCCCAGCGTTCCCGGCACATGGTAATCCATCTCGCACTGGCGCGGGTCGCTTTGCGCGTACGCAAGTGGAGATGAAAACCTGATGTGACGATGTCTCTGATGGAAATGCTGCCAGAACGCCTTGCGAAGCTGCTTTGCATTCTCGAACACGACAAAGTCGCCTGGCGCTGAGGTGTCGTCCGTACAGTCGTCGTCCTGCATCAACGCCCCCCAATTTCCAGAGATCACAGGCTGTGATCTCTAACTTCGGCCATGGCCTGGTCCACCAGCTTGGCGAAGGCGGCCTCGATGTCATACGGATCGCGGAACTCCGCGAAAGTCCAGCGCCCGAACAGGCCGAGATTGTTGACCCCCGGCACCCACAGTGTGCGCATGGTTTCGGCCTTCAGCTGCGCATCAAGCCCGCGATAGCCCTTGGTCTCCACCACGATGTTGAGCGGATCGTCCGCGCCGTGGGCGTCATCGACCTGCACAATGAAGTCGGGCAGATACTTCTTCTGCACCGCACCGTCGCGATAGGGCACTTCGAACTGCAGGCCCTGGTTCTTCACATAGGCTTTCACGCGCGGATGCGCCTCGACCACGCGCGCCAGTTCCGCCTCCCAGCCGCTGTCGCAGACCACGTAGTTGATATGGCTGCGCTCCGGGTTGGTGGTCCACAAGTCGGCCTTGCTGGTGTTGAAGGATAAATGCGTGGTCGACCCACGCGGATTGAACGGATCAATGATGGCCTTGATGCCTTTGTCCGCGCCCTTGCTGGACGTGCAGGCCGCATAGATCAGTTCGGCCGCGCTATCGGCGACATTCAGATAGGTCGCGACCATGGCCGGTTACGTATTGCCCTGGCAGACGAGGTAGCCATCATCCAGCCAGCGCCGCACGATCGGCTGCAGCTTGTAGACCAGATGGACCGGGAAATCCTCGTTGGTTTGACGGAAGCGCGTGGTGAGCAGGTGCTTGGTGAGGTGATAGGAAATCGTGCTCGGCCGCATGTCTTTCAGGTGATCGGGGCCGATCTCGTGGCCCTCGCCGACCAAGCCTTCCAGCAACGTCTTGCCGGGGCCGACCAGCTCCGGCGTCAATCGCAGCCGCGAGTCCTCGGTAAAGACAGCGGTGATCTCGTCGTCGGCCAGGTCCTTGCGGTAGCCGGTGACGCGCGGGAAAGTGATGGTCAGCGCCTCGCGGCCGCGCACTGCATGGACGCGGGTGACAGGCTTGGGCGCCTTGGGCGGGGCTATCACGGCCTCGGCGGCGAAGTCGAAGGGGATGCCGAGAATGTCGGCATATTCGACGTCGAACAGGCCCTGGTCGTTGAGATCGTAGCTCTGGCGGCGCAGCGCGCGGCCAACGACCTGTTCGCACAGAAGCTGCGTCCCGAAAGCTCGCACGCCGAGGATGTGCGTGACGGTATTGGTGTCCCAGCCCTCAGTCAGCATCGAGACCGAGACGACACAACGTATCTGCTCGCCCAAACGGCCAGGCTTGCCAACGGTGTTCATGACCTCGCGCAGAAGGTCGGATTCGGAGATGTTGTCGACCTCCTTGGGCGAGGCGCCGCGCGTGATCATTTCGCGCTTGAACTGATCTATCTCCGCAGCCGCATCGCGTCTGAACCCGGCATCGAGCGCATCTCCGGATTCCAGCTGCTCACTGTCGATCAGCAGGGTATTGGGCTGGGAAATGCGTCCGCCGTGCTGATCAAAGTTGCGGAAGAGTTCGAGATGACCCTGGTGCACAGTGTAGCGCTCGCTGTCCTCATTCGTGCGCTCCCATCCCGAAACCCATTCGAACACGAGTTTCGATATTGCCGTATTCTGACAGACCACGATGAAAACCGGCGGGACGCCGATACCCTCCTGCCTCCAAAGCTCGAACGTCTTGGCATAGTGCGTGTACAGTGATATGAGCGCCGTCTGCAGTTTGGTTGGCAGCGTGAGCGGATCGAGATCGCCAGACTTGCCCGCGCCCTTCTTGGGCAAGTCCTTGCCGACATGGGCCCAGATGTCCCGGAACACCGGCATCTCGTCGGATGGGATCAGCGCATTGTCGGCCACCGGCACGCGGGGCAGCTTGACGATGCCCGATTCGATAGCGTCGAGCAGCGAGAAGTCGCTGGCCACCCAAGGGAACAGCGTGCCCTCCTCGTAGCCCGAGCCGCGCAGGAAGAACGGTGTCGCCGACAGGTCGTAGACGGCGCGCACGCCGGCCTTGCGTTTCAATGCCTCGATGCCGGATATCCACAGGCGCGCGGCCTCCTTGTTCTTCTCAGCTTCCTTCCTCTCCTCGCCCTTCAGGTCCTCTTCGGCGCTCTCTTCGCTGGGCCGCTCGCGATAACAGTGATGCGCCTCGTCGTTGAGCACGACGATCTTGCTATCCAGACGCAGAAGCTCGTCGCAGACCCGCTGCAGCATCTGGCCTTCGGTCTCCAGCGTCCGGACCGGCTCGCCACGCCCCTGCAAGAGTGCGCGCCCGACCTTCGACACCTCCATGGTCTCGCGCAATTTGAAGGCGTGGAAATTCGTGATGACAATCTTGGCCTTGGCGATGTCGGGTAGCATGTCGGCCGGCAAGATTTCCCGCGTGCGGTAATAGCTGTCCGGGTCCTCGGGCAAGAGCACGCGCAGGCGATCCTTGATGGTAATGCCGGGAGCGACAATCAGAAAGCCATGGCCGAAGCGGTCGCTGCCGGGTGAGCGCACGGCATTGACGGTCTGCCAGGCGATGATCATGGCCATGACCGTTGTCTTGCCGCTGCCAGTCGCCATTTTCAGGGCGATGCGCAGCAGTTCGGGGTTGGAGTCGCGATTGGCGGCTTCGAGCTGCTCCCAAATGCCTTTCAGCTTGCCGCTCTTGGCGGTCTTTGCCACCTCAGTCAGCCAGATCAGCGTCTCGGCGGCTTCTATCTGGCAGAAGAAGGGCGTCTGGTTTGAGAAATTGAAGCGGCGCCAATGGGTAAGCAAACGCGCCGTTGCCGGCGTGACTTGCCAGTCGACGGGGTTCTTGAGGGCGCGCCAGCCCTCCATGTGGCCACGAATTTCGTTGACCAGTCCATGGACATCGTATTTCCGCCCATGACGGTCACGCGCGGTTGTCTCGTCGAAAAGATCGGCGGCGTCGGTATCCTCGCCAGGACGCCGCTTCTTGGCTTGCGGCACAATGGGCGTGATTTCGGCCGATGGCCGCCTGCTGTTGACCGGCGGCAGACCTTGCGGCTGGCCTTTGGCGTCCAAAGGATGGTGCCATCGCGGGACAGCATAAGGGGAGTTCAGAATCGGGCGCTCGAAAAATGTCGTCGACATGCTGCTTGTTGCCCCGGTCAACCGCTTTTCGGCACGTCAGTCGCGCCCACCGCTTAGGAGCCTAGCCGACATATCGAGTTGGGAACATATCGGATGCGGAACTGTACACAAATGTGCGCCGGCCTTGGATCGGGCGAAGCGCGACGCCGCCGATCTGCGTCAGTCGGAGCACGAATGATCGCGAGCGGCCATCACGCCGCGAGATCCAGGTGATCGAATGTCATCGGCGTTGCCGCTTGGTGCTTGATCCCATAAGCGGAAGTCGCCAAACCACGGAGCCACCCTGAGTATCGTGGCGACAGACAAGGTCGGTATGGAGCGCATCGCGCATGCCGGACCTGTCAACGCTCATCCGCGCGCAGTTGGCCGAGATAACGCCGCCCAGCCTGCGTGTCCTCGGCTAGCTCGACCAGCTGCTCCATGTCATAAGTGTTGCTCGTTAATCGCAGAAAGCTCGACACATCGAGCTGGCCTCCGACGAAGGCATTCACCACGCCCTGCTTCAAGCGGACGCCCATATCCCAGTTCTTCCACCACGCCAAAGGCGGCAAATAACTCTCGAGAAGAGCACGTGCGCGGGGCGTCAAAGCATTCCGTAAGATCGCATGGTGCAAAGGAGCAAACGTCAACTCCAGTAAAGTCTCGCATCCTCGCTCAGGGCGAACGCTCGCCAGAATGAATGCATAGGCATAGACTGAGATCTTCTCGCTATTGCCCACATCGTTCGTCGATCGCGAAAATGCCGCCGCCCAGGTTGAAATCGGCAACCGACGACCAACCGTCGTGCTGTAGTCGAACAGCCAACACCACGCCGCCAACTCCGACAACTTCGCAACCCGGTCCAGAGCCGTCGATGGATCGACGGCGGCCGCGACCCGGCGGCCGGCTGCCAGCCAAGCGGAGCCCTTGACCTCGCTTGCGCCTCGGGCGGCCGCCGACAGATCGCTGATCAGCCGACGCAGAACCGCGTCCGGCGCTTTTCGTGCCATGATTTGTGCGATCTCGGCATCGTTGATGCCAAACAACCGATCGACCATTCGGTGCCCCAGATCATCGCCATCTGGCACGCTCTGCAGCAACTCTCCAATCAACGACGGCTCGAGAGAGCCAATCGCCTTGTCATCGAGTAACGATGGCTCTTCCGAAACTGCGATCCGCAACACGTTCGGATAGCCCGCTCCATCTGACAGCAGTGAACCAGCCTTGGCCACCCGCGCTATGCGCCGCGCGAGCTGATCTCCGAATGGCTCCTTCTCATCGAGCAGCGCCGACGTCACCCTCAGCAGACGGTCGCTGCCAACTGGCCAGTCGTTGCCCAAAGTCTCGAGTAAACCCTCGTCTGGCGCAGGCAAGCCCGATGCCTTGCCGGAACGTGAATAGAACTCTAGAATTTCCAGTCCATCGCACGGGGGCACGAGTGAAAACCGCGCCTGCCCGGCCGCCATAATATGCTGCTTCAAGAGTTTGCCGTCGGCAGGGTCGCTCAGCTCCCGTGATAGCCTATCCAGAAGCGCACGCACCTCCGGCCCCACTAGCGTCTTGCTCCGCATGGCGACGAACATACCGGCAAGAAAGACGAACCTGTCTCGACCCTGTCTCACGTCCGAGCCGTACCGCCACACGAACTGCCTAAACTCGCCTCCGTGCGTATCGAAAAGATCCTCGATCGCAGCCGCCTCCCACCCGCGCGGATCAAGCTCGCCTGCAGTCTGCGCCGGCAATTCGCTTTCCACACGCTCCGTCGTCAAATCACCAACCGATCGGGGATAAAATCCCTGCCCGGTCGTTCGGAACGAAAACGAGCGACGCAACCGCGGCCACTGCTGCGACCAGATCTCGAATGTCACGGCTTCGAGCGAAGCGCGCGAAACGTCCTGCCTGTTGGTAACGCCACCTAAGTAAATCCTCCTCAAAACCTGTAAAGCAAGCACGCGTGTAAACAGCTGTTCGCTCGCAGACTCGTGACCCTGAACCTCGAAGTCGAGCGGCGACTGATAGCCCACCAACGCCAGCGGCCACGCCGGATAGCGGGTCAGCCGGCCGACCGCCCCGAGATCGGGAATACGGCCCATATCCGAAAACTTGATATAGAGGACGTGGCTCCACGCGCATCCCGGACGCGGCATCTCCGGCGCCAACCACGTCCTGATCAGCGCGTAGCATTTGCTCTGCGTCAGCGGCACTCCGGTCCAATAACCCGATCCGACTTCGCCGGACGCGGTCGCCAAGTCGCTCAGCGTCAAAACCGTCGCCGCAGACTCGTCGTCCAACTGGAGCGAACTCGCCAACAAACGGTGCCCGTCTTGATAGCCGAACAACCCTTGATGAATCTCGATCGATGACCGCTGAGACATCCCGGTTAATTGCTCCGATTCAGCCAAACGAGCGGAGCTGTGATATCATGTCCGTCACAGCCCTCACCCACACACCGAATCCGTTCGCTCGGCACTTTCCCCTTCAGTGTCGCCGCACTCTTTTCACTCAGTTCGCCTCCCTGGGCTGAAACGCCCCAGATGCGGCAATCGAAACTTTCCGGGTTGCTCTCGAGAAACTGCCACAGCAACGGCATCTCCCGCTGCAGCCAGTTGCCCGGATGCTGATCGGCCACGACATCCCACGCGGACACGATCACAGCCAGCCGCCGGCACCGCCGCGCGAACGGCGCCCGTTGCATGAACTGCAGAAGCTCAACCATTTGAACCTGTTGCGGAACCGCCTTGATCGACCATGCTACCGGCACCGCACGCTCGCCCGCATCCGCCATCATCCCGTGCATGTCGCCGTGCGTTATCCCGTCCGGCCGACTGTTGGCCGTCACGAACAGGACCAACCCTCCATCACCATTGACGTCTTCAACGAACATGGCTCGGCAGGCGCGATGCTCCACCTGATTCTCGAATGTCTCCCCCGACAGATCCGGAAACGAGAGCACCATACGATCGCCCGTTGCCACCTCGCAGACATGCAGTGCCAGACGCTCCTTCTCTAGCTGCCGCGACGTTCGCGGCACCGGCTTGCATGCCCGCCAGGACTTGGCGATCTCATTGAGGTAGCTTACGTCACCCTCGATCTTGTCGAGCGTCAGCAGTGTCTTTGTTTCGCCGCCGTTCAGCAGATGCCATAAAGCGGCGAGGAAAGTCGTCTTGCCCGAAGCAGGAAGACCTATGATGGTATGATGCCGCTCCATCATCCCTCCGTCGCCATATGCGTTCGCTCCAGCAACCGGTCGAACTCGCGGTCTAGAATTAGCGGCGGCACATGTTCTACGGCCGCAACTGTCGCCGCCTCGGTCCAGTCACTGACGAGATCGGCCAGACCATGCGCGGCAGGCAGGCCGCCGTCATGCGGACGCGCCGCCACCTCGGCAAATGACAAGGCTCCGAGCCGGGCCGAAAAATCGCGTGCTAGGGACGCCCGGAAATGCTCGAGGTGATGCTCTATCACCTCCCTCTCGGTGCTCGCTGCAATCAGATCGGCCTTGGTAATCACTATCTTCACCAACGACGACGCTCCTAGCCCGCCTTGATCTAGAAAAACCCGCACCGATTGGCGCGCGCCCTGCAGCACATCGGCGCGTTCGCCAGCATCAGCGACGCGGGCTCCGTCGACGAGGATCACGACACGGCTCGCGGTCGACAGTTCCGGCAGCGAGCGCGCGACTTCGGATCGGTTGCGCGCCTCCTTGTACACCTCGCCAGCGCGATCAGAAATTAGCAGATGCCTGTGGCCACCAACGCCCGCCCCCCGCTGCAATGCGAGATGGTAATAGTGCAAGCCAGCTTGCCGGGACGTGTGCTCCGTCTGAGAAGCCGTCAACTCGCTGTCGATACGCGAGAGATACCACCGCTTTTCCATGCTCATCAGCGTTCGGCTGCCCGCGAAGCTGCAGCCCGCAAATGGCCCTCTCAAGAATTGGTCATACAATGCACCAATCAGAGTCGTCTTACCGCTGTCGTTGTCGCCCACGATCGCAACGAAGATCGGTTCCTTCCAAAGTTGAAACAACGCGACCTCTTGCGCTGTCAGCGTCTCCCCGGACGGAAGCCGTATCGACGATGACGCGCTGTCGACCGATGCACCGGCCACGACCGTTTGCGACCCCTCGACCTCAAGTTCGTCATCATCCGGTTCATCCGGTGTTAACCCATACTTCGGACATGACTGCACCGGCGAATGACCTTCGCGGCACGCTCCTGTTTTCGCCACGAGGCAGTCGGGGTTCTGGCATTGCTGCGCCGGCAAGGCTTCGCTCATCGCTCACTCCTACTCCAGCGCGCTCGCGAGCAGCCGTTCTCGCATCACTTGAACAGCAAGGTCGATCGCCGTGAAGGACGCACCAGCATCGATCCCGATCAACTTCTTGAATCCGGCCTGCCAGTTGCCGGCGCCGTTCTCTTTCGCCCGCTGCAGTGCCGTCAGCACCGGCATCAGATCGGTATGCTGCCGCTCGGCCTCGTTCTGATCGTGCGACTCCAGAAACTCAGGCGGGAGGGCGTCCACTGCAGCACCAAGACCAACCTTGCCGCCTTTCGGTTTCTTCAGCGGCGCAAGTGTCCGCGCCAGCAGCGCCGGCGCTGCTACAGGCGCCGTCTCCAGCCGACTAAGATCGGCCATATCGATCCCAGCAAGCAAACACGCAGCGCCCAAGTCGAGATCGGAAAAGGGCTTGGCCACCTGCCGGCTCTGGCCGCCAATGTGCCACCACAGGATCTCGACCTCTTCCTGCAGAGTATTGAGCTGACGGGACATCGGCTGGACGAGCGATGCGACCTGACTGGCCAGCGTCTTCGTCCACTCCGAGCTCTCATCGCTTACCCGTTTGACAAGCGCAGCCACGCGGGGGACGTCCGCCGCCTCCGCCACCGACTTGTCATCGATCACCTTGCTCTTTGCCGGACTGCGAATGACGGCGGCATTGACTGCCGTATGCGCCCGCGCATCCCGCGCAATCTCCTGCAGCCGCCTGGACGCGATCTCCAACAAGGCCGGCCTCACCTTGGGTGATCGCTGTCCCGCCATTGCTGCACACAACGGAGCCAGACCCGCCACCACAACGTTGTCTTCGTTCAAGGCCTCCAGAATCCCCCCGGCGAGAACAGCGACCTCGTGCTCGTTGTCGACCATCGAAAAAGCACTGTCGCCCTCTGCGAAGGCTGACCGGAACCACTCGGCATCCGCCAGTGCCGGCAGCCCAAAATAGAGACGCGCCAGATCTAGGATCTGCTCTTTCGTTGCGTTTTTGCGCAGACTCTCGAACCCCTTAAGACGTCGCTCGATCAGGTCTGAGCCAACCTGTAGCCCCGACGATCGATAACAGTCTGAAATGTTGAATTGGGCCACGTCGTCTCCCTCCCTCAAACCTTGTTCGACCGTTCAAAGTCACTCACTGCCTTCTCGGTCGCATCGAGCAAACCCCTTGCTTGAGCGCGCAGGAACACGCGGCGGAACCGCTCGAAATCAGGCTCGTTCGCATCCTCCTCCTCAAGGAGGTTCAACGTGCCCGCGATCGCCGACCGCTGACTGAGTGTGAGCTTGAAAAAACGAATGCTGAGCGCACGCGTCGGATTACTTGGCGCTACCCTCGCGATGTCGGCCGCCACATTTGCCCCTGACGCGCTCACCGCCTCTACGGGAGTGGACGCTGACGGCGGTTTGGTCCAGGGGCCGAGCTTAATCGACTGCGAGAACACATCGGCGCCACGGTTATACTTCGGCACGAACTCACCCGGACGGAACTGCCACTTGCGGACATGCGCCTTCAAATCGAGATGCCGGTCATGGCCGGTACCTCTTACAACCGCCTCGATCAGATTATAACCGGGCTCCCAGTCTGACTCTTCCTTGGCGGGTTGGGTAGCACTCGCAAACACTTGCATCCAGTCTTGGCCAGGCACGACGCGGTTGACGTGCTCGTGGCCGAAGATGTGGAGACGTGCGACGGACTGGAGATGATCAGAGAGCTCACGTCCTTGCCGCAGCCAATTATAAGGATGATGGCACAGCACCGCGTGCTCGACGCCCACCTCGTGCGTCAGTTGTAAGCAAGCCGGATCGATAAATAAGTCGCCTTCCTTGTCGTAGGCGCTTGACACGAACGAGGAGTTGAAACCCGAAAGCCGCAGAATTGAGCCGTCGTTCAGCTCAAGATCACGGCTAGCTATTGTGCGTTCCGGCGGCTGCAGAGCGCAGAAAAACTGCTTGGCGAAGTCGTTGTATGCAGCGATCGATTGGTACAGTGCTTCAGCGGTCTCTGGGTCGTGCATATAATCAAACAGCTGCCGCTCTAACTTCGAACTCGGCGATTCCTTCAACACGCGGTGGAGGGATTGAATCAGGTGCCGACCCGAGACGCTTCGATCCACGTCGTGATTGCCGGGAATCACGAACACCTGATGCAGCTTGGCACCGACCTTGGCACACAACGATTCCAGCCAACATTGCGCGAACTTGTACTCTTCCGGGTGGCCCGCGAATGCCACATCTCCTGAAACCAGGATTGCGTCAGGGGGCCGGCCGATCTTCTCGCACTGAACGATGGCGTCCAGCTCCAGGCAATTGCGCACGTGCTTGTGCGGGTCCATCGCCATGCCGCTGTGGCGACGGGAAAAATGAATATCCGACAAGTGCAACAGCAACATCGATCGTGACCCCTCCTGTCGACGGCGGGCCGGAAACCGCGGCGCCGACTAGGTCACCTGACGAATCAGATTCCCAATCCTGTCTTATCAAGACGGTAGCGAACCGTCTTGTGACAAGACGCTTTCCCGGTCGCCCACAGATATTTAGCATATTGCTCTGGCGGCAGATCAACCTGCCCGCCCACCCTCTGACAAACTCGAAGCCAACGCCCTGCGACGGAGGTTCAAAGCGCGCGCGGTTCGAGCCCCTCTTCGAGGCATCACAGTTGCTCCCCGATCCAGCCAATTTCGTCGGTTTCGGAGTGACAGCGGACGCTCGACGGAGCCTGGACGTCGCCCGCAGTCACCAACCCCAAAACTTCCGCCTTCTCTGCATTTCGACCGCAGGCGCTCAATTCTATTTTCGCCACTGCCCGGGCAATTCCTGGGCGGCGGGCGAGGCTCTCATGGAACAGGCCATCGGGGCCTCCTTCGTCTGTGTCAACGCCAAAACAAACGCTGCTATAGTCGTCGGCACTGGCCGCGCCATTGCAGAGGGCTGCCTACCGCACGACATTCGGTTTTCGAAGTGGTGGTATACGTCACGCCCGATGTAGGGATGCTCGCAGGCTGCGGTGTGGGGTGTGGGGAGCAATGGGCGCCAGTAGAGGCGCACGAACTCGGCCCTGGAGTCGTCTAGGATTAGACCTCTCGACTGACGCCAAGCCATTGATTTGAAATGATATTGCCTGAAACCCTTGCGGCCGACTCGTCTGAAAGTGGTCTAAAGTCATCTAAACTCAATCGCCCTTTGCCAGCTTCCAGGCCGCACCGGGACCGAAGCCGTGGCTGACAATCGCACCATCCTTCGTGCGCATTTCCGAAAGCAAATTTTTCACGCGATCGCGCTTCTGCTTGTCGCTCAATCCTGCCCCCATCATCGGCAGCAGCAGCTCATCGAGCTTGGCGCGCGTGGCCTCGCCGAACCTCTCCAAATGGTCGAGGACGAATCGCTTCAGATGCGCCTTCTCCGTTCCCTTGTTGCGCGTATAGCTCGCCTCTGTTTCGGTGGCCTTTGCTACCGCAGCAGCAACGACGTAGTGCGGCTTGCGTCCCTCGATGAGCCCGTCACGACGCAAGCGCACCACCGCCTCGTCAGTTATCGGCAGCTTCTTTTGCACACGGTCGAGCAGGATCACCGTGTCGATGTCGAGATCGCTGCGCTCCAACAGAAGCTGCGAGTAGCGTTCGTCGATCGGTCGCCCGAGCACTTCCAGCGCCACGGCTCCAGCCGTTGACCGGCTGTAGTCGGGCAGTGGCAGATACCGGCCGCGCTGCGATGTCGTCATGCGGTGGATGCCATAGCCGACCGTGTCGATCATCTTCACTTCCACCATGGCCTGCGCCAGCCATGGGTTGCGATAGCGTCGCGGTGTGCGCCCGCCGTTGAGATAGTCCTCCGCCGCGCCGTCGATGAACGCGCCCGCATTCTCGAAAATCAGCCGGTCCGGGGTCTCGATCACCACGATCCGTTCGCACCGCTCATAATCTTGATGCGCGATGCAGTTGTGTAGCGCTTCCAGGATCGTCAGCGTGTCGTATTTCTGGATGTCGACCCCGAGCAGCTGATTGGCCGGGAACAAGCGCTGCGTGATGTTGCGAATGCGCTTGGAAACCTCCGTCGTGGTCAGGATGAAGGGTGGCCCGAAGTGCTCGTAGGCGCGGTCTTCTGTTTCGAGCTTCCAGGTGATCTGCACCGGATGCGGGCTCAGAAGCCGGACCGCCTCCGGCCGACCGAGCAGCAGGAGCGCGGCGCGCGTCAGGCCTCCGTGCGAGGCGAGCTTGCATTTGTCGAGAAACGTAATCGCGTCCCAGCGGTCCACCTCATGCTTCCAGGATTGGCTCGCGTTCTTTTCCTT
>JANLQJ010000397.1:0-34149 GCA_031367715.1 Hyphomicrobiaceae bacterium | reverse complement strand
GAAAAAATTTGCCGCCGGCGAGTTCCACTCCTGGACCGACGACGAAATCGCGACCTTCGAGGCGCGCTGGCCAAAGGGGACCTGCGAGCGAACGGCTTTCACATTGCTCTTGTGCACGGGCCAACGCCGTTCCGACGTGGTTCGGATGGCCTGGGACGATGTCGACAATGGTTCGATCAAGGTGGTTCAAGGCAAGACCGGCGCCAAGCTGTCTGTGCCGCTGCATCCCGACCTGTCGGACGCCCTATCGTCCTGGCCCCAACGCGGCGAGCGCATTCTTGTGACCACGTTTGGGAAACCCTTCACCTCGAACGGGTTTGGGAACTTCATGGCCGATAAGATCGCGGCTGCGGGACTGCCCGACCGCTGCGTCACCCATGGGTTGCGCAAAGCCGCCGCGCGGCTTCTGGCGGAAGCCGGCTGCACCGCCAACGAGATCGCGGCGATCACCGGCCATCGCACCCTGGTCGAGGTGTCGCGCTACACCAAGGCGGCCGACCAGGTGCATCTCGCCCAGACCGCCATTGACCGTCTGACGGCCAGACAGTCCGCACAAAGAGTCCCAACCCCTGTCAAGCGGGTTGGGAAAAATCCCGAAAAATCCAATGAAATCAATGTGGATTTGTTCAATTGGCGCACCCGGCAGGAGTCGAACCTGCGGCCTCTGCCTTCGGAGGGCAGCGCTCTATCCAGCTGAGCTACGGGTGCAATCTCAATAACACCTGCTTACTTAGCCGATCCAGTGCAGCGGGGCAATGAGGTGCTGTCGCCGCCGTAATGATCGTCAGCGGACCTTGCCCCGGAGCCGTACTTGCGGGCATGACTGCGCCTTGACCGAAACGTTAACCCGTGGAGTTCCCCATGAACCGCCTGCTCGGCGAAAAACCCCTGAGTACAATCTTTCGCCTGATCGTGCTCTCGATCGTCGTCGGTGTCGTCCTGGCTTTGTTCGGGATGTCGCCGTTCCAACTACTCGATACAGTGCGCGTCACTTTCTTGCGCGTCTATCACATGGGCTTTGATGCCTTCGGTTGGCTGTTCCAGTATTTCCTGCTCGGCGCCGTCGTCGTCATTCCCGTCTGGTTCATCAGCCGGCTGTGGAGTACCATGTCCGCGGGCAGCAAAGACAAGCGCTAGCGGTAACCCGCCTCTCGCTCGGCGATCGCTTCGGCCAATACCAGGGTCGCGCCACCTTGTTGGCATTCAGCCGCTCGATCAACCGGCCGTCGAGGCAGCTGCTTGCTGCTACGTCGGTGATCGGCTCGGCATGCAAGAAGCCCTTTGGAGTCTCGATCATCGCCCACTATGCCAGATCGGTGGCAGTCTTGGCTTGCCCCAGCCGACCGCGTGCCCGCGATGCGTTGCCTGTTGCGTCAGTCTTTGGTCCATCGCTGCGGGTCTCCCGTTGCACGAACATAACGTGATCTGATCATGGCTCGCATCCTCGCCATCTCGTCACAGGTCGTGCGCGGCCATGTCGGCAACTCGGCGACAGTTGTCGCGCTGCAGCGCCTTGGCCACGAGGTGTGGCCGTTGCCAACCATCGTGCTCTCCAATCATCCCGGACATGCCCATGTTGGCGGCACGCGGATTGCTCCCGAGACGATGCGGGCGATGCTCAAAGCGCTCGGCGACAATGGCTGGCTTGGCGAGGTGGATGCGGTGCTGACCGGCTATCTTCCGACGCCAGAGCATGCCGAGGTCGCCGCCGAAGCGATCGCGCAGGTGACCACTGCCCGCGCTCGGCCCCTGGTCCTGGTCGATCCAGTGCTGGGTGACGACCCGAGAGGCCTTTATATCGATGTCGCCGCTGCCGAAGCCGTCCGCGACCGGCTGCTGCCGCTGGCTGATATCATCACGCCAAACCGGTTCGAACTGGCGTGGCTGAGTGGCCGCCCGGTCGCCAACATTGCCAGCGCTGAAGTTGCAGCGGGCAGCCTTGGCGGCGTCCAGGTGATTGCAACGTCGCTGCCCGCTGGGGCGCCGGGTGAAATCGCCAATCTGATGTGGACACGGCATGAGACCATGGCGGTATCGGTGCCGCGTCTGGTCAAGGCTCCGCACGGCACGGGCGATCTGCTGGCTGCGCTATTTCTGGGATGCGTGCTGAATGACCAGCCTGCCGCCGAAGCACTGCGATCGGCCGTAGCGGGAGTGCGCGCCGCGATTGAGCTGAGCGCCGGTGCCGACGAACTTCGGTTGATACAACATTCCTTGACCTCGTGAACCGGCCAGACCTACCCTTTTCCCGCACCTCACGATTCATGCGTCACCCGACCATTACAGATGGTCGTGGTGGCGGTCACAGTCGGTAGCTGTTCGGGCGCACATTTAGTGAGATCGGCGCTCCACACTGCGACATCGGCCAGCATCCCGGATCGCAGCATTCCCTTGCGATGCTCCATGAATTCGCCATAGGCCGCCCCCGTCGTATACCCGTGCAAGGCCTGCATGAGGGTCTGGCGCTGTGGTGGATCGCCGGGCCGATAGGGCTTTCGCAGCATTGCCCCCTTGATCGACAGCATCGGATTGATCGGCGACACTGGCCAGTCGCTGTTGAACATTATGCGCGCGCCCGCATCACGGATCGACTGCCAGGCATAGGCGTAAGGAAGATCGCGGCTGCGCACGCGCGAAAGCCCCGGCTGCTCGGGAAAAACTACACCGGGCGCATGGGTCGGCTGCACACTGGCGACCACGCCCAGTTCCTTTAATCGTGGCAGATCGGCAGGGTGGATGGTCTCGATATGCTCGACGCGATGCCGGCTGTCGCGAGCGCCGTTCGCCGTGCGCGCTGCCGCAAAGCCGTCCAGCGTTCGGCGCACGGCACCGTCGGCGATAGCATGGACGCAAATCTGCAGGCCGCGCCGATCGGCGGCAACAGCGAAGTCCTTGAACTCCTGGGCGGAGAAATTTGGAGCTCCAAAGCAGCCGGGTTTGTCCGGATAGTCCTGCAGCGTCAGCGCGGTCCAGCTCTCAATGACGCCGTCCATGAACAGCTTGACGCGGCCAGAGCTGACACGTTCGGAGGCAAAGCGTCGATGCATCTCAGTTGCCTCGTCGAGCCGCGACAAGGCAAACGTATTCTTGAAATGAAAGGGGCTTTGACAGCGCACCAGGCAGTCGCCAGCCGCATCGATCTCTTGCAGCAATTCCAGCTGGTAGAAATTGCCGTCCATGTTGTGGACGCTGGTGAAGCCATGGCCCGCACAATATTTCTGCCCACGCAGCACGATGCCCCGATCGAGCGCCCGCTCGGCTGCCGTCGCGGCGGGACTGGGGTTCTCGGCTTCGGTGTAACCAAGCGCATCGCGTCCCGCGGTCGGCGTCAAGGCTAGAATGTAGCGGAACGCCCCCGGCTCCCTGAGCTCGCCGTTGGCCAGACCGTCAGACCCCATGACGATCTCGGCACCCTTCGGCACGGCCGCGCCGCGCAACACGCCGGCCAGCTCCAGCGCCCTGGTATTGGCAAACACCGTATGATGATCATAGGTCATCATCGCGAACGGCCGGTCAGGCATTGCGCGATCGAGATCGTGGCGCGTCGGCATCACATGGTCGCCGAGCACCGTGTAGGATACCTGGTTTGCGAACACCAGCCGCAGTCCCGGCTTGGCTGCCGCATAACGGCGCACCGCAGCCATCAGCGCGTCCAAACCGTGCACGCCGCTGAGGTCGAGATTGTCCAGCTCGGCCGCGCCCATGAAGAGATGGATGTGCCCCTCAATCAGACCTGGCGTCACGGTACCGCCGCCGGCGTCGATCACCCGCGTGTGCTTGGCCCTCAAGCCATCAATATCGGCCCGCGAGCCGACTGCAATGATGTTGTTGCTCGTGATTGCCACCGCGTCAGCGATGGGGTGCACGTCATCCATAGTCAGCACGCGTCCATTTGTAATTATGATGTCTGCTGCCGTCACGTCACTCTCCCCCGGCTCCATCGGCTACCTGCAGTCAGACTGGAAATACCATGCCCGTCCAACGCCGTTCATGAGTTGCACAAAAAACCGCTTGACGCAAGAACAAAATGGGAACATGTTGCCGCCGCGATTAGAATCGTTGCAGTTGCGTCGGGAAAGTACCGGCAGACGTAATTCATAGAGGCAGCGCGCAATGGCAGTCCTTGTGGCAGACAGCAAACAGAGCCCGCGCTTTGTGCATCTGCGCGTGCATTCAGCTTATTCCCTGCTGGAAGGCGCGTTGAAGATCGAGAAACTCGCCAAGCTGGCCGAGGCCGACGGCCACGTGGCACTGGCGCTGACCGACACCAACAATCTGTTCGCCGCCCTCGAATTTTCCGAGAAAATGGCGGGTGCCGGCATTCAGCCGATCATCGGCTGTACGCTGAAAGTGGATTTCGCGTCTCCCGTTGAGAAGACCGAGCCAGCCAAAACATCCCCAACCGCGGGCCCGATGCTGCACCGCATTGTTCTGATCGCTAAAAGCGAAGAGGGCTACGCCAATCTGATGGCGCTCTCAAGCCGGGCCTATCTCGACACCCCAGGTACGGCCGAACCGCATGTGCCGGTACAGCATGCGCTGGAGAAAGCCGCCGGATTGATCTGCTTGACGGGCGGCCCCGACGGCCCGATCGACAGCGCGCTGGCCGACAACCAGGCCGCGGTCGCCGAGGCGCGGCTGCAACAATTGAAGGTTGCCTTCGGCAATCGTCTTTATGTCGAGGTACAACGGCACGGACTGGAGCGACAGGTCCAGATCGAGGCCGATCTGATCGCGCTAGCCTACCGGGCCGAATTGCCGATTGTTGCCACCAACGAGGCCTATTTCGCCGCGCCCGACGACTATGAGGCTCATGACGCGCTGATTTGCGTTGCCGAAGGCAGCCATGTCAGCGTCGATGAGCGCCGACGCCTTACGCGCAATCACTATTTCAAATCGCAAACCGAGATGATCGAGCTGTTCGCCGATCTGCCCGAAGCGATCGAGAATACCCTGGAGATCACGCGGCGGACCGCGTTTCGTCCGCTCGTGCGCAAGCCCATCTTGCCGCAGTTTGTCGCCGCGACCGCTGGCGGCGACCAACAAGCCCAGGCCAGGGCCGAGGGCAATGAGCTGACCCGGCAGGCAGAAGAGGGGTTGCAGCAACGGCTGCAACAAGCCGGCTGTGCGTCCGGTCATGGCGCCGAGGACTATCAGAAGCGTCTCGCCTATGAGTTGTCGGTGATCACGCGTATGCAGTATCAGGGCTACTTCCTAATTGTTGCCGACTTCATCAAATGGGCCAAGGCGCAAGGCATTCCGGTGGGGCCGGGGCGCGGCTCGGGTGCCGGCTCGGTGGTTGCCTGGGCACTCACCATCACCGACCTCGACCCGATGCGGTTCGGCCTGCTGTTCGAGCGCTTTCTCAACCCCGAGCGCGTCTCGATGCCGGACTTCGACATCGACTTCTGCCAGGAGCGGCGCGACGAGGTGATCCGCTATGTGCAGGGCAAATATGGCGCCGACCGCGTGGCCCAGATCATCACCTTCGGCCGCCTGCAGGCGCGCGCCGTGTTGCGTGATGTCGGCCGGGTGCTGCAGATGCCCTATGGCCAAGTGGACCGGCTGTGCAAACTGGTGCCGAACAATCCCGCCAAGCCCGTCACGCTGGCCGATGCGCTGCTGACCGAAGGTCTCTTGCGCGAGGCCCGCGACGCCGAACCGGCGGTCGGGCAGCTGATCGACATTGCGCTGCGTCTGGAGGGCCTCAACCGCAATGCCTCCACCCACGCCGCCGGTGTCGTGATCGGCGACCGGCCGCTGATCGATCTGGTGCCGCTTTATCGCGATCCGCGTTCCGATCTGCCCGCCACCCAGTTCAACATGAAATGGGTGGAGCAGGCCGGCCTGGTCAAATTCGACTTTCTCGGACTGAAAACGCTCTCGGTGCTGCGCAAGGCCGAAGAACTGGTCCGCCAACGGGGGCCTAGCCTCGACATCGCGCGGCTGCCGCTTGACGACGTCAAATCCTACCAATTGATGAGTCGGGGCGATACGGTCGGTGTGTTCCAGCTGGAATCGACGGGCATGCGCGATGCCCTGCGCAAGCTGAAGCCCGACCGGTTCGAAGATATCATCGCCATGGTCGCTCTGTACCGGCCAGGCCCGATGGACAACATCCCAACCTACGTCAACCGCAAGCACGGGCAAGAGACTGTCACCGAGCTGCACGCCATGCTGACACCGATATTGTCGGAGACCTACGGGGTCATCATCTACCAGGAACAAGTGATGCAGATCGCCCAGGTGCTCTCTGGTTTTTCGCTGGGCGAAGCCGATCTTTTGCGGCGTGCCATGGGCAAAAAGAACAAGGAAGAGATGGCGCAGCAACGCTCGCGCTTTGTCGATGGCGCGCTAAGCAACGGCGTGGATAAGGACCAGGCCCGGTTCATTTTCGATCTGGTCGACAAGTTCGCCGGCTACGGATTCAACAAATCGCACGCTGCCGCCTACGCGCTGGTCGCTTACCAAACCGCCTATCTGAAGGCGAACTATCCGGTCGAGTTCATCGCCGCCTCGATGTCGTTCGAAATGTCCAATACCGACAAGCTCGCCATGTTCAGCGAGGAAGCGCGCCGGCTGGGGCTCAATATTATGCCGCCGTCCGTGAACCGTTCGGGCGCCGACTTCTTGCCCGAAGACGGAAACATCCGCTATGCGCTCGCCGCCCTCAAGAATGTCGGCGGTGCTGCGGTGGCATCCATGGTCAAGGAGCGCGAGCGCAGCGGCCCGTTCAAATCCCTCGGCGATTTTGCCCAGCGCCTGGAGGCGCGCTCGTTGAACAAACGGGCGCTCGAAACCTTCTCGTGCGCCGGCGTATTGGACGAACTTGAGCCCAACCGGGCGATGGTGCATGCCAATTGCGATACCATTCTGGCAACCGCTCAGCGCACGGCCGAAAACCGCGATGCTGGCCAGAACGATCTGTTTGCGGGTGGTGGCTCGGCTCAGCGCGCCGCCACTTTGCAGCTGAAGCCGGCCAAGGCCTGGCCATCGATGGAAACGCTTAACCACGAGCAAGCCGCCATTGGCTTCTATCTCACTGGCCACCCACTTGATGAGTATCGCGGTGTCCTGGAAGATCTGCAGGCCGAGCGCTGGAGTGAATTTAGCGCCGAACTCAGCGAGGGCATCAGCACCGCCGTGCTGGCCGGCGTCGTCACCGCCAAGCGCGAGCTGACCAACAAGAAGGGCACCCGCTTCGCCTTTGCAGCCTTTTCGGACCAGACCGGCCAATTCGAGGCCGTGGTCTTTTCCGATGTTCTGGCCGATGCCGGCGACGTGCTGGAACCGGGCAAAGCGGTGCTGGTGCATGTGGAAGCGACTCGCCAGGGCGACGAGATCAAATTGAAGGCGCTGCTCATCCAGAGCCTCGACAAGGCGGCGGGCGCCACCCAGAAGGGCCTGACAGTGGTGCTGGACGCCGACGCGCTGGCCCGTGACCCCAACGCCATCGCCCGGTTGAAGGAGCTGTTGCAGCCGGGCGGACGCGGTGAAGTGCGATTGGTCCTGCAGCTGCCGGGCCGCGGCCGCGAGGTCGAGGTGAAACTGAAGGGCCGCTACCAGTTGTCACCGGCGCAAACCTCCAAGATCGAATCGCTGTCTTGCGTGCGCGCCGTGCGCAATCTGTGGGATGGCGACAAGCAGATGGCGGCTTGAATCCTGTTCGCACCTCTTGCCAGCCCTGCTCAGCTGCGGTTCGTTGAATCACCCTGGCCAACATTGAAGCCTGTTGACCGCAGCCGCCATTGATGGCCATAACAGCGCTCTGGCGGAGTGTAGCGCAGCCCGGTTAGCGCACTAGTCTGGGGGACTAGGGGTCGGGAGTTCAAATCTCCCCACTCCGACCAGCCCTGTTAGCCCCGCTTAAAATCAAGAGCCCGCCGGTCATGAGCGCTGCGCCTGCTGCTGTGACCGTTGTCAATGAGCATGGCACATCGCCTATCGTGCTGTTATGCGAACATGCCTCGAACCATATTCCGGCCGAGTTCGGCCAACTCGGCTTGGCCTCGCATGAATTGCAGCGCCACATCGCCTGGGATATCGGCGTTGCATCCCTTGCCCGGCAGCTCTCAGCCGCGCTGGACGCGCCGCTGTTTCTGGCTGGCTACTCACGGCTGCTGATCGACTGCAATCGGCCGCTCGACGTTCCATCCAGCATTCCTGAGCTCAGCGAACTGACACCGATTCCCGGCAATACCAAGCTGACTGCAGCGCAATGCCTAGAGCGCGCGACTAAGTTCTATTGGCCGTTTCAGAACGCGGTTTCAGGTCATCTCGATCGGCGGCAAAACGCAGGTCGGCAAACGTTGGTTATTGGCGTGCACAGCTTCACGCCGGTGTTCAAGGGGTTTACCCGGCCGTGGCACGCCGGCATTCTGTTCGAACCACCCGACATCGTGGGAGATGACACTCTGCCGCTGGGCGAGCGCCTGTTGAGCGCTCTGATGACGCCCGATCTCAACATCGCGGCCAATCAGCCCTACCAGATCAGCGATGCGAGCGACTATACGGTGCCGGTGCACGGTCGGGCGCGCGGACTTGACGCCTGCCTGATCGAAGTCAGGCAGGACTTGCTGGCCGGCCAGCCGGGCATCGTTAGCTGGACCCGGCGGTTGATCCCGGCTCTGGCGGCAATCAGCCAGCCACCGCGACGTTGACGGTCCTGGCCGACCCCGAGGTTGCGCCGGTGTGATCGGCAACCACGGCATCGAAGCTGGCCGCTTCGGCAGCGGTACCGTCATGCACAAAGACTACGCGTCCCGCCATCAGATCGGCCTGCGAGAAGCCGTAGACCGCCGCGCCGGGCGCTTCCGACAGGGCAAGGTAGCCATTCCTGACCGTGGTGATGCTGTAGATGAGCTGATCGGGACTGTCGTCGGGATCGAGCGCCGTCAGGTCCATGGTGGTCACCACGACCGAACCGCCGCGCCGCACCGTGACATTCAGATCGCCGGCCAGCGACGGCGGCACATTGCGCAGATCGGCACTGAGGTGGCCGCCATGCTCCATCGCCAGTTGGCCGTATTGGACGTTGCCAGCGACGTCGCCAGTGCGCTCGATGCGAAACAGGTTCTTGACGAACACTTCGCCCTGCACGGCACCGGCGACACTCGCGGTGCCGGCTCGCACCGTGCCGTAGCAGCGGCCGCCCTCGTGGACGATCAGGTCGTCAGCATTGATGTTGCCTTCGACATAGCCGTGCAGATGGAACTGCCGGCAATTGCGGATCTCACCTTTCAGGATTGCATCCTGACTGAGCACGATGACACCACGATACTCACTCAAAGCCGCTACTCGCTCGTTGGGCCCGAACTGCCGGACCGGTTGTTTCGTCAGCGCAAACACCAAAGACAACCAATACGGAAATTCCGGCGACTGCAAGGCCGAACCTGCGCTATCGGGGCCCGAACCCGCTCGCAAAGGCAACACGTGTTCGGTGCCTGAATTAACAACGGCCCCGAATCGCTCCGTGATCCTGTTGACCAACCATCGCCCGAACATGACAACGGGGCCCGCCAGGGGCCCCGTGCCACGAAAACCATTCTATCAGCCCGTTCAGCCGCGGCGATCGCCCATCAGTCGCATCAGCATGACGAACAGGTTGATGAAGTCCAGGTAGAGGGCGAGTGCGCCGCGTACCGACGCATGCCCGATCGCCGTCACATCGCCAGCGACCCCAGCATAGACGTCCTTCAGCTTTTGCGTGTCATAAGCGGTCAAGCCAGCAAACACCCCGACGCCAATCACTGAAATGGCGAACTGCATGGCGCTCGACGCCAGGAAGATGTTCACCACCGAGGCGATAATGATGCCGATCAGTCCCATCATCAGGAACGAGCCAAGCCCGGTCAGGTCACGTTTGGTTGTGTAGCCCCACAGACTGGTGCCCGCGAACATGCCGGCCGAAATGAAGAACACGCGTGCGATGCTGCCATGAGTGTAGGCCGCGAACAGGAACGACAACGACAGGCCGACCAGCAAGGCATAGAGGAAAAAGCCGTTACGGGCCCCCGTGACGCTCATCGTATGCATGCGATAGATGAGATAGAAGCCATAGAGCAGCGGCGCAAAGATCAGCACCAGCCGCATGGGCCCCTGGAAGATCGTCGCAAAGACATCCGGGTTCGACGCGGCATAGGCGTACAGCCCATAGGCGGCAACGCCGGTCAGGCCAACTCCGATAGCCATGTAGTTGTAGACACCCAGCATGAAGGAGCGCAGACCAGCATCATAACTGAGCGTTTCGGTTTGCGTCTGCGTGGTCGCAAGACGCCTGTCCAAGTCGGCCATGTCACATTCCCTTTGCAGCTTTCAAGCGGTCTGCGCAACCGCGCCACCGTTTGATCATCGATATGGTGCACCAGCAATAGCATTTCAAGCCAGCTCCTGCACGCTTCTTTCACTCGGCGCGCAGCAGTGGCATCGGCCGGGCGCGCAACACCTGGTGGGTGCCGAAAATGCCGAAAAGCAGCACCAGGCCGAGCGCGGCGCCGGCCGATGAGAGGATGGCGGTCCACGAGAACATCAAGTCGATTTGCATCGCGTAGTGCAGCACCAGCCAGGCCGAGAGGGTGCCGAGACCAAGCGCCACCGCTGCCGCAGCCAAGGCCAGCACGCCATATTCCAGCATCATGGTCGCGATGATCGACCCGGAGGTGGCGCCAAGCACCTTCAGCACCACCGCCAGATAGCTGCGGCGGCGGCGCGCTGCCGTCATTGCACCGACCAGCACCAGGGCGCCCGCGCTCAGCGTGACCAGGGCGGCGACCCGCACCGCCATCACCACTTTGCCGACCACGGCTGCCGCCAGATCCAGACCGTCCTTGACGCGAATGGCGGCAACACCGGGGAAGGTGTCGGCGATCGCTTGCAGCAGCCGGCCTTCGGCGTCGGCCGCCAGCGGCGCGCCATAGGTGACGGTGCCCATCAGATTGTGCGGTGCATGGCTGAGCGGTTCGGGCGACAGGATCATGGTGAAGTTCATCGCCAGCCGCTCCCAGGCGATCTTGCGCAGGTTGGCAATGTGCGTTTCGATCGGCCGGCCCAGCACGTTGACCACCACCGCATCGCCAACAGCGAGGCCAAAGCTCCTGGCGACGTCCTCGTCGAGCGAGAGCAGCGGCGGGCCAACATAGTCCTTGGCCCACCAGCCGCCGGCAGCCAGCTTGACATCGGCAGGCGGTTCGGCGGCGTAGGTGAGGCCGCGGTCGCCCTGCAGGAACCATTCGGCATCGCGGGGCGCTTGCAGCTGCTCGACCGCGATGTTCTTGAGACTGATGACGCGGCCGCGCAGCATTGGCTTGGCATCGAAATGGCCGCCCGGCGCGATGCGGTCGATCAGCGCGGTAAGCTCGACCTGCTGGGCGCGGCCGACGTCGAGCAGATAGTAGTTCGGCGCCCGCTGCGGTGCGCTCAACATCAACTCGCGCTCCAGCGAATGATCGATCAGCGCCAGCGCGGTGAGCAGGCCAAGGCCACAGCCGAGCGACAGCATGACCGGCCGCGCCAGCGATTGCGGCCCCGCGATATTGCTCAGTGCCACGCGCAATTCCGGCGGCCCGAATTTCGGCAGGCGGCCGATGCCACGTTCGACCAGCCAGCCGGCGCCAAACAGCAACACCGCCAGCAGAACCAGTCCGCCGATGCAATAGGCCGCCAACGGACGGTCCGCAGCCTGCAGCAGCAGCAAGCCGACAGTGGCTGCGGCAAGGACCAGGGTCCCCAGGATATAGCGCCAGGACGGCAGATGCACACCCGGCTGGCCGGCCTCGTCGCGGAACAGCGCGGCGGCACGCACCTGCTCGGCGCGGCCGAGTGGCCAGAGCGTAAACAGGAGCGCGATCAGCAGGCCGAAGCTGGCGGCAAGCGCGTAAGTCTGCGGCCGATGCACCGCCACGATGTCGACCGGTGCATAGCCCGCCAGCCCCGCGATCGCCAATTCGGGCACGAAGGTGCCAAGCGCCAAACCGAAGCCGATGCCGAGCAGCGACAGCAGCATGATCTGCACCAGGAAAATGCCGAACACCTGAGCGTCGTCGGCACCCAGCGAGCGCAGGGTGGCGATGGTCTTGCGCATCCGCACCAGATGTGCCGCGACGGCGTTGGCGACACCCAAGCCACCGATGCCGAGCGTGGCAAAGCCGACGAGCGTCAGGAACTGGCGGAGGCGGTCGACCGCTTTGCGCGCGCCCGGGATGGGATCGAGCCGGGTGGTGGCCAGGAAGCCGCTGTTGGTCAATTGGGCGGTCAGCCGCGCGGCCAGCGCCTTGATGTCGTCCGTGGCAGTGGCGTTCGGCGCCACATCGGCTGCGATCTTATATTGCCAGCGGATCAGGCTGCCTTCGGCGGCCAGCCCCGCCGTTTGCAGCGTGGCTATCGACATCAGCAGACGCGGCCCGTAGATGGCCTGCCCCGACAGCTTGTCTGGCTCGGCGGCGATGCTGCCGGTAATCTCGATCTCGGCGGTGCCGACGCGGAGCTTGTCGCCGAGCTTCAGGCCGAGCCGATCCAGTAGCAGCGGGTCGCAGACCGCGGTGCCCGGACGGGCCAGCGCCAGAGCCAATGGCTGGTCGCCGTTCAGCTTCAGGTCGCCGGCCAGCGGATAAGAACCGTCGACCGCCTTCAGCTCGACCAGGGCCTGCTTGCCGGTGCCGTTGGCGCCCAAACCCGGCACGCGGGCCATCGCCCGCAGCGTCGCCAGTTCGCTGACTTGGCCAAATTGCCCCAGCACCGCGCGCTCCTGGGGCTTGGCGCGCAGATGCATGCGGGCGAGCGCGATGTCGCCGCCCAGCAGCTCGCGGCCGTGCGCGTCCAGCGCCTGCGCGATGGCGTCGCCGATGCCGCCGATGCCAACGATCGAGGCAACGCCCAAGGCGACGCAAGCGATAAGAATGACGAGGCCTCTGAGCCCGCCCCGGAACTGCCGCAGCGCAAGCCGCAAGGCCAGTGGCAAGCGCGCGACTCGCTGCAACGACGCGATGTCGGCGGCGGTGACACTCATGACAGCGCCGCTTCCAGCACACTGCCATCGCGCATGGCGACGGTGCGGTCGCAGCGGGCCGCCAGATCGGCGTCGTGGGTGATCAGCACCAGCGTCATGGCGCGGCTGCGCTGCAGCTCGAACAACATGGCGATGATATCGGCGCCGGTCTTGGCATCGAGATTGCCGGTCGGCTCGTCGGCGAGCAGGATCGACGGCGCAACAACCATGGCACGCGCGATCGCCACCCGCTGTTGCTCGCCGCCTGAAAGCTCGGCGGGAAGATGGTGCGCGCGCGCCGCCAGCCCGACTTCGGTGAGCGCTTGGGCCGCCCGGCCTGCCGCATCGGCGCCGCCCGCCAGTTCGACCGGCAGCGCGACATTTTCCAATGCGGTCATAGTCGGCACCAAGTGAAAGGACTGAAAGACGATGCCGATGTTCTTACCGCGCAGGCGGGCGAGCGCGCTCTCGGAACGCCCTGCATAGTCTGCGCCCGCAACGCGAACCTGGCCCGCGCTCGGCCGCTCCAGCCCCGCCATGATCATCAACATGGACGATTTGCCCGATCCGCTCGGCCCCAAGATGCCGACAGATTCCCCTGCCATGATGTCGAGATTGATGCGGTCGAGGATCTGCACCGGGCCGGCGCGGCTGGTGAGCATGAGGCTGACATCGCGCAGACGTATGATGGGGTCTATGGTCTTTTGCATGCGGTTGGTAAGACCTTGCTCGTCTGATCGGTTGGCTGGGTGATATGTGGGAGGCGAAGATCGACGCGCAAGCTAGACGCAAGATGTGGCCGAAAGCGGCCCTCGCGCTGTTACTGGGAGTGGCCGGGTCATGGTTTCCCGGGGCATTGGCGATGGCGGCAGGCAGCCTCAAACTGGTGGCGCTCGGCGACAGTATCACTGCCGGGCTGGGGTTGAAATCCGAAGATGCCTATCCACAGCGCTTGCAGAACCTTCTGGTTGCGCAAGGGCATAACGTCGAGATCTCCAATGCCGGCGTCTCCGGCGATACCGTCAGCGACGGGCTGGACCGGCTCGACTGGTCGGTGCCCGATGGCACTGACGGGGTGATCGTGGCGCTCGGCGCCAATGACATGCTGCAAGGCGTCGAGCCGGCGCGGACAGCGGCAAAGCTGGAAAAACTCGTTGCACGGCTGGAGGCCCGGCACATCGCGGTGCTGCTGGTAGGCATGAAGGCCAGCAGCAATTTCGGCGCGGCCTTCCGGACCGCTTTCGACCAGATCTTTCCCGATCTCGCCGCTAGGCACGGCATCGATCTCTACCCCTTCTTGTTGCAGGCCGTCGCGAGGCATCCCGAACTGAATCAGAACGACGGCATTCACCCCAACGCCAAGGGCGCGGAACTGATCGCCGAAGGATTGCTGCCAGGCGTCGTGCAGCTGATCGAGCGCATAGGAAAAAGATAAGATTTTTGACCGCGGCGGGGTGCCTTCCTTCTCCCATACCGGCCCACAAAAGATTTGACCGGTCATTGACGTGGCTTTTGACAGAGCCCATGGCGTAGGCGGTTAGTGTTGTGACCCATTCAAATAGTGCCCATCAATATCATCCTCGGGCTTGTCCCGGGGACCCATTCGGGCGCGAGCCGTGCGGCCGCGTTTGTGCGGTGACGGCCGCAAGCCGCCCCTTGTCGTCCTTTCGCCTCATCATCAAAGAAAGCTTCTGCTATAGTGGGAGCGAGATGGATTGACCTGGGGAGCACGCACCATGCCCAGACTGTTCAGCGCATTCCGGTTGCCCGAGCTGGTCGAGGACTGGCTCTCAGATCTTGAGCTGGAGTTGTCTGGCGCGCGCTGGCTCGACCCGGCAGACTATCATGTCACCATCCGCTTCTTTGGCGATGTCGACCGGCATGTGGCGGGCGATTTGGTGGCCGGGCTGGCCAGTGCTCAACTGTCGGGTTTCACTGCCCACATCAAGGGACTGGGCTGCTACGGCGGTGACCGGCCGCGCGCACTGGTCGCCGAGATCGAGGCCGGGCCGGCCTTGCAGGACCTGCGACGCGCCCACGAGCGCATCGCCCAATCGGCGGGCCTTGAACCCGAGCGCCGCAAATACAGCCCACATGTCACGCTGGCACGGCTGCACGGCACCCATGCCGAGACCATTGCCAGCTTCATCCAGTCCGTCACCACCCCCGCCTTGCCGAGCTTCCGGGTCGATAGGGTGGAGCTGCTATCGTCGCGCCCCGGCGGTGGCGGCGGACCCTACCTGCTTGAAGAGGCCTTCAGGTTGACCGGCGCCAATGCCTGCACCGGCAGTGTAAGATCCGCGCTCGACTGATCGATCACCTCGATCAGCCCGCGCAACGCCAGCAACAGCAATTCGAAGACGTCATCGGCCGCATCCTCGCCGCCAAAGGTCGGATCGGGAACGTCGTCGGTGCCGATCCAGGGCGCGAAATCCAACAAGCAATGCACGCGGTTTTCGTAGCCGGCCGGCGCCATGTCCAGCAGGCGGTTGCGGCTGTCGGTATCCATGGCCAACAGCAGCTCGAAATTGCGAAAGTCGGCGGGCGTTGCCGGCTTGGCGCGAAAGCCGCTGAGATCGATGCCCTGGCGGGCGGCAGCCCCCAGCGCTGCGCGCCCCGCTTTGGCGCCACCCGCGGCCGCAAGACCGCGCGAGGCCAGAAGAAAATCATCGAGCCGGTTCTCCTGCGCTATCAGTTGGCGCATCGCCGCCTCAGCCAGAACCGAACGGCAAGTGTTGTCTTGGCAGACAAAGAGCAATCTGTGCTGGGTCATCATTTCTTCTTGCGAGTCGACGGTGACAGTCCTTGACACGAGCAAGACTCACTCGGCAAGACACATGCCCGGTGATTTGCCCATGCAAGCCCCAAAGGAGAATAAAATGGTGGAAAAACTGGGTGACTCGGAGCGGCTTCAGGCGGTCGCAAAACTGGCTGGCTGGCAGCTGACGGCGGCGCCGGACGCACTCAAAAAATCATTTAAATTCAAAGATTTCAGCGCGGCCTTCGGCTTCATGACGCGGGTTGCCCTGCTGGCCGAAAAGCTGGATCATCATCCCGAATGGGCCAATGTCTGGAATAAGGTGCATATCACCCTCACCAGCCATGACGCTGGCGGCCTAACGCAGCGGGACGTAACGATGGCTGCTGCGATCGATGGTCTGAACGCTGAAGCTTAACGCGTCGGTCGCTGGTTGCGCCAGCAGCGTCCCGCCAAGCGCCAAGGGCAACAGCGAACTGGCCGGTTTGAGCGCGCGCTTGAGCTTTGCCGGTGTCGCCACTGGCGGCTTGTCGCTGGTCGGCCGCAGGGCCAGCGGCAGCGTGTCGGCATTGGCTGCGATGGCGCCATCGGCGGCCACCACGGCGGCTGCACCGAGCGCTGGCAGAGGCGGCGCTGCGTCCTCGGACGGGACCACAGCCATGGCCACCTGCTGCTCATTGGCGCGTGCCTCGGCCGCGTATTGCTGATGCCGGGCGACCTCGCTGTCGGACCAGGGCGACGGCTTGCACTGGCATTGCGGCTGCAGTGACTTGCGATAGAGGAAGGCGTTTGGCAGCGCCGCATAGGGCTTGCCGTCCAACCCGATCAGTTCGCTGGCGTCGCTTTGGTCGCGCGGGGCGTAGTAGAGCTTGGCCGGCTGCGCGCAGCTTGATTCGCAAGTGTTGCTGTCGTGACCGAAACGCGCTTCGGTCGCCGCCTCGCTGACCGGCCAATAATAGCCGTCGCATAGCCGCACGCAGACGGTGCGGTAGGCCGCCGACTGACGGCGCTTGGAATCGCGTCCACCGGCATAGGGAAACATGGGATTGTCGGCGGCGTCTGCGCTCGTGTGCCGGCTATTGACGAGACCGGGCGCTGGCTGATTCTGCGCCGGGCGTGGTGCAAAAATCGAGAGCAGCTGGTCAAAAAAGCCAGCCGGGCGGCGCCCGTCGGCCGCGCTGGCCGGGCTTGCCGGTTCGAGCACCTGGACACCAAGCAACGCTATCACAGCGGCAGCGGCCAAACGCGTGCAACTACGCCATACCATCATGAGGAAACGCCAACGCCGAACACGGAACATGCGGGCCACTGCCGAAACCCGCAGCACCACAGCCATCAGTTCTGGCCTCGAATGGCAAACATTCCCTAAACGTGCGTGCAGATTTGCGAAGGCGGCTGGCCGCACAGCAGCGCGATTCGATTCGACTCCCGAGGCGGAAGCCGACTATTTCCTTCACCCCATGGGAGAAGGAATCTCGCTCCGACAACAGTCGTGAATTGAATCACCCTGGCCGCACTGAAGATGGAAGGCTACGATGGCAGCCCGAAAGGAGCAACATCGGCATGAGCACGAGCAAACACGGGCACCATCACGACCACGACCACGGCAGCCAGATCAGCCCGATGGCCGCGCGCGTGAAGGCGCTGGAGACGGTCCTGACGCAAAAGGGCCTGATCGATCCAGCCGCCATCGATGCCATAGTGGAAACCTATGAGAGCAAGATCGGGCCGCGCAACGGTGCTGCGGTGGTGGCGAAAGCCTGGACTGATGCCGCCTTTCGCGATTGGCTCGCCCGCGATGCCACCGCCGCCATCGCCTCGCTCGGTTTCACTGGCCGGCAGGGCGAGCACATGCGTGCCGTGTTCAATGCGCCGCAACAGCATAACCTGGTCGTCTGTACGCTGTGCTCTTGTTATCCCTGGTCCGTGCTGGGATTGCCGCCGGTCTGGTACAAGGCGCCGCCGTACCGCTCACGCGCCGTCATCGACCCGCGCGGCGTGCTGGCCGAGTTCGGGCTAAGTCTTCCCAAGGAGACGAAAATCCGCGTCTGGGATTCGACTGCCGAGCTGCGTTATCTGGTGGTTCCAGAACGGCCATCGGGCACCCAAGGCTGGAGCGCAGATAAGCTTGCCGCTCTGGTCAGCCGCGATGCCATGATCGGCACCGGACTGGCCTTGCCCCCCGCAGCAGCGGAGCACCGACCATGAACGGGCCGCATGATCTTGGCGGCCAGATGGGCTTTGGACCCGTCGCGCCCGAGCCCAACGAACCGATATTCCATGCGCCTTGGGAGACGCGGGCGCTCGGCGTCACGCTCTGCTGCGGCGCCATGGGGCAGTGGACTCTCGATGAAAGCCGGTACGCCCGCGAGACCCTGCATCCGGTCGATTATCTCTCCTCCAGCTACTATGAGATCTGGATCAAGGGCGTCGAGAAACTGCTGACCCGGCACGGCTGTGTGACGCCCGATGAACTCGCCAAGGGTCGACATCTCACGCAAGGCATCAAGCCGAAACGGACACTCGCCGCAGCGGCCGTAGCGGCAACGCTGGCCAAGGGTGGGCCGGTGGATCGCGCCATTGCCGTTCCGCCGAAGTTTGCCGCCGGCCAGCCCGTATGCACGATCCACGAGCACCCCACTGGCCACACGCGGCTGCCGCGTTATGCGCGCGGCAAGACCGGCCGCATCGAGACGGTGCACGGCGGCTTTGTCTATCCCGACAGCAACGCCCATGGCGGCGGCGAGCAGCCACAAAGGTTGTATACGGTGGTGTTCGCGGGAACGGAGCTGTGGGGCGCCAAAGGCGATCCCAGCCTCGACGTAAGTATCGATGCCTGGGAGAGCTATCTTGAACCACTCTGAGTTCGTGTTCGAGTTGCCGCGCGATCCGGTGTTTGCCGAACCCTGGCAAGCCGAGGCCTTCGCCATGACAGTGTCATTGCACGAATACGGCATATTCACCTGGCCCGAATGGGCGGCGGCGCTGTCGGCGCAGGTCAAAATCGCAGGAGCGTCGGCCAGTGGTGACGACTACTACCAGCATTGGCTCGCGGCGCTGGAGGACCTCGTGACTGCCAAGGGGCTGAGCCGAACCGGCGAGCTGCACGACCTCACCGAAGCTTGGCAACGCGCCGCCCACGCCACACCGCACGGTGCGCCGGTGCGCCTCGAAAACGATCCACAGCAGGTCGGAGCTGCCAAGCCATGACCAAGATCTCCGACCCGACGCAATGGTCCGCCACGGACCTGATCACGCAATTCCGGCGCAAGGCGCTATCGCCGGTCGAAGCAACCAAGGCAGTGTTGGCGCGCATCGAAACCATGAATGGCACTGTCAACGCCTTCTGCCATCTCGACGCCGAGGGCGCGCTGGCGGCCGCCAAGTCCAGCGAGACGCGTTGGCACAGAGGCGAACCGGCCGGCCTGCTCGATGGCGTGCCGAGCACCGTCAAGGACCTCACCGCGGTGCGTGGCTGGCCGACCCGGCGCGGCTCGAAACTCACCGATGCAACGCCGTCGTCCTTCGACGCGCCTGCCGTGGCGCGGCTGCGCGAACAGGGCGCCGTGCTGATCGGCAAGACCACCACGCCGGAATTCGGCTGGAAGGGCGTCACCGACAGCCCGTTGACCGGCATCACGCGCAATCCGTGGGATACCGGCCACACCTCCGGCGGCTCGTCGGGCGGCGCGGCGGTGGCGGCGGTGCTGGGCCTGGGCGCGCTGCATACCGGCACCGACGGCGCGGGCTCGGTGCGCATCCCAGCTGCCTTCACCGGCTGCTTCGGACTCAAACCCAGCTATGGCCGCGTGCCGCTCTATCCCGCCTCGCTGATGGGTACACTTGCCGTGCTCGGACCGATGACGCGCACGGTCGGCGATGCGGCGCTGATGATGACGGTGATGGCCACGCCCGACGCGCTCGATGCCAGCTGCGACCGTTCACCCGTGCCGGACTACCGCATTGGCCTCGACGCTGGCATCGCAGGCCTGCGCATCGCCTACTCGCCGCGTCTGGGCAAGCATGTGCCCAAGGTCGACCCCGAGATCGATGCCGCCGTCCGCACGGCGGTCGCAGATCTGGCCGCCCTCGGCGCTCACATCAGCGAGGCCGATCCGGACTTGCCGGACGACATGGAGGAGGTGCTGCTGACGCAATGGGGCGCCGGCAGCGCCGCCATCCTCGACGGTTACGGCAAGGATGGCGGTGCCGGCTGCGATCCGGGCTTCCTCAAGATGGTTGACCGTGGCCGCAAGGTCAGCGGCGCCGATTTCCTGCGCGCCACCATGCGCCGGGCAGCCATGCACGAGGCAATGCTGCGCTTTCACGAAAAGTTCGATCTGCTGGTGACGCCGACTATGCCGCTGCCTGCCTTCGAGGCTGACCGCGACACGCCTGCGTCCGGCGCCTGGGGTCCCGATTGGTGGGCATGGACACCGTTCACCTATCCTTTCAACCTGACGCAGCAGCCGGCCACCGCGTGTCCTGCCGGCTTCACGCGCGCCGGCCTACCGATCAGTCTGCAGATGGTCGGCCCGCTGGGTAGCGATGCACTGGTGCTGCGGGCCGCCCGTGCCTTCGAGAGCGTACGGCCGTTCAAGATGTGCGAAAAACTGCGGTGATGTCGGGCCGTGGCCCGTAGCCGATCAGATCCGCCACCGCCCGTAACGCCACGGGGCGAACAGGTGGTGTTCGCCTGAAACATCCGACACCGGGTCATAGCCGCTGCTTCCCCATGGGTTGCAGCGACACACCCGCGCCAGCGTCAGCCAGAAGCCGCGCCACGCGCCGTTGCGGTCGATAGCTTCGAGCGCATATTCCGAGCAGGTCGGCAGATGCCGGCAGTGGCGGCCGATCATCCCCGACAGCGTGTAGCGGTAAGCAATGATCGGCGCCTTCAGGAGGCGGGCGGCCAAAGTCATTGGCGCATCACTCCCAGGGCCGGCCATCCTTGCGCCGCACCACCGACTTGCCGTTCGCGGTGGTCAGATTCATGTCCACATCCGGATAGACCACATGCTCGACGCCCGAGCGGGTGCCGATTTCCAGATAGGTCGCCGGCTTGCCACTACGATTGACCAGTTGATGGCCGTTCTCGTCATTGGCTGGAAAGCTCATGGCCATTCCGGGCCCGAGCACCTGCTCGCCCTCGTTCGTGATCAGCGTCAACTCGCCGTCCAGTATGTAGCAGAACTCGTCCTCGGCCACATGCCAATGGCGTTGCGACGACGCGGCTCCGGGCTCTAGTGTCGTCACATTCACACCAAACTGCGTGAGACCGAGCACTTCGGTCAGTCTGCGCTTAAGCCTCCCCTCGACTGCCTTGGCGTAGACCTTCGGATAAGCAGTCTTGCGAATCGGTTCGACAGTCTTGGGATCGATAACTTCTGCCATGAAACACTCCTCCTCAACCAGCTGCAGCCGGCATGTTGCGCTTTGCCTCGACCTCGCCAATCGCCTTTTCCAACGCGTCGAACACCAGCAGCGTCGACGCATGCCGGCCCTTGACGTCGCGGACCGGTTCCAGCGCTGCCAAATCGGCCCATTTGCCGCCCGGCGGCGGCCCGCCCTCTTTCAGCATCGCCCGCATCTGCCTGCCCACCTCGCGCAGCTCCGCCGTTGTCGAACCGACCGCATGCGCCGCCACCACTGCCGCCGAGCTCTGCCCAAGCAGGCAGGCACGCACCTGCTGGCCGTAGTCGGTGATCTGGTCGCCCTGCATCTTGATGTCCAGCGTCACGATTGAGCCACACAACTTGGAATGCGCGGTTGCAGTCGCATCGGGCGCAACCAGACGCTGCCCGCGCAGGCTGTTGGCGGCCAGTTCCAGGATGCGCTGGCTGTAAATATCTTCGAGCGCCGTCATCGACAATCGCTTTCTTGCAAATCGTACCATTGGCCGCCTTGCGACCGCCAAGGGCAGTATGTATATCCTATTACCGTTGCTTGGCGAAGGCTGGTCAGACGCAGCCGATTGTAACCGCAGCTCAACGCGCGGCCACAGATTGAGCGGATTTGGCGCATCGCCTCGAGCCGAGACCCGGATAGTTTGCCGCCATTCGGCGGACCGATGCATAAACGGCGCTCGTTTCCCTTCGAGGCCGTCAGGAGAGACGTTTCCATGGATGCCATTGCCACAAGGAAGAAGACCGGCCGCACCAGTAAGGCTAGCGCGCCGCTGAGGGTGCTGGCCAAGCGGCCAAGCCGCGAAGAGGCCGAAGCTGCGGTCCGCACGTTGATTGCGTGGGCTGGCGACGATCCCACCCGCGAAGGCCTGCTCGACACGCCCAAGCGCGTGGTCAACTCCTATCGCGAGTTCTTCAATGGCTATGACGAAGATCCGATCGCAGCGCTCGACCGCACGTTCGAGGACGTCGGCGGCTATGACGACATCGTCATGCTGCGCGATATCGACGTCAATTCGCATTGCGAACATCACATGATCCCGTTCATCGGCAAGGCACATGTCGCCTATCTGCCGGGAGAAAATGTCGTCGGCATCTCGAAACTGGCGCGCGTGGTCGAGATCTTTGCCCGCCGCCTGCAGACCCAAGAGACCATGACCGCCCAGATCGTCAATGCCATCGACGAGGCGCTGGCCCCACGCGGCGTCGCCGTCATGATCGAGGCTGTGCACCAGTGCATGAGCCTGCGCGGCGTGCACAAGCCGAATGTGGCGACCATCACCACCCAGTTCACCGGCAGCTTCCGCGACGACATCGTGTTGCAGCAGCGCTTCATGATGCTGCTGCACGGCGGCCGCCGGGGCTGAGTTCGGGGTCGACGGTGCGTCGCCGGTCGGGCCCTGGTGAGCCGCAAGTGACCAGAAAAAAAATTGATTCCGCGATGCCTTTGGCATTGGGGGGGGGAGAGCTGTGCTTGTCCTTGCGCGACGTGCGTGCGCTGGCAGGGCGGCTGCAAGCCAGCAATTCTCAATGTGGGGGCAGGACACCAAATCGGGCGACACTTGTGTCGCCCGTCTCGCCACACGGCACACGCAGCGGCTGTTTTACCACGGGCGAGACACGTCTCGCCCCGCTTCAGACGCCGTGCCCCACATTGAGAATTGCTGTCGTGCCATACCATCGATTGCCCCGACCCTCCAACCATGCCCGCTTCGGCACGCCCCTTGCACTTCGGGCTCAAGTTGCACACACTCGCAACGGCGAGGATGATCCATGGCACGAGGCAAGATCGGATTGGCGCTTGGAGGCGGGGTTGCCCGCGGCTGGGCCCACATCGGGGTGCTCAAGACCCTTGAAAGGGCCGGCATCCGGCCCGATATCGTGGCCGGCACGTCGATCGGCGCGGTGGCTGGCGGCTGCTATGTTGGCGGCAAGCTCGATGAGCTGGAAGACTTCGCGCGCGGTCTGACGCGGCGAAAAGTGTTCGGCTTTCTCGACTTCAACATGTCCGGCACCGGCCTGATCTCGGGTGACCGCTTGAATGAGCTGCTGCAGAAGCATCTCGGCCGTACCCAGATCGAGGCGCTGGAGCGCAAGTTCGTTGCCGTCGCGACCGAGATCGGCACCGGTCACGAGGTCTGGTTGTCGCGCGGCAGCCTGGTCGACGCCATGCGCGCGTCCTATGCGCTGCCGGGCATTTTCCGCCCGATGAAACTCGACGGCCGCTGGCTGTTCGACGGCGCCATCGTCAATCCCATCCCGGTATCGGTGTGCCGCGCCTTGGGCGCCAACATTGTCATCGCCGTCAACCTGCAGCACGACGTGTTCGGCAAGGGTACCGTGCTGACCGACCTGCGGCTCGGCCTTGAGGACGAGCTGCGCGAGCCGGCCAAACTGCCCGAAAACGCCAAGGGCGGCGGCGCGCTCCGCTTGCTGCATCGCCAGTTCTTCGGCGATGGCGGTGACAGTCCAGGCATCTCGACCGTGATGATGGAAGCCTTCAATATCACCCAGGACCGCATCGCGCGCTCGCGCCTGGCCGGCGACCCGCCCGATTTCACCATCACGCCGCGCCTGGGAGCGTTCGGCGCTTTCGACTTCCACCGCGCCGACGAGTTGATCGCGCTTGGTGCGTCCGCCGCCGAGCGGGCGCTGGAGGATATTCAGCAGTCGGTGGCAACGGCGGCGTGAGAAGAGAGACGAGAAATCGTGACGTGGTGAAGTCGCCAAGTCGAAAGTTCGCCCGACTTCACGATTGCACGCATTCACGATTTGGCGTCTTCGAACGACCGTCCCCTTGCACCACCCTTGCATTCCCACCTCCGCATCGGCAAACCTGCCCGAATGCTGAATCAATCGCGCCTTGTTCCGCTAGTGGTGGCAGCCGGCCTGTTCATGGAGAACATGGACCAGACGGTGATCGCTACCAGCTTGCCGGCCATGGCCAGCGAGCTTGGCACCGATCCGGTCACGCTCAAATTGGCGTTCACGTCCTATCTGCTCAGCCTCGCCGTCTTCATCCCGATCAGCGGCTGGGCCGCCGACCGTTTCGGTGCCCGCGTCATTTTCCAGTCGGCGATGGTGGTGTTCACGCTCGGCTCGATCGGCTGCGGCTTGTCGCAATCACTCAATGCGCTGATCGGCTTTCGCATGTTGCAGGGGGTCGGCGGCGCCCTAATGGTGCCAGTGGCCCGGCTGATCATCCTGCGCCTGGTGCCGCGTCACGAAATGTTGCAGGCGCTGACCTATCTCACCGTGCCGGCCCTGATCGGCCCAGTGATCGGTCCGCCGTTGGGCGGCTACATCACCACCTATTGGCATTGGCGCTGGATCTTCTGGATCAATGTTCCGGTCTGCGTTCTGGGTTTGATCCTGGCCTATCTGCTGTTGCCGGAGGTCAAGGAGGAGCGCCGCGAATCGTTCGACTGGAGTGGCTTTCTGCTCTCCTCGGTAGCGCTCAGCACGCTGTTGTTCGGTGTCACCCTGATCGGACGCGCCGCGCTATCGCTGCTCTGGCCGCTTGGCTTGATGGCCGTCGGCGCGCTGTTTTCAATTGCCTATCTGCGGCACGCCCGGCGCATTGCCCATCCGATCCTGGATCTGAAATTGCTGGCCAATCCGGCCTTTTACTCCGGCGTGGTCGGAGGAGCCTGGTTCCGCATCGGCATCGGCGCCATCCCATTCCTGCTGCCGCTGCTGCTGCAGTTGGGCTTTGGCCTGACACCGTTCGCCGCTGGATCGCTGACTTTCGCCGCAGCCGCCGGCGCCCTGCTGATGAAGACCACCGCCCATCCCATCCTGCGCCGCTTCGGTTTCCGGCGTGTGCTGATGCTGAATGGTCTGGTCAGCGCCGTGCTGATGGCCGTCACGGCGCTGTTCAGTGCCAGCACGCCGCATCTGGTCATCCTGCTGGTGCTGCTCGCTGGCGGCTTCCTGCGCTCGCTGCAGTTCACCGCCCTCAATGCCATCACTTTTGCCGACGTCGAGCAGCCCGATCTCAGCGCCGCCACGACCCTAGCGAGCGTGACACAACAACTTGCGGGGTCGCTCGGGGTGGCCGCTGCGGCCCTGATCATCGAGGCGTCGGAAACCATCCGGGGAACAAATGCTCTGGATGTGTGGGACCTGGCTGCTGCCTTTGTGGTATTGTCCGTGATCGCCGCAATCTCGGTTCCGGTGCATAGTCGGATGCCGGTTAGCGCAGGCAACGATCTGGTGGCAAGACCGGTGATCTCTTAGGGCGGCAGATTTCTTTTCAACGCGTCAAAGATTTTCGTTGCGGAACATTGTACGAACATCTATAGTCCTGTTCACTCTTTGTGCAGGCGTAGACTTTTTGTCAAACCACAACCGATTGCGGAGCCGCCAATGCTCACTGCCAAGCAGAGGGATCTGCTGCTGTTCATCCATAACCGGCTGACCGAAACGGGTGTCCCTCCCTCGTTCGACGAGATGAAGGTGGCACTGGATCTGAAGTCCAAGTCCGGCATCCATCGGCTGATCATGGCGCTGGAGGAGCGCGGCTTCATCCGACGCCTTCCACACCGGGCTCGGGCGCTGGAGGTGGTAAAGCTGCCGGAGTCAATGAACAACGCTGGGCCCGCCAGCAGGACGGCTGAGGCGGCCCAAGCGAACGGCGCGGCGGCTAAGAGCGCATTCAAGCCGAGCCTGATCCAGGGTGCTGCCAACCGCAATGCCCCGCTGCCTAAGGCGAACGACTATCGCGGCGCGGTTTCAGTGCCAGTGATGGGCCGCATTGCCGCTGGCGTGCCGATCGAGGCGATCCAGAATCATGCCTACGACATCGAGGTGCCGCCCGACATGGTGATCGGCGGCGAGCATTTCGCGCTCGAAGTGAAAGGCGATTCGATGATCAACGCCGGCATCCTTGAAGATGACGTGGTCATCATTAAGCGCGGCAATACCGCCGGCAGCGGCGACATCGTGGTCGCGCTGGTGATGGGCGAGGAGGCAACCTTGAAGCGTTTGCGGCGCAAGGGCGCCTCGATTGCATTGGAAGCGGCCAATCCCGCCTATGAAACCCGCATTTTCGGCCCCGATCAGGTTGACGTGCAAGGCACCCTGGTCGGCCTGATCCGGCGCTACTAATGTTCCAACGCAGACAAATGGTTCCCGAAGGTTCGTCATCCCACCCTTCGCCAGGATGACGAGTCTTGCAGGTAGCAAATGACTGTCACCGAGCACTCGCCACGGCCCGACCTGCGGACCGTGGCGGCACGGCGGACATCGGCGGCTCGGGACTTTGCGGGCTAGGTTGTGTCGGAGCCGGCCAAGTCGGAGTTGGCTTCTGCTTGTGTTTGCGGTGACTTAGCGGCAGTATCGCAGAGGTTGCCGCAGGGTTGAGCGGCAAACGTCTTGCGGCTCTCTTTCTGACTCCGTGCTGCCAACCGGGCGTCGCAAAGTCCTCGACCAACGACGATGCGGCATGCCGCGGCGGCGCCTCGGCCCAGGGCCGGTCGCCACGGCCAGCCGCCGCCGTCTCGATGACAGGACGTCCACTGACTATTCGGATGGCATGGGCGCCACCGGCCCGCAGGTCGCGGGCGTCCAGCACCAGGGCCGGGCCGGGACACGGCGTGGGCTGACGATAGCGCAGGATCAGAATTGAGGCGTGCGCGCAATCGTCGGCCAAGGAGGCGGGCGCATCCGAGATCGCCAGGAGCTTGCCGCCGACCAGCGCGGTGCAGCCCAGTCCATCGCAGCGAAAGCCCTCACCGCTGCGCAATAATTCGATTGCGCGGCCGTCGGCATCGGCCTCCAGCCATTGCGTCAACTCGAACCTGCCGCCCTTGCCTGGCAACGCCGAAAGCTCGCCATTGGCCAACCGGATGGCAATCGGCGTGCCTTCGCGCCCGATCAGGATGTCGGCGGCTTGGCCCCGTACCGCCAGCAACATGCCGAAGCCAACCAGGATGAGCCCCAGATAGCGCCACGTCTGACGCCACAGGCACAACCATGCGCCGCCAAACGTCATGGTGCCGAGCGCAAGCACCGGCATCTGCGGCACCAGCACCAGCGCGCCGGGCATGGCCGCCACCCAGCGCGCAATCGCCAGCATCAGCCCAACGCACTGGTCGACCAGCAGCAGCGGCCAAGCCTCCAGACCGAACGGCATCGCCGCCAGCACCACGGCGACCAAAGGCATGATGACGAGATTGAACAGCGGTTCGGCCAGGATGTTGGCGAGAATGCCGTAAACCGGCAGCCGGTGGAAGGTGAACAGCGAGAACGGCGCCACCGCCAGCGTGGCAATGGTGGTCGCAGCGAAGGTCTCTCGCAAAATGCGCGCAAACAGGCCGCCCCCCCAAGCAATCCAGGCCAGCGTGCCGGCATCCGCTTTCGGCTTGCGCTCGGTTCGGCCCTTGGCGCCGCCAGCTTGCCATTGCCAATTGCCGGCCCATTCATAGGCCGCCATCAGCGCGACAACCGCCGAGAACGACATCTGAAAACTTGGATCGAGCAGTGTCTCGGGCTCGGGAATAATCAAGCAGAGCGCGGCAATCGCCAGGTTGCGCATCGACAGCCCCGGCCGGTCGAGCAGCACGGCCAGCAGGCTGACCGCCACCATGACATAGGCCCGGCAGGTGGCGCTGCCGGCACCCGACATGATGACATAGACGGTGGCACCCGCGAGCCCGGCGGCGGTCGCGATCTTCTTGACCGGCCAGCGCAGCGCGATGCTTGGAAAGGCGGCCAGAACGCCCCGCGCCAAGCCAAAAAAAGCCCCTGCCATGATGGTGATCTGCAAGCCCGAAATAGCCAGGATATGCGACAAGCCGCTATCGCGCAGCGCCCCGGTAATCTCGGGCGGAATGCTCTTTTGCTCTCCGGTCACCAACGCGTCGGTGACCAGACCGCTCGGCCCCGGCAGCGCCGCCGTGATGCGCATGCTGATGTCCTCGCGCATGCGCTCGAAAGTGGTCCTCACTGCCGTCCACCACGGCATCCCCGACAACGCGGGATCGGGCAGCGGCCGACCGATCGAGAAGCCGACCCCGCCAACCCCTGCGAACCAGGCTTGCCTTGCAAAGTCATAGCCATTAGGTTCGGACGGCGGCGGCGGCGGTTGCAGCATGGCACGCAGCTTCACGCCATCGCCGGCCAACACACCGATATTGCCGTAACGGGAGGTAACGCGCACTCGCAGAGGTGTTGCTTCGGTTGCCAACCCTTCGATGCTGGCGACACGGATCGTCAGACGTATGCCCTTGTCGCCGCGCCGCTCCACCACCTCGATCCAGCCATGCACTGTCTGCATGCGCTTGGAGAAGTGCACCACCGGCGCCCGCATCCACTCGACCCGCGCCTTGGCGGCCGCAAAACCGATCGCGACCGACAGCAGCGCACCCGTCGAGGCCAGCGCGAAAACGCCACGCCGCGCGGTCAGCTTCAGCCCGGCGGCGGCCAGCAGCGGCGCCAGGGCGATGATCCAGACCGGTTCGACCGGCGCCGCGAAGTAGCAGCCGATACCGATGCCGACAAACACCGGCACCCAGAGAAACCAGCGATCCTGCTCGGCATCCAACAGGCCCGCAACGTCGAGCATGCCGATGCTGCGGCGCGACAGGCGACGCCAAGCCAGCGCCGGCGTGACGCTGGTCGCGCCGGCGAGCCACAACTCGGCCCGTGCACTCAACACACCCATGGTACGTCCGAGGCCAATCGGCCTTACTCAGCCCGAGCATCTCGTGCTAGAGCACGCCCGGTTACGCAACCTGCCGACAGACTGCCGGTCAGCTTCAGCTCAAGTCGTCAAAGGCCCTCGACATGCCCGATCAGATCGTCACCCGCTTCGCGCCGTCGCCAACCGGCTATCTGCATATCGGCGGCGCCCGGACGGCCCTGTTCAATTGGCTGTACGCCCGCAGCCGCGGCGGCAAATTCCTGCTCCGCATCGAGGATACCGACCGCGAGCGCTCGACGGATGCGGCCGTTTCTGCCATACTTGACGGCCTCAACTGGCTTGGGCTCACCTGGGATGGAGAACCCACTTTCCAGTTTGCCCGGGCCAAACGACACCAGGAGATCGCCCAGGCGCTTTTATCTTCAGGACATGCCTACCGCTGCTACTGCTCGCCCGCCGAGCTGGAGCAAATGCGCGAGACAGCACGCGCCGCGGGCAAGTCGCCGGTCTATGACGGCACATGGCGCGATCGTCCGCCAACGGACGCTCCGGCGGGCGTGAAGCCGGCCATCCGTTTCAAGGCACCGCGCACCGGCGAGACCGTGATCGACGATCAGGTGCAGGGCCGCGTTGTGTTCAAGAACGAGAACCTCGATGACCTGATCATCCTGCGCGCCGATGGCAACCCGACCTATAATCTGTCCGTGGTCGTCGATGATCACGACATGGGCGTGACCCACATCATCCGCGGTGACGATCACCTTACCAACGCGGCGCGGCAATCGCAGATCTACGTCGCGATGGGCTGGCCGCGGCCGTCGTTCTCGCACATCCCGCTGATTCACGGGCCGGATGGCGCCAAGCTCTCCAAGCGCCACGGCGCGCTCGGCGTCGAGGCCTATCGCGCCATGGGTTATCTGCCCTCGGCCTTGCGCAACTACCTCGTCCGGCTCGGTTGGTCGCACGGCGATGACGAGATCATGTCGGATGCGCAAATGCTGGAATGGTTCGATCTGCCGGCCATCGGCCGCAGCCCGGCGCGCTTCGATTTCACCAAGCTGGCCAACGTCAACGGCCACTATATGCGTGAGGCTTCGGATGAGGAGTTGGAAGCTGCTCTTAAGACACTGTGGGATGTTCCGGGACCGCATCAAGGCTGGCCCGAGCCGATGAGCCAAGATGATTGGAACCGCCTCAGGTCCGCATTGCCCGGCCTAAAGGCAAGGGCTAAGACGCTGAAGGAGCTGATGGAAAATTCCGCCTATTTGTTTTCACAGCGCCCCATCGCATTGACCGAAGATGCACGACTGTTACTTGCGGACGAGGGCAGAGCGGCGCTGAAGGGCATGCTCGGCGTATTGACTAAGGCCAACGATTGGGACGCCGCTTCGCTGGAGGCCGCCGTCAAGGCGTATGCCGGGGCCGCCGGCCTAAAGCTCGGCAAGTTGGCGCAACCGCTGCGCGCCGCGCTCACCGGAAAAACCACCTCGCCGGGCATCTTCGATGTGCTGGCCAGTCTTGGTCGCGAGGAATCGCTGGCACGCCTGACCGATCAGACCTTATGATCAGACGACGGATCGTCGAACCGCAAGATGCAATGGGCGACTTTTTTTGGGGGCCACACTGTCCCGCAGCTTGGGCATACAAAGAGGTGCAATACAGCCAAAAATTGGGCCTATTGCACCCTACGGCCGATGTGTTCGCTTCCAATTCTCGCGCCAGAAGATCACGACGACGAACAGTGCCATCACCAGGGCGATGACAAAGGGAAAGCCATCCGGGCCGAAAGTCTGCATAGCCCAGCCGGTGAGCAGCGCCCCGATCAGCGCGCCCAGGCCCCACATGCTGGCGATGGCCGCGGTGCCGGTGACCAACTCGGCGCCCGTGAAGCGTTCGCCGACTTCTGACAGTGCCATGGTATAGATCCCGGACGAGGACGATCCTATGATGATCAGTATGACCCATTGCAGCGGCGTGCCGATCACCAGCGGCAGCATGGCGGTGAACACGGCGGTGACCGCCACGCATGCTGTCATCACCGCGCGTTTTGGCAGCACATCGCCCAGCCAGCCGATCGGGAACTGCAAGGCTATATTGCCCAGCACAAGGATGGTCAAGCTGAGGGCGGCGGCTTCCTGAGTGAGGCCGCGGCGCAGCGCGTAGACCGGCAGGAAACCCAGGCAGGCCGCGTCAAACAGCGCAAACACGACGACGGACAAGAGCAGAACCGGCGCACGCAGGAACAGCCCGAACATTGACATCGCAGGGCCATCGGCCGCATCATGAGTGATGGCTGGCGGCTTCAGCGAAAAGACCGGCAGCGTTGCGGCTAGCAACACGACGGCGCCGATGCCAAACGGCATGAAACCCTCGATGCCGGTGGCCGCGATGAGCGCCGGGCCGAGGCCAAAGCTGGCCGCCAGGATACTCGAATAGATGGCGATCACACGCGTGCGGTATTCACCGTCCGCCGACTGAACGATCCAGGCCTCGCTGATGGAAAACAGCGTCGATACGGCGATACCTTGCAATATGCGCAACAGGAACCAGCCCCAGACAATTGGCACGAACGGATAGAGCAGCACGATGAAGGCTGCGACGGCAGCGGCCACCAACAGCACCCGTTTGGTCCCGAACGCTCGCGTCAACGGCGGAACGATCAGCCCCGAGAGCAAAATTCCGACCGGCTGCATGGCCGTGTTGAAGCCGATCATGGCCGGGCTCATGCCCGTCTTTTCCATGATCAGCGAGAGCAGCGGAAACATTTCTCCGAGCGCAAAGCCGAACACCGTGACCGATGCAACCGCCGCCAGCAGGGTGTGCCAGCGGCGGCGTTCCGTTTCAACCGCAAGGGCAGTTTCGCTGGATATCCGGCTCATATCTTACGCTTTGACGGCGGGATGGGCGGGCAGCGCGAGATAGCCTTTCAGCCCCTCGATCCGCTTGCACCAGGCTGCGATGGCGGGGTAGGCATCATGCGAAATTTCCGCCTGCTTGACAAGAGCTGCATACGGATAACACGCGATATCCGAGATCGTCGGTCGGTCCGTGGCCAGCCAATTGCGCCCCTTCAGGTTAGCTTCGAGGTGGGCGAGCGTGCCACGCGCCTTCTCCTGTGACTCTGCCAGATTGCCAGGACGCAGACCGATGGCGATGGCGCGAGCGGTGGCGAGGGTGTTGAGAATCTCGTTGTTGGCGTAGGCCAGCCATTGCTGGGTTTCGGCCATCGATTTGGCATCGGTCGGATACCACGCTCGCGCCGCATCGTGCTTGACCGCGAGATACACCAGGATCGCGCCGCTATCGCGAACAATCGTTCCGTTGTCGTCCAATACCGGCACATGGTGCAGCGGATTGATGGCGAGGAACCACGGCTCCAGTTGTTCCTTCTTGCTCAGATCCACCGTCTGCTTGCTGTATTCCAAGCCAAGCAGCGACAGCGTCAGCCGTGCCTTGTAGCAATTTCCACTGCGTTCCATGTCATAAAGTTTCAGCATGGCATAACTCCGATCCGATGGATTGTTGCCTGTGGCCTCAAACCTTCAAGCGACTTGCAGTTCGAAAGGCGACCGCGACAGCGATTCATTGCCCGTTTCAGTGACCAGATAAGTCCTGGCCGGCGTCACCGCCAACCCGGCGTCGCTGTCGAAGATGATCATGTGCATGAAGAACACCATGCCGGGCTGTAACACCACTGGATTGTCCGCATACAGCATCGGCCAGTCCATCCAGTTGGGTGCAAAGGTGGTCCCGAGGCAATAGCCGCAGGCGTTGAAGCGGTGGTCCTTCAGGCCGGCGGCATCGCAGACGCGCGCGTAAGCATCGAACACGCTGCCGACAGCATTGCCGGGCCGCAACTGCTCTTCACACGCGCCAAGGGCATCAAGCGCGGTCTTGTGCATGAACGCCTGCCGCGCCGGCGGCTTGCCGATCGCAAACGTGCGCATCATGGCGGCGTGGTAGTGGCGGAACGTTCCCGCCCATTCCAACGTCAGCTGATCATTTGCGCTCAAGTGCCGCCGACCCGACTGGTAGCGCCCAAGCAGCGCGCCCGGCCCGGAGCCGACGATGAATTCATTGGCCGGCTCGTCGCCATCGCCACGCAGGATCGCCGAATGCATCGCCGCCGAGATGTCGCCGTCGAAGGCGCCGGGCTTGGCCAGCGCGACGGCGGCATCATAGGCATCATCGGCCAACACCGCGGCGCGGCGCACATACTCGATCTCTTTCGGGCTCTTGATCAACCGCAACTTGCTGACCAGCATCGAAGCATCCGTCAGCGTACAGAACCCAGCCAGCGCCGCCTCCAGCCGCTTACCGTTCGACGCTGTCAATCCGTAAGCATCATATTCGACGCCAAGCCGCTTGCCCTTGCAGCCGTGCTCCTCAAGGATCGCGCGCAGATCTCGCGCTGGATCGGCCCCGTCGCGATCGCGCCAGATGCGGATGTCCTCAATGTCGGAGGTAAATCGCGCCTGACGCAGATCCGGCACGCGGGTGAGCAGCGTGCGCGTCGCGCCATCGGCCGAGAGATAGAGGCACTGGAAGAAGACAAAGCCGAAGGTGTCGTAGCCGGTGAGATAGTACATCGACTCCTGGCGGAACATCAGCAGCCCGTCGAGGCCGTCCTGTTGCATCTGCGCGCAGGCGCGCGCGCGGCGGGCCGCGAGTTCGGATTTGGGGAAGTGCAGGGGCATGGGCTGGCCTTTTGATGACAGTGAGACTTCAAGTCATCGCCAGGACTGGGCGGTTGTCAATCGCGCGAGCGCGCGGGCTCAAAACCGATCGAGAGAGCATGCCCGATGCGTTGCGCACTCTGCAATTTTCGCATGGCTTAACCCCGTCATGGCTAACCGCATGATGGCGGCGCGTGACTCGTGAGCCATTTGAGCGATTCCGAAATGCCCCGAAACGTAACTTTTCTGCCGTGCATGACCCTGTTATCGTCGCGTTGCATCCAGTTTGCGCCGTGCCAACGCCGGTTACAGATCATTTACGGCCGAGATACCGCCGGGTATCGCCAAATTGGGCCACGGGTTCGCTGCCAAGGTACCGACGGGATCCGGGTCGATGGCGCGTTGCCGGTCCGTCCGTTGCGCTGGCACAAGCGCCAGATCAACCAGCCAGCCGAGCCGTCCTCCCGCCCGATGCTAACGAAGCGCCGCAACACGGTGGTTGGCATCAGAGCACGGCCGCCGAGTGTCCCAGTTCCGCCACCGAACCGATGCGGTCGACTGAGGAAGGGGGGAATGGGGCAATTGATACCGGCCAACCTATCGTTTGACTCGTGCTCGCAAGTGGAGGGGCGCACAGCGGTGCGCCCGTCCAAGAGCTTGCCGCGCAGCTAGACGGGCGCACT
>JANLQJ010000395.1:0-28441 GCA_031367715.1 Hyphomicrobiaceae bacterium | reverse complement strand
CGCCCACGATAACCACCGCAAGCTGCACGAGGGCGAGACAAGTCTCGCCCCTACATCTTCCGCACTACCAACCGTTTCCGGCAAACATGATCGTACTTTGGCGGTTGGTCAGCCGACAGGCGTGAGCGGCGGCTTGCCGGCAAAGTGCGCCGCGAGGTTGTCGCGCACCAGTTGCCCCATGCCGGCGCGGGTCTCGAAGGTGCCGCTGCCCTGATGAGGTTGCAGCATCACATTGTCGAGCGCCATGAAGCGCGCATCGATGCGCGGCTCGTTGAGAAACACATCGAGACCGGCGCCGGCGATCGTGCGCTGCTCCAGGGCGGTCAACAGCGCTGGCTCATCGACCACGCTACCGCGCGAAACGTTGATGAGATAACCTTTGGGGCCAAGCGCCTCCAGCACGGCAGCATTGACGGTGCCTTGGGTCTCTGCGGTCGCACTCGCGCAAACCGCCAGGATGTCGGAGGCCTTGGCCAGTTCCACTAGCGAGGTATGGAAAGGATACGCCGCATCGCGCCGGGGCTTGCGGCTGTGATAGGCAATCGGCATCCCGAAAGCTGCCGCGCGCGTGGCTAACGCCATGCCGATTTTGCCAAGCCCATAGATGCCCAGCCGTTTGCCCTTCAGGCCGACGGTGAGTGGCAGGGGGCCGTCGGGCCATTTCAGCGTGCGCACGTGGCGATCACCGGCAACGACGTTGCGCAGGATACCCAGCATCAGCGCCATGCCGATGTCGGCCACGTCGTCGGTCAGGATGTCCGGGGTGATGGTGACGGGGATGCTGCGGGCGCGCGCCGCCGGCAGATCGATGGCGTCCGTGCCGACGCCGAAACAGGCGATGATCTCGAGCTTCGGCAGGCTCGCGATCAACTTGGCAGATGCGCCGAAATCGCCGCGCGTGACAACGGCGCGGATGTTCTGGGCAACCGACGCGATGAATGCGTCCTTGTCGTCCTGGGGCCAAAGCCGATGCACCGTAAAGTCGCGATCGAGCGCCACATGGTCAGCATCCGTCAGCGGAGCAATCAGGAGGATTTCAACTTTGGGCATGGACCGACGTTCCCGAGTTTAGGGGTAATGGGAGAGAGGCAACGCATCGCCGAGCCGTACCGCTCGATGTGTCAAACCAGCGCATGGTTGCGCGACTTCGTGGGGATCATCGCGACCTCGACCCGAAGATTGGCATCGGCCAACCGGGCTCCCACCGTCGCGCAACCCGGCATGGCGTCCCTGGACACCCAGGCATGCCAAGCCTTATTCCCGGATTTTGTGCCTCGTCCACCTCGTTGGTGCCCGAGGATGACACTGATCGGCATAAATTGAATGCGTCACAACGCCAGGTGTTGTCGGCCTCGCCAATGGTGTGGCCTGGCCGGTGGCAGCAGGCATCGCCATCCCAGAAGTCTTCGTAGCACCGGCCGAAGGCCGCGCGATAGCGCTGCGGGCCGATTTCCTTTGGCGTCTGAACCATGGTTTCCCGGCCCCCCGCTAGGTCATGCGCATCGCCTGTGCCCGCGCGAGCACGCGCTCGCTGGCCCGCACCACCGGTTTCTCGATCAGTTTGCCGTCGAGGACCACCAAGCCGGTCGGGCTTGCCTTGAAGGCTGCGATAACGGCCTCGGCCTGGGCAATCTCGGCGATGCTCGGCGTGAACACGTCGTTGACGACAGCGACGTTCGAGGGATGCAAAACCGCTTTGCCGGTGAAGCCTAGGCGCTTGGCCACTTCGCTCTCGGCGCGCACGCCCTCGAGATTGCGGAAATCCAGGCTTGGTACATCGAACACGCCGACCGCTGCACGCTTTGCGGCGTGTACCAATCGCGAGCGAGCATACAGCAGTGGTTCATGTTCGATTGGGATTCCAAGCTCGGCGGCCAGATCGACAGCGCCGAACAGCAGGCAGGCGACCCGTGGGGCGGACGCAATTTCCATCACCGCGTCGAGCCCGCGGGCAGTCTCGATCAGCGGGATGAGTTCGAGGCCGGAGCCGAGTTCGGTGAGCAGCGCATCGATGATGCGCAGTTCCTCGGCGTCGTCGACCTTGGTCAGGACCAGCAAGCCGCCGACGATCGGCGCATGGTTGGCCAGCGCCGCCAGGTCGCGCGCACCGTCGAGGCTGCGGACCGGATTGATGCGCAGGGCCCGCTCACATTTCCCATCACCAGCGGCCAGGAATGCGACGCTTGGGGCTCGCGCCGCTGCCTTCAGTGCCGGTGCAACGGCATCTTCGAGATCGACGCACACCACATCTGCCCCGGTCGCGATCGCCTTGGAAAACAGATCCGGCTTGCTGCCCGGTGCGAACAGAAAACTGCGGCGGGGGTACATGGTTGTGTCCGATGCGGGTGATTCAATTTATCAGCACTGACGTTCGGCGCGACACTTCCTTCTCCCACGGGGAGAAGGAAAAATGTTGTCTGGACAAATGCGGTGTTTGGAGTGGCGCTGTCAATGCAGCCAGCTTTCCAACGCGCAAGCGCGGCATGGCGCGCTCCTGACGGCCGACCCTTTCGCCGCCTTCGCCTCTGTCACACCGCGTGCAGCGCCAACGCCACGCCTTGGCCGACCCCGACGCACAAGGTGACGAGGGCGTTCCGCCCGCCGGTCTCGTGCAAGCGGCGGGCGGCGGCCCAGGTTATCCGCGCACCGGACATGCCGAGCGGATGGCCGATGCTGATGCCGCCGCCATAGCTATTCACATGCGGGGCATCGTCAGCGAGGCCCCAGGCGCGGGTGCAGGCGAGAACCTGTGCAGCGAAAGCCTCGTTCAATTCGATCACATCGAAATCCTTGGGATCAAGACCGGTGCGCGCGCTCAGCCGTGCCAGGGCCGCGACTGGGCCAATCCCCATCAACCGCGGTGCGACGCCAGCACTTGCGGCGTTGCCAATGCGCACCAGTGGCGTGAGGCCGTGCCGCGCCACGGCCGCGCCGGATGCCAGGATCAGCGCTGCCGCTCCATCATTGACGCCTGACGCATTGCCCGCAGTAATCGTCCCGCCGTTACGGAACGGCGTGGGTAAGCCCGCGAGTTTCTCGATCGTGGTTGGCCGTGGATGTTCGTCGGCGGCAACGACAGTTGCATCGCCCTTCTTTCCGGGCAGCACAACCGGCGCGATGTCGGCGGCATGCCAGGTTGCGGCGTGGCGCATTTGGCTGCGCAGCGCGTAGGCATCCTGGTCGGCGCGCGAAACGCCGAACTCGGCAGCGACGTTCTCAGCTGTCTCCGGCATCGAGTCGATGCCATGGGTGGCGGCAATCCGCTCGTGTACAAAGCGCCAGCCAATGGTGCTGTCGTAGATCTCGGCTTTGCGCGAGAAGGCAATGTCGGCTTTCGGCATCACGAAGGGTGCGCGGCTCATGCTCTCGACGCCACCGGCGATCACCACCTCAGCAGCGCCGCTAGCGATCGAACGGGCGCCAACGATCACCGCATCAAGACCACTGGCACACAGCCGGTTGACGGTGAGCGCTGGTACCGTGTCGGGCAGGCGCGACAGCAGCACCGCCATGCGGGCGACGTTGCGGTTGTCCTCGCCGGCCTGGTTGGCGCAGCCGAAGATGACTTCATCAACCGGCAAGGCGGCGCCGGCGAGAACCGCATCGATGACATGGGCAGCGAGATCGTCGGGCCGCACCGAAGCGAGCGCGCCAGCATGGCGGCCGACCGGAGTGCGTTTGCCACCACAGATGAAAACCTCGATCATGGCATCGCCCCCAGCATCGGGGAAATCGCATAGCGCCCCTTCAGATGCGGCGGAGCTGCTTCCTCCAGCGCCATCAGCTTAGCGCGGATCCGCGCCAGACCATGCGTCCGCGCTGCTTCGAAGGGACCGCGCGGAAAGTTCAAGCCGAGCCGCATGGCTTGATCGATGCCCGCTTCGTCGATCCCGCCTTCGGCCAGCAGGCTCGCCGCCTCATTGGCGAGCATGGCCTCGATCCGCAAGGCGATCGCCGCGGCATCGGCCGGTGCCGCGCCGGGCTGTTGCGGAAACAGGAAGCCGCGCCCCGATTTGCGGCCAAGATCGCCCTTGGCGACCTGAGCTTTCAGGGCTGAAAAGACATGGTAGCGCGGATGCCCGCCCATTGCCGCGGACAGCCCCTGACTGGCGGCGAGGCTGATATCGGCGCCGATCAGGTCAATCAGGCTGAGCGGGCCGATGCGATAGCCCGCAGCCAACATGGCGGCATCGATATCGGCGGGGCTGCGGCCCTCTTCCAGCAACGCCATGGCTTCGCCGTAGAACGGCCGCGCACAGCGGTTGACGATGAAGCCCGGCCGGTCGCGGCAGGCGATCACGATCTTACCGGCCGCTTCGGTCACGGAGCGAGCGAGAGCCAGTGCTTGTGCGCTGGTACCGGAATGAGCGACCAGTTCGACCAGTTTCATCGCGGGCGCAGGGTTGAAGAAATGCAAGCCGAGCGCACGCGTCGGATGCGCCAACCCTTGAGCAATAGCTGCGACCGACAACGACGATGTGTTGGTAGCCAGCACCGCCTGCGCAGACACGGCGGCTTCCAACGCGGCCAACAGCGCCTGCTTGGTTTCCAGCTGTTCGATGATCGCCTCGATCACCAGATCGGCGGCCCCCATCGCCTGTGGTCCGTCGACAACTGCCAGCCGCGCGAGCGTTGTATCGCGAGCCTCAGCTGTGAGCTTACCAGCAGCAACTCTGAGTTCCAGCACGGCGGCCAATCGCGAAAACGCGCTGGCACGCGTGGGCGCCTGGGCATCCGTCGCCAACACGTCGAACCCTGCCTGCGCATAAACCTGGACGATGCCGAGACCCATGGTGCCAAGGCCAATCACACCAATGACGGGTTTGCCGTTCATTCGCCGCGAAACTCCGGTTTGCGCTTGGCGCGGAAGGCGGCAATCCCCTCGCGCTTGTCGGCGCTGTCGAGCAGAGCTTCGAAGCTGGCGCGTTCGGTCGCAAAGGCCAGTGCGCCCACCTCGCCCTCGCGAATCGCCCGCTTGGCGGCCGCCAATGCCAAGGGAGCGCGGCCAGCTAACGTCGCGCACAGAGCCTCGGCCGGAGGCAGGGCCGAGCCCGAAACCCGCCAACCGGCGATGCCCCAGGATTCGGCTGTCGCCGCATCGATGATTTCGCCAGTCAGCACCATTCGCAGGGCACGCGCCCGACCGGCCAGAGCCAACAGCCGCTGTGAGCCACCCGCGCCAGGAATGATGCCAAGATTGGTCTCCGGCAGCCCAACGCGCGCGGTCTCGCCGAGCACCAGGCAGTCCGCCATCAAGGCCAGTTCAAATCCGCCGCCGAGGCAAAAGCCATCGACTGCCGCGACCAACGGCTTTGGAAAGGTCCCGATGGACGCCCAGTAACCTTTGCGCGGATCCACCCTCCCCTCGGCCGTGCCCTTGGCTTCGATCTCGCCGATATCGGCGCCGGCCGCGAAGTGGCCACCCGCCCCGCGGATCAGCACGACGCGGCAGGTTCTATCCACCGTCAGTCGGTCCATTTCGTCAGCCAACCGAGCCAACATCGTCGTCGTCAGCGCATTGCGCGCCGCCGGCCGGTTCAGGGTCAGGCGAACCCAGCCCGGTTGAGTATCGATCAGAAGCTCATCCATAAACCGCATGATCATCGATCATGGCGAAAATTCAAGCCCGATACTTCAAACTTGAAGTTTCTCCACGATGGTGGCAGCCTCGCAGGTATGCGCTGTCGCGGAGGATCGGGCATGAATATTCTCTGCCTCGGAGGTGGTCCCGCTGGACTCTACTTCGCGATCTCCATGAAGCTGCGCGATCCGGCTCACCAAGTGACGGTGCTGGAGCGCAACCGCGCCAACGATACGTTTGGCTGGGGCGTGGTGCTGTCGGACGATGCACTCGGTCGCATGCAGAAGAACGATGCCAAGAGCACCGATGCGATCCGCGCCAGCTTTGTCTACTGGGACGACATTGCCGTGGTTCACAACGGCGTGCGCACGGTATCGGGCGGGCATGGCTTTGCTGGCATCGGGCGCAAATCCATGCTGATCCTGTTGCAGCAGCGCGCTCGCGAGCTCGGTGTCGACTTACGCTTCGAGACCGAATTCAAGACCGCCGAGGCCTACCGCGAAGATTACGATCTGGTGGTTGCCGCTGATGGCATCAATTCGCTGGTGCGGCGCGAATATGCCGAGGTCTTCAAGCCCGAAATTGACCTGCGCCGCTGCAAGTTCGTGTGGCTAGGCACGCAGCAAAAATTCGACGACGCCTTCACCTTCATTTTCGAGCCGACCGAGCATGGCTGGGTGTGGGCGCACATCTACCAGTTTGATGCCGAGACCGCGACCTTCATCGTTGAGTGCCTGCCCCAGACATGGGACCGCTGGGGTTTTGCGGCGATGTCGAAGGAGGCCACGATCGCGACTTGCGAGCGCATCTTCGCCGCTCATCTCGGCGGGCACAATCTCATGTCGAATGCCACGCACCTGCGCGGTTCGGCGGTGTGGATGCAGTTTCCGCGGTTGATCTGTGAGCGCTGGTATCACGACAACATCGTGCTGATGGGCGATGCCGCCGCGACCAGTCATTTCTCGATCGGCTCGGGCTCGCGGCTCGCCTTCGACAGCGCCATTGCGCTCGCCGACTATCTCCATTCCGAGCCGACCATGGAGGCGGCCTTCCAGCGCTATCAGGACGAACGGCGCATCGAGGTGCTGCGCATGCAGTCGGCGGCGCGTAATTCGCTGGAATGGTTCGAGCAGGTCGAGCGCTATCTCGATATGCCGCCGCAGCAGTTCGCTTATTCGCTGCTGACCCGCAGTCAGCGCATCAGCCACGAGAATTTGCGGCTGCGCGATGAAAAATGGCTGCGCGGCGCCGAGGACTGGTTTCAGCATGAGGCCGGTGGCACGCCCGGACGGTCGCCGATGTTTGCCCCGTTCCGCTTGAGGGAGATGACGCTCGTCAATCGCGTCGTCGTCTCGCCGATGGCGCAGTACAAGGCCATCGATGGCTGCCCGACCGACTGGCACTTTGTTCACTATGCCGAACGAGCCAAGGGTGGGGCCGGGCTCGTTTATACTGAGATGAGTTGCGTTTCGCCGCACGGGCGGATCACTCCCGGCTGCACGGGGTTGTATGCGCCAGAGCATCAGGCGGCATGGCGGCGACTGGTCGATTTTGTGCATACGCACACGGCGGCGAAGATCTGCTGCCAGATTGGCCATGCGGGGCGCAAGGGCTCGACGCAGGTTGGTTGGGAGGACGCCGATGCACCGCTCAGCTCTGGCAACTGGCCGGTGCTCTCCGCCAGTGCCATCCCATGGTCCGATCGAAATCCGATACCCAAAGCCATGGACCGCTCCGACATGGATCGCGTGACGTCAGAGTTCGTGGCCGCGACAGCGATGGCGGCGCGGTCGGGCTTCGACATGGTCGAGTTGCACGCGGCACACGGCTATCTGATCTCGAGCTTCATTTCGCCAACCTCGAATGTCCGCACGGATCGGTATGGCGGCAGCCTGCACAACCGCATGCGTTACCCACTGGAAGTGTTCGGCGCCATGCGCGCCAGCTGGCCAACTGGCAAGCCGATGTCAGTGCGCATTTCGGCCAGCGATTGGGTGGGGGACGACGGCGTCACACCGCAAGAGGCGGTGGAGATCGCCGCGATGTTCTGCGTGGCCGGCGCCGATATCATTGATGTGTCGGCCGGGCAGACCTCGGCCGGCGCGCGCCCGGTCTATGGCCGCATGTTCCAGACGCCGTTTTCCGATCGCATCCGCAACCAGGCGCGCATCGCCACCATGGCGGTCGGCAATATCTACGAGACCGATCACATCAACTCGATCCTGATGGCGGGCCGCGCCGATCTTGTGTGTCTCGCCCGCCCGCACCTGACGGATCCCTATTGGACCTTGCATGCCGCCATCCAGTTGAAAGATACGGGCACGGAGTGGCCGTTGCCCTATCTCGCTGGGCGCGACCAGGCACGGCGACTGGCGCAACGGGTGCAGGAAGTGCTCCGCGCATGAGCACCGCGCTAGCCGCCGATCCTCTCGCCAAAGAGCGCCTGCGCATGTGGGTTCGCCTGCTTGGCGTCACGCGCGCGGCTGAAAACCAGTTGCGTGAGTTCCTGCGGCTCAAGCACCAAACCACCCTGCCGCGCTTTGATGTGATGGCGGCGCTGCATCGCCGTGGCGAACCGACAACCATGTCGGAGATCAGCCGCATGCTCTTGGTTTCCAACGGCAACGTGACGGCCGTGGTCGACCGGCTGGAGGCCGATGAACTGGTGCGGCGCGGCGGCTCCAGCACCGACCGGCGCACCGTCTATGTGACGCTCACTCCCAAGGGTGTAGAGCATTTCGAGCGTCTGGCCGCCGACCACGAGCGTTGGATCAACAAGCTATTCGACAGTCTCACTACGAGCGAGATCGAAACCATGACGACAATCATGAAACGCATGCGCAAGGGAGCCAAGCCATGACGGAACTGGCGCAGCTCCAGCCGCGACACTTCCTTTGGAACGTCCGCGACCGCATCGCGACGGTGCGCTTGAATCGTCCTGAGCGGAAGAACCCGCTGACCTTTGAGAGTTACGCCGAGCTGCGCGATACCTTCCGCTCACTGGTCTATGCCAGCGATGTCGATGTGGTGGTGTTTGCCTCGAACGGCGGTAATTTCTGCTCCGGCGGCGACGTGCACGAGATCATTGGCCCGCTGGTCGGCCTCGACATGAAAAGCCTACTCAATTTCACCCGCATGACCGGCGATCTCGTCAAGGCCATGATCGGTTGCGGCAAACCGATTATATCCGCCGTGGACGGAGTATGCGTCGGCGCGGGCGCAATCGTCGCCATGGCCTCGGACCTGCGCCTTGCGACGCCAGGAACAAAAACGGCCTTCCTGTTCACGCGCGTTGGCCTTGCCGGTTGCGACATGGGGGCCTGCGCCATCCTGCCCCGCATTATTGGCCAAGGCCGGGCCGCCGAACTCCTCTATACCGGTCGAGTGATGACCGGCACCGAAGGCGAACGCTGGGGATTTTGGAACGCCCTGCACGACGCCAGCGCACTCGACGACGAAGCGCGCAAGCTTGCCGTCAGCCTCGCTGCCGGGCCGACGTTTGCGCACGGCATCACCAAGACGCAGCTTAATCACGAATGGAACATGGGGCTGGAACAGGCGATCGAGGCCGAAGCGCAAGCGCAGGCGATCTGCATGCAGACCAAGGATTTCGAGCGCGCCTACCGAGCCTTCGTGGCCAAAGGCAAACCCGTGTTTGAGGGCAACTGAGATGGCGGACCGCTCGTTCCTCTCTTGGCCGTTCTTCGAGGACCGCCATCGCGATCTGGCATCCGCGCTTGAGACCTGGTGCGCGGCCGATCTGCCGCTCGACCATGACGATGTCGATTCGGCTTGCGTGGCGCTGGTACGGATGTTGGGCAAGGGTGGTTGGTTGCAGCACACCGCGGCGGGGGAGGGCGAGAGGCTCGATGTTCGCACGCTGTGCCTGATCCGCGAGACGCTGGCACGCCATGACGGGCTGGCCGATTTTGCCTTCGCCATGCAGGGGCTTGGCATGGGGGCGGTGTCACTGTTCGGCACGCCGGCCCAGCGCGCGCACCTCGACAAGACGCGAACCGGGGCGGCGATCTCAGCCTTCGCCTTGACCGAACCTGGCTCTGGTTCGGACGTGGCTGCCACCGTGACAACAGCGAGCCGCGTGCCGGGTGGTTACGTTCTGAACGGCGATAAAACCTATGTCTCCAATGGCGGCATCGCCGATCTCTACGTTGTATTGGCCCGCACCGGCGAGGCGACTGGCGCGCGCGGATTGTCGCTGTTTCTGATGCCAGCCAGCGCGCCGGGGTTCGAAATTGTCGAACGCATCGACGTGATTGCCCCGCATCCGCTGGCGCACCTGCGTTTCACCAACATCGAGCTTCCCGAGACCGCCCTGATCGGCAAACCGGGCGATGGCTTCAAGATCGCCATGTCGGTGCTGGATGTGTTCCGCGCAACCGTCGGCGCCGCAGCGCTCGGCTTTGCCCGCCGCGCCCTGGATGAAGCAATCGCACGCGTCGCCACGCGCAAGATCGCAGGCGCGCCGCTGTCCGATCTGCAGATGGTGCAGGGCCACATCGCCGACATGGCCCTTGAGATCGACGCGGCTGCGTTGCTGGTCTACCGCGCCGCCTGGACCAAGGACATGGGCGCGGCGCGCGTGTCGCGCGAAGCCGCCATGGCCAAGCTCTACGCCACGGAAGCGGCGCAACGGGTGATCGACACCGCAGTGCAGCTGCATGGCGGTGACGGCGTGCGGCATGGGTTCGCGGTCGAGCGGCTCTATCGCGAGATCCGCGCCCTGCGCATCTATGAAGGCGCGTCCGACGTGCAGCGCGTGGTCATCGCCCGGTCCGTGCTGGTATGAGTGACCCATACCGACGCGCGAAAGGACAGACTCTTCGGCTTTGTTCGCGCGTGGCGGCCGCAAGGCGGCCCGGCCGGCAGGCCGACTGCCGACGTTTCGATCTCTTTGGATCGAAACGTCGGTTCAAGTGTATGAGACCGCGAAGGACGTCCGCAATGACCTCGCCCCATGAATTTTTGCACCCAAAATCCTGGAAACCAGCGCGCGGCTATTCGAACGGCGTTGCAGCCAGCGGACGCCTGGTGTTTTGCGGCGGCATGGTCGGCTGGAACGCCAACCAGGTGTTCGAAACCGACGATTTTGCAGGGCAAGTTGCGCAAGCCTTGCGCAACGTCGTCGCGGTCCTGGCCGAAGCGGGCGGGCGCCCCGAGCACATTGTGCGGCTCACCTGGTACGTAACCAGCAAGGCCGAGTATCTCGGCAGCCAGCGCGAACTGGGCAAGATCTACCGCGAGATTATCGGGCCCCATTATCCGGCAATGGCGCTGGTGCAGGTGATCGCGCTGGTCGAGGACCGCGCCAAGGTCGAGATCGAAGCGACGGCAGTCATCCCGCAGGGGTGAGAGAGCTCAGCCTACAGCAGGTTCCTTGGGCAGGAACGACACCAGTTTCGCCTTCACATCGTCCGGCCAGACCATGCTGGTGTGCTTGTCGAGCCAGCTGGCGGCGAGCACCTGATGGCCGGACCAGCGTGCCTCCTCACCGCAATGCACGGTATGCTCGATGGTCACCGACGAGCGTCCGACCTTGGTCACTGCCAGCCGGAAGGTCAGCTTGTCGCCGAAGAACGACGGCTTGGAGAAATTGCAGGTCAAATGAACGGTCGGCGTGCCCCAGCGTTCTTTCCAGATGATCTTATGCCAGGGGAAGCCAATCTCGGTCCAGAACTCCTCGATCACACCATTGAGGATGTTGAGATAGGACGGGTAATAGGCGGTGCCGGAGATATCGCAATCGCCGAAATTCAACATCCGGTCGGTGGTGAAACTGACAGTCATGAACAACTCTTCGATGTAACGGTGCAGAACGCGGGTACTGGATCAGGCGCGCAGGAACACTGCCAGCCTATCCATAGCCCTTTCAAGCAAATCTGGATTTTTGGCATAGCACAGACGAATGAGGCTTTCGGCGCCGGCCCCGAAGGCGACGCCCGGTGCCAGGCCAACGCGCGCCTGCGTCACGACCGTCTTGCAGAAAGCGAAGGTGTCCCGAACGCCATCCACCTTGAACATGGAATAGAACGAGCCGTTGCAGGGGACTTCTTGGACGCGCGGCATCTGAGCGAGCCGCTGTGTCACGATCTCCCGGCCGCTGGCGCAGCGCCCGACGAACTCGACAACGAACGGCTCTCCATGATCGAGAGCCGCAACCCCGCCATGTTGGAGAAACGCCTGCCCCCCGGAGGTGTTGAACTGGATCAGCTTTTCCGCCGTCGCCAGAAACCATTCGGGATAGATCAGCCAGCCCAGTCGCCAGCCGGTCATGGCCCAGCTCTTGGAAAACGAATTGACGACGAAAACGGCATCGTCCGGCTGCGTGATCTCAAGAAAGGAAAAGGTGACGTTCTTGTCGTAGACAATACGGTGATAGACTTCGTCTGCCAGGATGGCGATGCCCCGTGCCCGCGCAAAATCCAGCAGCGCCTGGGCCTGTTGGCGTTCGATCGTCCAGCCGGTCGGATTGGCCGGCGAAGCCAGATAGAGCAGCTTGGTTCCCGGCGCGCAGGCTTCGAACACAGCCTCGAGGTCCAGCGACCAGCCCTGGTTGCCGCGGGTCAGTGGCACCTCGACAACTTCGGCTCCCGATATCGCCATGGCGCGGATGATATTGGGCCACGATGGCGTGATGACCACCGCCTTGCTGCCAGCTCCGAGCAGCGCCTGACAGACGATCTGCACGGCCCCCATGCCGGCGGTGGTCGCCGCGATGCGATGATCGGAGATGCTGGTTCCGTAAAGCCGCTTGAGGTAACGGGCGATGGCATCGCGCAGTTCCGGAATACCCCGATTTTGCGAATAGAAGGTGTGCCCAGCGTTCAAGGCCGCGGTCGCCGCATCGCAGATGAAACGAGGCGTGGGCAGGTCCGGTTCGCCCGCCCATAGGCCAATGACATCGGGCGTCGAGAACCCCATGCGCCAGACTTCCAGGATCGGCGAATCCGCCATGGCTTCTATGTCGGCTCGCACGAACGGCATGGGCAGTCCTTTTCGATACCGCTTGGGGACTTGTCTCTAGCCTTGACGCTTGGCGGCGACAAGCTACCCTGTTTGGCATGCAGGACGCAAAACCAACAGGCAAGGCTCCAACGGGTACGCCATGGACCAGGCCGCATCCGCTGAACGGGCCGAACCGTTTCAAGCTCGGGGCGTTTTCCTCAAACGCCGATGGCGGCCTGGCCATTACCGACGTGCCCGAGCGCTGGGGCGCCAGTTGGGATGATAATTTGACCGCGGCAGGCATTGCCGATCGCGCCGGTCTCGAATTCTTCCTGCCGATCGCTCGCTGGAAGGGGTTTGGCGGCAAGAACCGGGTGCGAGAGTGGTCATTCGAAACCTTCACCTGGGCGGCCGGGCTTGCCAGTGTGACCGAGCGCATCGCTTTGTTCATGACCGTGCATGTACCGCTGGTGCATCCACTCTACGCCGCCAAGGCGCTCGCCACCGTCGATCACATCAGCAAGGGCAGGGCTGGGCTGAACATCGTGTGCGGCTGGAACCCGCAGGAGTTCGCGATGTTCGGCATCAAGCTCGGCGAACGCGGTTACGATCAGGCGCGCGAGTGGCTGGATATCATTGAGCGTGCCTACGGTTCGTCCGAACCCTTCGACTATGGCGGAGATTACTATCAACTCAAAGACGTGGTCAGCCGGCCGGCCAGCCTGCAGGTGCCGCGTCCAGTCGTCATGAACGCCGCGTTTGGAGCACCCGGTCGCGATTTCGCCGCGAACCATTGCGACTGCCTGTTCACCACCTTCTCCGAGCTGGAAGACGGGCGCCGCCACATCGCCGATATCAGCCAGCGCGCCAAGTCCTTTGACCGGCAGATCAAGGTCTACACCGTGTGTCACGTGGTCTGCCGCGAGACGCAAGCCGAGGCCGACGCCTATTACGAGCGCTATGCTTCGACCTTGGCCGATCACGCGGCGGTCGACGCACATATGGCCGGCAAGAAGGCGTTTACGCAGTCGCACGATGCCTCGGCATTCCAACTTTACCGCAAGCGCTTTGCGGGCGGCGCGGGAAGCTATCCGCTGATCGGGACACCGCAGCGGATCGTCGAGGAACTTAGCAAAATCTCGAATGAGGGCTATGAAGGCGCAGCACTGACATTCGTCAACTACTCCCAGGAACTGCCGTATTTCTGCGACCGCGTGTTACCGCTGATGACACAAGCCGGGTTGCGCGTGCAATGACCGACGCACGCGCTACCCCAAGCAACCGAGTGATGATGGCCAAACGCCAAGCCAAGCCCGCGCCGATCCGCCGCAACAGTTTTCCGGTTGATGAGCTGCGCGCGCAGTTTCCAGCCATTCAGAAGGCTGGCGATTTCATTTTCCTGGAGAACGCCGGCGGCTCGCAGGTGCCGCAAATCGTCATTGATGCCGTCACCAATCACCTGATCGATTTCAACGTGCAGCGCATGGCGAAGTACCGCCATAGCCAGGGCGTCGATCGTAACCTGCAGGAGGCGCGCGAGAGCGTCGCAATCCTCGTCAACGCCTATCGGCCCGAAGAGATCTCGTTTGGGTTGAACGCAACCTCGTTCATCCGGCTGGTCAGCCTGGGCATCGGCAAGACATTGCAGACCCGCAACGAAATCGTCATCACCGACATGGACCATGACGCCAACATCGCGACCTGGCTGGCGCTGGAACCCGATGGCGCCAAGATCGTCTGGTGGCGCATGCGCGATGACGGCACGCTGCACACCGAGGACCTGAAGCCGCTGGTCAACAGCCGTACCCGGTTGGTTGCCTGCACGGCGACCGCGCATTCGATCGGCACCATCGTCGACGTGGCTGCAGTTGGCAAGATCACGCAGGCAGCCGGTGCCGAACTGTTCGTCGACAGCGTGCACTTTGGCCCGCACGGCCTGATCGACGTGCAGGCCTGGGGCTGCGACTATCTGGTGTGCTCGGGCTACAAGAATTTTTCGCCCCATATGGGCTTTCTCTGGGGGCGCTACGATGCGCTGTGCGCGCTGCCGACCTTTAAAGAGGACTTCATTCCGGACGTGCCGCCGCACAAGATCGAAGTCGGCACCTTTCCTTATGAGAACGTCGCCGGCATGAATGCCGCGATCAAATATCTGGAGTCAATCGGACGGCACATGCTGGCAGGTGACGGTCAGTCGCGCCGCCAAGCGATCACCGCCGCGATGGCCGCGATCCGGGACTACGAGCTCATTCTCTCGGGTGAAATGATCGCCGCGCTCAAGCGGCTGGGCGCGAAAATCTACGGCGTTTCCGACAAAACCCAGTTGCACCGCCGCGTGCCGACCCTCTGCTTCAACCTTCCCGGCATCACGCCACAGGACTTTGCAACCGAGATGGGCGAAGCGGGCGTCGGCTTGCGCGATGGCCACCTGTTCGCGCCGCGGCTGATGCAGCGCCTCGGTCTCGCCATGACGACTGGCGCGATCCGAGTTTCGCTCGTTCACTACAACAAGATCGAGGAGATCCACAGGTTCGAAGACATAGCCAAGCGCGTCTTGGAAAAACGTGCAAAGCTAAACTCCACGTGATCGGGTAGAGTACGGATCGCAATTTGCAGCAAGCGCGACGCGACAACCAAGCCGCGCAAAAATCGAGAGGAAATGTCCATGATACTGACACGTCGCATGACCATTGCTCTGGCCATGACGGCCGCTATGGCCGGCTATGGCAGCCATGCCTTCGCCGCCGATGCGCTCAACGTTGGCGCTTATCCCACCAACCCGCCGTTTGAAACCAAGAATTCGGACGGCACCTTTGAGGGTTTTGAAGTCGACATCGTGACTGAGGCGGCAAAACGCGCAGGCATGACGGCGACGATTGCCGACTATGGATTTCAGGCACTGTTCTCGGCCATCGCGTCCAAGCGTATCGATGTCGCCATCTCGACCATCACGATCACGCCCGAGCGTCTGAAATCGGTATCGTTCACCCAGCCCTACTATGATTCCGACATGGGCATCGCCACCAAGGACGACAGCGCCATCAAGATGGTCGGCGACATGAAGGGCAAGATCGTCGGCTATATGTCCGGGTCGACAGCCGAAAAATGGGTCGGCGACAATAAGGCCTCGGGCGGCTTCAGCGACACCAAGGGCTACAAGGCGCAGCAGGACATTTTCCTCGATCTCGCCGCCGGCCGCGTCGATGTCATGGTCAGCGACATGCCCGGCATGCAGTACGCCTTCAAGACCATGAAGGGACTGGCCGTCAGGGACCGCATCAAGACCGGCGAGCAGTATGGCCTGATGATGGGCAAGGACGATCCGAAACTTGAGAAGCTGAATGCGTCTTTGACGGCCATGAAGGCTGACGGCACCATCGCGGCCATTCACAAGAAATGGTTCGGCGCCGATGCCGCCGCAGGTTCGGCGACGGTGACCGAATTGCCGATCCCCAAGGGCTAATGCGCTTTTCGATCTGATCTGCGCCCGGTGGCCGTGCGGAGCAATCCGTGCGGCCATTGCGCTGTCTTGGTGTTTGGAGAAAGTCCGCGCATGACCCTGGTACAAACCTTTTTCAACATGGAGGTCATCCGTGCCAGCCTGCCCGGACTGTGGCGAGGGCTGATCAACACCTTGCTGCTCAGTATCATGAGCATAAGCGCCGGCATTGTCGTTGGCCTCGCCATGAGCATCATCCGGCTCTATGCGCCGAAGGTCATCCGTGTGCTGGCGATCATCTACATCGATCTTTTCCGCGCCATGCCGACCCTGGTGGTGTTGATCCTGATTTATTATGCGCTGCCCTTCCTTGGCATACGGTTTTCGTCCTGGGCATCGGCCGTTCTCGCCTTTTCGGCCGTCATGTCTGCCTATTCAGCCGAGGTCTTTCGCGCCGGCATCGAGGGCGTGGCAAAGGGCCAGTTCGAATCCGCTGCCGTGTTGGGCATGCCGTTCCCGCTCATACTTCGGCGTATCGTACTGCCGCAAGCCATCCGCGCCGTCATTCCACCCATGACCAGCAACTGTGTCTCCATGTTCAAGGACACATCGCTAGCCTCTACCGTCGCGCTACCCGAGCTGTTGAACGAAGCCAACAACGCCCAGGCGCTGTACGCCAATCCCTCGCCCTTGATCATGGCGGCCGCAGTCTATGTCATTCTGCTTTGGCCGATGGTCAGGCTGGTCAGTGTCCTGGAAAAGCGCCTCAAAACGTCATGACGCGAGCAGCCGCTTGACGCCCGATCGAGGGCGAGCCTAGATCGTTGATAGTGCGACCATCACACCAAAATCAAGGCGACCCGACATGGCTGAGCGCTCGTTTGCCCGCGAGGTGCAGGATCTGAGATTGGGCGAGGGCGAAGAGTTCCGCGGCGAAGGCATCCTGGCCATCACCAAGGCGCTGCTGCAGTCCGGCGTCGGCTATGTGGCGGGCTACCAGGGCGCGCCGATCTCGCATCTGATGGATGTATTGGCGGACGCTCAAGACATCCTCGCCGAACTCGATGTGCGCTTCGAGGCCAGCGCCTCCGAAGCCGCTGCCGCCGCCACATTGTCCGCCTCCGTCATCTATCCGATCCGCGGCGCCGTCACCTTCAAGGCTACAGTCGGGACGAACGTCGCCTCCGACGCGCTGGCCAACCTGGCGTCAGGGGGCGTGACCGGAGGGGCACTGATCATCGTCGGCGAGGATTACGGCGAGGGTTCCTCGATCATGCTGGAGCGCAGCCATGCTTTTGCGATGAAGTCGCAGATCTGGCTGCTTGACCCTCGACCAAATCTTCCCTCGATCGTCGATGCGGTCGAGAAAGGTTTCGAGCTATCGGAAGCGTCCAACACCCCCGTGATGCTGGAAGTGCGCATCCGCTGCTGCCACGTCCACGGCAGCTTCAAGACCAAGGCCAACAAGCGCCCGCCCTACACGCTGCGCGACGCGCTCGAAAACCCGAAACGCGACACATCCCGCATCGTTCTTCCGCCAGCATCCTATCTGCACGAGCGCGAAAAGATCGACAAGCGCTGGCCAGCGGCGGTGAAGTACATCAGGGACAACAGGCTCAACGAGGTGTTTGACGGCGATCTGAGCAGAGTCGGGATCATCCTGCAGGGTGGCATGCACAATGGCGTCATCCGTGCGCTGCAAGGTCTGGGGTTGGCTGACATCTGGGGCACCAGCCGCGTGCCGCTCTATGTGCTGAACGTCACCTATCCGCTGATCGACGACGAAGTTACCGCGTTCGCCGCCGGCAAGGACGCCGTGCTGATCGTGGAAGAGGGCCAGCCCGAATTCATCGAGCAGGCGATCAACACCATTCTGCGCCGCGCTGATATCCAGACGAAACTGGCAGGCAAAGGAACGCTGCCGATGGCGGGTGAATACACCGCCGCCGTGATGGCCAAGGGCATCAACGCTTTCCTGACAAAATTCGCACCCGATGCGATCCCGGATCATCTGCGTGCACCCAACCAACCCTCCATCCTGGAAAGCGAAAGCGTCAAGGCACTCGGCCCGGTCGTCCCTGCACGCCCGCCGAGCTTTTGTGTCGGCTGTCCCGAGCGTCCGATCTTCTCGGCCATGAAGCTGGTCGAGCAAGAGCTGGGCCAGCATCACGTTTCCGCCGATATCGGCTGCCACCTGTTCTCGATCAACGCGCCGTTCAACATCGGCGCCACCACCATGGGCTATGGGCTGGGCACCTCGTCGGCGGCGGCGTTCAATGTTCCGGCAAGGAAGCGGCCGATCTCGATCATGGGCGACGGCGGCTTCTGGCACAACGGCCTGACCAGCGGCATCGGCAACGCCGTGTTCAACAAGTCCGACGGCGTCACGATCATTGTCGACAACTACTACTCGGCGGCGACCGGCGGCCAGGACATCCTGTCGTCGCGCGCCAGCAATAAGAGCCGTTCGACCAAGCATCCGATCACGCGCGCCGTCGAAGGTATCGGGGTCGGCTGGGTGCGCCAGATCGATCGAACCTACGACGTCGCCAAAATGCAGACCACGCTGCGTGAGGCCCTGACGACCAAGGTCAAAGGACCAAAAGTGATCGTGGCATCATCAGAATGCATGCTGAACAAGCAGCGCCACGAAAAACCGATCCTGGCCAAGGCCGTCAAGGACGGCAAGCGGGTGGTGCGGCAGCGCTTCGGTGTCGACGAAGATGTGTGCACCGGCGATCATGCCTGTATCCGCCTGTCCGGCTGTCCCTCGCTGAGCGTGAAGGTCTCCGATGATCCGCTCAAGGACGACCCGGTGGTTGCGATCGACAACAGCTGCGTTGGCTGCGGAACCTGCGGAGATGTCGCCGAGGCGGCGGTGCTATGTCCGAGCTTCTACCGCGCCGACATCATCCAGAACCCGAACTGGTGGGATCGGTTTTTGGCGCGGGTGCGCAGCGCAGTGATCGGCTCGCTGCAGCGCCGCCGCGAAGCTGTGCGGCCGAGTTTGGCATGACTGCCCAGCAATCACTCCTCGCATCCTTCCTAGACCATCGGCTCCATGGCCTTCTCCCATGGGGAGAAGGTGCCCGCCCGCTTGGTCGATGGACCCATGGTGAGCCACAGTGACGACCCACCCCTCAAACCCTCGCCCCATCACCCTCTCCGTACACGCCATGGGTGGGCAGGGCGGTGGCGTGCTGATCGACTGGATCGTGGCGCTCGCGGAATGCCAGAACTTCGTTGCCCAGGCCACCTCGGTCGCGGGCGTCGCCCAGCGTACTGGCGCAACACTTTACTACGTTGAGTTGCTTGCCCCACCCGCCGAAGGCTGGCTCGGCCGCAAGCCAGTGCTCGCCCTGATGCCGGCGCCGGGCGAAGTCGACATCGTCATCGGCGCCGAGCTGATGGAGGCGGGCCGCGCAATCCAGCGAGGATTGGTTACGCCCGATCGCACCACGCTCATTGCCTCCGCCCACAGAGCATTGGCCGTATCGGAAAAATCCGTACCCGGCGATGGCATGGCCGATGCCAGCAAGGTCTATGCCGCCGCCAACACAGCTGCCAAGCAATGGATCGCCTTCGATATGGCCGAGTTGGCCGAACGCTCCGGTAGCGTCATATCGGCGGTGTTGTTTGGCGCCCTGGCGGGTTCGGGCGCGTTGCCGTTTGCCCGTGAGACATTCGAGGCCACCATCCGCAAGGGCGGCATCGGTGTTGAGCCGTCGTTGACGGCCTTCGGGCTCGGCTTCGATACTGCAAGCCGGCAGAGCGCCGGGGGCAAAGCGCAGGCACCGGCCGCGCCCGCCAAACCGGAAAAGCGTATGCCACTGCTGGAGCCGATGGGATGGGCGCCGTTCGATCGACTGGTAGCGCGTGCCCGGAGCGCCTATCCCGAGCAGCTGCACGGCATCATCGCGGCCGGATTGCGCCGTAGCGTGGATTTTCAGGATGCCGACTATGGCAGCCAGTACCTCGACCGTCTGGAGCTGCTGAGCAAACATGACGACGCGGCGCGCGGTTGGCGCCTGACGCTCGCCGCCGCCAAACACATCGCCCGCGCCATGGCCTATGACGACGTGATGCGTGTCGCCGACCTGAAGACGCGCAGTACACGTATCGAGCGCGTGCGCTTCGAGGTCGCCGCCAAACCCAATCAACTGCTGACCACCACCGAGTTCATGCATCCGCGCCTGGAGGAACTGGCGGGTGCGCTCCCGAAATCAATCGGCTCACTGATCGAAGCCTCGCCGATGCTGCGATGGCTACTCAAACCTTTCGTCAACCGTCCGCGCCGCGTGCAGACCGGCACCATCCGCTGGTTCCTGCCGCTCTATCTGATCGGCGGCCTCAGAGGCATGCGGCGCGGATCGCTCCGCCACGCCCGCGAGAACGCCCACATCGAGGCCTGGCTGGCCAAGGTTGCATCTGCTGCTCCGGTCGACTACGCCCTCGCCGTCGAACTCACGGAATGCCGCCGTCTCATCAAAGGCTATGGCGATACGCACGCGCGCGGCGGCTCGAAGTTCGACAAGGTGATGGCGGCTGCCGAACAGCTCTCGGGGCGTGCCGATGCCGCCGACTGGGTGCGCCGCCTGCGCCTGGCCGCGCTCGCCGACGAGGACGGCCAGACCCTCGATGATGCCTTGAAAACCATCGCCACGTTTGCGCCAACCACTCGTGACCGTTGCTGACCGGTGGCGACTGCCTGCCGCGCGCGGAAGTTATTGACCGAACACCGTCTGGTCTGATTGGGTAGCAGCAGAAACCGAAGCCTCGCAGGGACACAACCGGCGGGCTGAACAGGGAGGAACATCACATGAACATCACCCGCCGCGGCATGCTGATTGGCGGTGCCGCCGCCGCCACATTGCCGGTATTGCGCTTTGACCAGGCGTTTGCCGGCACCGACAAATTAACCATCGCCTATCACGTCAACTTGCCCTCGTTCGATCCGACAGTTGGCACCTCGGCCGTCAACCCGACCATCCAGTCGATCTATCAGAGCGTCTTCGACCTCTATATCGACCAGGCCCCAGATCTCGCGCAAGCCCCCGGCATCGTTGAGAAATGGGGCTGGAACGACGATCGCTCGAAGGTCTGGATGGACATCCGCAAGGGCGTCAAGTGGCATGACGGTTCCGACCTGACACCCGAAGTCGTGGTGTGGTCGCTGGAGCGCGCCGGCAACAAGGATACAGGCTATCCGATCCAGTTCATCTGGAGCAAGGTGAACAACTTCAAGATCGACGGCCAGAAAGTGGTCGCCGACATGAAGGAGTTCGAACCCACCTATTTCAAGTGGATGAGCTTCCTGACCGGCTATGTCCTGCCCAAGGCCTACTACACCAAGGTTGGCGCCGAGGGCTTCGAGGCCAAACCAATCGGATCTGGCCCCTACATGGTCGACCAATTCGAGCGCAACGGCTTCTTGCGTCTTAAGGCCAATCCGAACTATTGGAAGGGCAAGCCGGCCATCGAGACGGTGATCTTCAAGTTCGTCACCGATGCCACCGCGCGTGTCGCCGAGATTGAGAGCGGCTCGTCTGATGTGACGCTGGAAATTCCGTATGAAGAATTCGATCGCCTGAAGGGCAAGGCCGGCCTCAAGGGCATCACCACGCCGATCAGCGACATCGGCATGATCTTCATCACCGATACCGAGCCGATGCTGGACAAGAATGTCCGCCTCGCGCTCTCAATGTCGATCGACAAGAAAGCCATCGTCGACCAGCTGCTGCATGGCTATGGCGTGCCGCTGAACACGCTGCAGGCCCCGCAATACAGCGCTTTTGACGCTTCGATCGTGGTGCCTTACGATCCGGCCAAGGCGGCCGAACTGATGGCGGCGAGCGGCTTTACCAAGGACAAGCCGGTCAAGTTCAAGATCCAGACCACGCGCGGCTTCAAGCCCAAGGACTACGAGATGGTGCAGGCCATTGTCGGCATGTGGCGCAAGATCGGCGCCGAGGCCGAGATCGAAGTCTACGAGATTGCGAAACACTATGAACTCCGCGCCACCCACAAACTCGCACCGGCGGCGTTCTACAACTGGGGCAACTCGATCGGCGATCCCTCGACCTCGACCGGATTCAGCATGTTCGGCATGTCTCCGCACTGCGCCTGGCACGGCAAGGATACTATCGACCTGATCGGTCCGCTGTGGGGCGAGAAGGACGAGGCCAAACGCATCGCCGGCTACAAGGCCGTCGATAAATATATCGCCGAACAAGGTGAAGTTATCCCGTTGATGCAATATGTGCAGCCGATCTTGCATAAGGACACTTTAAAAGTGACGCCGCATGTCTCGGGGGCGTTGCTGCCGGGATTGATGAGTTAGAAAGACGTGAGAACGTGAGTGATGGGTCGTGAGTGGTGGTAGGTTCACAGACTGCATCCGTCCGGGTGTGGAACGACCTCGCCACTTGCGTCTTGACCGCTCACGACATTCCCCATGACCCGCCACCTCCTCTCCCGCTTGGCTCAGGCCGTGCCGACGCTGGCGGGAGTGGCGGTGATCGTGTTCGTGCTGGTGCGCGTGGTGCCCGGCAACCCGATTTCGATGATGCTGCCGCCGGGCGCCAGCGAGGCAGATTTTCAACGACTTAAAGCTTTGTACGGCTTCGACAAATCCATCCCCGAACAATTCTGGATCTGGCTGCGGCACGCGGCTTTGGGCGACTTTGGCACATCCATCAGCATGCGCCGAGGCGTGCTCGGGCTGGTCTTCTCGCGCCTGCCCGCCACGCTCGAGCTGGCGCTGTTAGCGACCGTGATTGCGATTGTGCTCGGCGGGCTGCTGGCCGTGGTCGGCACCCGCTGGCGCGACCGCTGGCCCGAAGCCATCATCGACGGTATCACCGGCTTTGCCCAGTCCACGCCCGATTTCATCTGGGCGCTGGCGATGGTCCTGCTGTTCGGCGTGCTGCTGCCGGTCTTGCCGATCTCGGGCCGCTCCGACCCGAGCATCGGCCTCAACTATGCAACGCAATTCCAGCTGCTCGAGAGCCTCTTGCGCCTCGACGGTCGGGTTTTCCTGGATCTGCTGCGCCACCTGATCATGCCGGCCGTGGCGCTGGCCCTGCCGTTCGCGGCCATCATCGTCCGCGTGCTGAAGTCATCGCTCAGGGAGGAGTTGACGCAGGACTACGTTCTGCTCGCCCGCGTCAAAGGCTTTTCGGAATGGCGCGTCATCATCGGCGAGGCGTTGCGCAACGCCGCCATCCCGACCGTCAAGCAGAACGGCGTGCAATTTTACATCCTGATAGGTGGCACGGTGTTGATCGAGCGCATTTTCTCGTATCCTGGCATCGGCAATCTCGCCATCGATGCTGTCATCAATCGCGATCTGCCGATGATCCAGGGGCTGGTGCTGGTGTTTGCGGTTATCTTCATTGCCATCAATCTGCTGTTGGATTTCGCCACCGTCGCGCTCAACCCGAAGCTCAGCCATGGTTGATACCGCCATGCCCAGCCTCGGACGCGACCAGCAGTTTCTCCGCTTGGCCGCCAATCGACGCGTGTTCGCCGGTGGTCTGGTGCTGGCATTGCTGGTCCTGGTCGCCGTGGCGGCGCCGTGGCTCGCCCCGTTCGATCCGCTGGAACAGGAGCTGATCGCCCAGTTGCAGTCCCCCAGTTGGCATGGTCATCTGCTGGGTACCGACAGTCTTGGCCGTGACTTGCTGTCGCGACTGATTTATGGCTCGCGCATCGCGCTTGAAGTAGCAGTGCTGGCGGCGGTCCCCACCGCCATCCTCGGCACGGCGCTCGGATTGCTGGCGGGCTATTTCGGTGGCGTGGCTGATGCCGTGATCTCCCGCCTCGTCGATGTGTGGACGTCCTTTCCACCGGTACTGCTCGCCATCATCCTGGTGGCCCTGATCGGCACCGGCCTCAGCTCCGTGATCATCGCCATCATCGTCATCGACTGGACCCGTTTCTGCCGGGTGGTCCGTGCCGAGACCATGAAGCAGCGGCAGATGGACTATGTCGATGCCGCGGTGGTGGCTGGCCTGCGCCCGCTCACCATCCTGACCCGCGAGATCGTCCCCAACGTATTGCCGCTGATGCTGGTGCTGCTGACCTTGGAGATGGGCATCGCCGTCATCGTCGAAGCCATCCTCTCGTTCGTCGGCCTCTCGATCTCGACCGACGCGCCGACCTGGGGCGGCATGATCGCGGAGGGGCGGCAGGTCATTCATCAGGCGCCGTGGATCATGGCCTTTCCGATGCTGGCGCTGCTGGCGACGGTGCTCTCGCTCAACCTGCTCGGCGACGGCCTGAAGGCTGAGCTCGATCCGGTGTTGAAATGAGCGCGGTACTGACCATCGATCGGCTCAATGCTGTGCTGGCCGGCAATCCGCCGCCGCCGCCATTGCTCACCGACGTCTCGCTCGCCGTCGCTGGCGGCGAGGTGCACGGCCTGGTCGGCATGAGCGGGGCCGGCAAATCCATGATCGCCAAGGCCGTGCTTGGCGTGCTGCCGGCCGCCGTGCGCATCACCTCGGGCAGCATCCGCTTTGAAGGCACCGAGATTGTCGGCCTGCCCAGGTTGCAGATGCGCCAGCTGCTCGCCCGCGGCATCGCGCTGATCCCGCAAGACCCGCTGTCGGCCCTGAACCCGACCCGCCGCATCGAACATCAGATGACGGATGTCATGCGTGCCCGGCTCGGCCTCAGCTCCGCCGCCGCCCGGGGCCGTGCGCTCGCCCTGCTCGATGAAGTGCGGATCCGCGAGCCTGAAAGCGTGCTGCGCCGCTATCCGCATGAGATCTCCGGCGGCCAGCGCCAGCGCGTGCTGATCGCCATCGCCTTTGCCTGTGAGCCACGCCTGATCATTGCCGACGAGCCGACGACCGCGCTCGATGTCACGGTGCAAAAGCAGATCCTGCGCCTGATCCACGAGCTCAGGCAGCGGCACGGCACCGCCATTCTCTTTGTCACGCACGATCTCGGCGTGGTGGCAAAAATCTGCGACCGCCTGTCAGTGATGCATGCGGGCATCATCCTCGAGCAGGGTTCCGTGGCCGAGGTGATGGCGGCACCGCGCCACCCGTTCACCCGCGCGCTGTTCGCCGCCACGCCCCGCCATGATCGCCCCGACCAGGAGTTGCGGCCGGTGCCAGAGTCGCTGCAACGCGGAGGCGTCCACGGATGACCGCCGCTCTCCTGACCGCCCAACGCCTCCGGGTAGCCTTGCCCGACCGCGCGCGCAAACCGCTGTTCGGGCGCGCGCCGCTGACCGAAATCCTGAAGGGCGTCGACTTCTCGATCGGGCGCGGCGAAACCGTCGGCATCGTTGGCGAGTCGGGCTCGGGCAAGACCACGCTCGGGCGCACGCTGGTCCGGCTCATCCAGCCGACCGGCGGGCAGCTGACTTTTGATGGCGTCGACATCACGCAGGCTGGCGAGACGCAGTTGCGGCCGCTGCGCTCGCGCATGCAGATGATTTTTCAGAACGCGCTCTCCAGCCTCAATCCGCGCCGTACCATCCTCAGCAGCATCGCCATGCCGGCGGTCGCTGCGGGCGAGCAGGACCGTTCTCGCGACATGGCCCTGGTGGCGCTGGAGCGCGCCGGGTCGCCTCGCCGCTTTGCCGAGCGCCCTCCGCAACAGCTCTCGGGCGGGCAGCGCCAGCGTGTCGGCATCGCACGGGCGATCGTCACCAACCCGGATTTCATCCTCGCCGACGAGATCGTGTCGGGACTGGATGTCTCGACGCAAGCCCAGATCCTCATGCTGCTGCGCGAGCTGCAGCGCGACATGGGGTTAGCGTTGGCTTTCATCGCCCACGATTTATCAGTGGTCCGTGTATTGTGCAGTCGCGTCGTCGTCATGTTGCAGGGCGAGATTGTCGAGCAGGGGCCGTGCGAGCAGATTTTCCGCGACGCCGAACATCCGTACACGCGCCGCCTGATCGATGCCATTCCGCTGCCTGAGATCGATGCCGGATGGCTGGAGCGCGTCTTCGATGAGCGCGCGCCGGTCGTACCGCCATCATCGGCGCCGCCTGTCATGGCACCGCCGCCAATCATCGCACCGCCAACACCCGCGCCGGCCCCCATACCGGAGTTCCGGCTGCGCCAGATTCGAGGGAGAAAGACTGTGGGTCGTTACGTGGAGGTCCAGGCTGGCGACGGCCGTTCGTTCAATGCCTATCTCGCCAAGCCGGCGAGCGGTCCGGGGCCGGGCCTCGTCCTGCTGCAGGACATTTTCGGCGTCAACGACACCGTCAAGCAGATGGCCGACCACTACGCCGAGGAGGGCTACGTCGTCATGGCGCCGGACCTGTTCTGGCGCCTGCAGCCGGGCGTCTCGATCGGCTACAGCGCCGCCGAACGGCCTCGTGCGCTGGAATTCTTCCAGCATTTCGATCTGAATGGCGGCATCGAGGATATCGAGGCAACCGTTCAAACCTTGCGCCGCCGTCCCGAACATCGCGGCAAGGTCGGCGTGCTCGGCCACAGCTTCGGCGGCACGCTTGCCTATCTCGCGGCCGCACGTACCGATATCGATTGCGCCGTCTCCTATTGCGGCGTCGGCCTAGCCGATCATCTTGCCGAGGCCCGCAAGATCGCCTCGCCCATGGTCATCCACATGGCGTGTGATGATCATCACTGTACGCCCGCACAGCAAAAACTCATCATCGAGACCTTCCGCTCACGACCCGATGTCGAGGTCTACAGCTACCCCGGCGTCGGCAATGCCTTTGCCACACCCGGCCGCGACAGCTGGGACCGCCCGGCCGCGCTGATGTCCTCGACCCGCTCGTTGACGCTGCTGAAGCGCGTCATGGGTCCGCACTACTCGCTCGCCGAGGTCTGGGAAGACCACGTCACCACCGAATTCGGCACCAAAAACGTCGACGACACCATGAAGACCATGGTCGCCGATCCTTATGTCAACCACATCCCGACCATGACCGGCGGCGTCGGCCACGATCAGCTCAAGCGCTTCTACAAATATCATTTCATCCCTTCGAATCCCGAAGACACCAGGATCATCCCGCTGTCGCGCACCATCGGCGTCGATCGCATTGTCGACGAGATGATCTTTTCCTTCACGCACACGCGCGCGATCGACTGGATGCTGCCGGGTCTGGCGCCCACCGGCAAATATGTCGAGGTGCCGCTGGTCGCGGTCATTCACTTCCGCGGCGACAAGCTGAAAAGCGAGCACATCTACTGGGATCAGGCCTCGGTCTTGGCCCAGATCGGCGTCATCGATCCCGCAGGGCTGCCGATCGCGGGACGGGCGACGGCACAAAAAATGATCGACGAACATCTGCCATCGAATACACTCATGACCAATTGGCCCAGGAGCGAGGGCCTGTCGCTGGCCGACGGATCGGCGCCCGGCACAGGCTTTGGCATCGTCAGCACACCAACACATTCCACCTTCGGAGAATCTACCATGCTCAATGACTTCGCCGCTGCCATCGCCTCGGGCAAAATCCGCGTCATCGATCTCACGCAGACGCTGCGCGCGTCCACGCCCGTGATCCAGCTGCCGCCGCCATTTGCGCAGTCGAGCCCGTTTTCGGCCAGCGTCATCTCCAAATACGACGAGCGCGGCCCCGGCTGGTACTGGAACAATCTCGCCATGGGCGAGCATACCGGCACGCATTTCGATGCGCCGATCCATTGGGTGACCGGCAAGGACAACAAGGCTGGCGCCACCGACACCATCGCGGTCGAGCGCTTCATCGCACCGGCCTGCGTCATCGATTGCTCGAAGGAGACCGCGGCAAACGAGAAGTTCCTTCTTGAACCGGCACATATCACTGCCTGGGAGGCCAAGCACGGCCGCATCCCCAAGGGCGCCTGGGTGCTGATGCGCACGGACTGGTCCAAGCGCACCGATCCCGCAAAATACCTCAATGCCAAGGAGGATGGCCCACATGTGCCCGGCCCGAGCGCAGCCGCGGTGACATTCCTAGTCAAAGAGCGCGACGTGAACGGTTTTGGCGTGGAAGCGGTGGGTACGGATGCCGGCCAGGCCTTCGCGTTCGAACCGGCGTTCCCTGCCCATCACCTGATGCACGGCAACAACAAGTTCGGCCTCGCCAGCCTGACCAATCTCGATCAGCTGCCGGCGACCGGAGCCGTGCTGATCACCGCGCCACTGAAAATCGAGAACGGCTCGGGCAGCCCGTTGCGCGTGCTGGCGCTGGTTTCTGCGTAAGGTGTTGACGGACTATCACGTCGGCCGCTTGGGGATCTCCAGCCCGCGCTGCACGGCGGGACGGTACAATAGAACACCAATGATACCAGCCCACTTATGGTTTGACCTGTCACTTTGAAGGTTCGTGACAGAGGTCATGGCGTAGGGGCGCACAGCAGTGCGCCCGTCTAGCTGCGCGGCAAGCTCTTGGACGGGCGCACCGCTGTGCGCCCCTTGCGAGCACGAGTCAAACGATAGGTTGGACGGTATGATTTGATCATCGCCGGATCGAAGCC
>JANLQJ010000390.1:0-1848 GCA_031367715.1 Hyphomicrobiaceae bacterium | reverse complement strand
GAACTGATCGCCTACGCCAAAGCCAATCCCGATAAGCTGAACGTCAGCTCGGCCGGCGTCGGCAGCGCGTCGCACCTGGCCGCAGAGTTATTCGACGCCATGGCCGATATCAAGATGACGCACGTCCCCAACAAAGGCATGGGACCCGCTATGCTGGATGTCCTTGGCGGACAGGTGCAGGTGCTGTTTGCCGGGTTACCGGCTGCGCTCACCGCTGAAAAAGCCGGCACGGTGCGCGTGCTGGCGGTCGCCGGGCCGACACGCTCCGTGCTGTTGCCCGAGAAGCCAACCATCGCCGAAGCCGGCCTGCCCGGCTACGAAGTCGACAACTGGATCGGCATGCTGGCGCCAGCCGGCCTCGACCCCGCCATCGTGTCACGCCTCAACAGCGAGATACGCGTCGTGCTCGACGATCAAGACATTAAACAGAAGCTGATCGAACTTGGGTTCGAGCCGACCGGCAGCACGCCCGCGGCTTTCGCCGCGCAACTCGACAGCGATGTCAAAAAATGGGCCAGAATCGCCAAACAGGCGGGAGATTCGGAAGACTAGGTCATGAACCCATAAAGGGGATTCTCGAATCTGGGGAAGTCTGATTCAACCTCCTGAACCGAGGAGGTTCTGATGGCCCGCTTTGATCTGACGGATTTTGAATGGTCTGTAATCCAGCCGTTACTGCCGAACAAGCCGCGCGGTGTGCCGAGGGTCGACGACCGCCGCGTGCTCAACGGCATATTCTGGCGGCTTCGCACGGGTGCGCCTTGGGCGGACATTCCGGAACGCTACGGACCGCATACGACTTGTGTGAACCGCTTCAACCGGTGGCGCCGGGCCGGCGTGTGGGACCGGCTTCTGGAAGCGGTATCAAAGGCTTACGACGGCGACATCCAGATGATCGATTCGTCGAGCATCCGCGTGCATCAGCATGCCGCCAACACCCAAAAAAAGACGACCGCGCCCGTTGCATGGGTCGCTCGCGGGGCGGCCTGACAACGAAAATCCACGCGCTGGTCGATGCCAACGGCCTGCCGATTGCCCTCAAGCTCACCGAGGGTCAGGCCCATGATGGCCGCAGCGCCTGCGACATGCTCGACACGCTGATCGAGGGCAACATCTTGCTGGCCGATCGCGCCTACGATTCCGATGCTCTGCGTCGGACGCTGGCTGAGCGTGGCGCCTGGGCCAACATCAAGCCCATGCCGCAGCGGCGCCAGGTTCCCGCCTTCAGCACATTCCTCTACCGCTACCGCAATCTCGTCGAACGGTTCTTCAATAAGCTCAAACACTTCAGGGCCGTCGCAACACGCTACGACAAAAACCCGGAAAACTATCTCGCAACCGTCAAACTCGCCTCAGCCAGAATATGGATGCGAGTTAATGAGTCCATGACCTAGTCTTGGGGCGGGTCCCGCGATAGATAGTCCACGACATGAACGTACAGACCAAACCCTCAAAGTTGATCAAGGGCGCGACCGGCGACTGGGAAGTCGTGATCGGTCTCGAAGTGCATGCACAGGTGGCGTCGAAGGCCAAACTGTTCTCGGGTGCATCGACGACGTTCGGCGCCGAACCGAACAGCAATGTCAGTCTGGTGGATGCTGCGATGCCCGGCATGTTGCCGGTCATCAACGCGGAGTGCGTGGCGCAGGCGGTGCGGACGGGGCTCGGTCTGAACGCCAAGATCAATCTGCGCTCGGTGTTCGACAGGAAAAATTACTTCTATCCGGCTTTGCCGCTGGGTTATCAGATCAGCCAGTTCAAATCGCCGATCGTGGGCGAGGGTGAAGTCGTCGTCGAACTCGCCAGCGGCGAGAGCGTCACGGTCGGCATTGAGCGGCTGCATCTGGA
>JANLQJ010000339.1:0-4889 GCA_031367715.1 Hyphomicrobiaceae bacterium | reverse complement strand
AGTTGGCAATTCGGAAACAGTGCTTTGAAACAGAGGCTTACCGCGTACGTCCTGAGTGCCTCGCATCGACTTGGACGGGTCCCGGCCTGCGCCGGGATGACGATTTTTCGGGGTTCCAAATGATTGTTACAGAACACTAGGTGCGTCCCCAGGGTGGGACTTTAGCCTTCGAAAAGGCTTGAGCGTCATGTTGAGCTGGTTGCAGCGCTCGACGATCGGAAAAGCCATGCCCCGCCAATTGATGGATCATGATCAGGTGCTGCCCCTCTACCACCCCACCTCGGTGCTGCTGGTCGGCGACGATGTCGATTGTCTGCACGCCATGACGCTGAGGTTGCAGCGCCAGTTCCAGTGCTTTGCCTGCCGCACGCCGCGGGAGGCGATCGCCATTGTCCGCTCGCAAGGGCCGGCCGTCCCGCCAGGCCTGTTCGATGGTGCCATCGGTCCGCCCGGCACCCTGGAATACATCCGCGACCCCGACCAACGAGCCCTGCATCTAGAGGCTTCGCGGCTGCCACGCGTGTTTGCCGATGCCAGCCGTTTCAGTCGAACTTCGGTCATTGTCGCCGGTCACAGCCAGCCGGCTCTGGCTATGCTGGCGGAACTCGGCGACCTCCCGTTGCGCAAGCTGGTGGTGTCGGATGCGGCCGAAGAGGCGATGGCGGCCCCCGCCCTGCGCGATGGCCTGATCGATGCCATCTGCTGCAAGCGCGATGAAGCCTTCCATGTCACCCTCGCGGCGCAACTGCACCGCCTGCAGCGCGCTTATTTTCGTGACTTGACCAGCCCGTTCGCAGCGGCCCTGAGCCGCGCCGACACGCGCTTCCTGCTGGCGCCAGCGCTGCAAGCGGCCTTTGACGTGTTCGCCGCCGAACATGCCATCATCGAATATTGCGCCTGCATGCACCCACCCGGCATCCTCGGCCTCGACGACGACGGCAATCCAGCCATGTTGATCCTGGTCGATGATGACTACCGGCAGGCCGCATTCGAAATCGCCCATGCCGAGCGGGCGCCGACCGCGTTGTTGCAGCGGCTGGCGCACGGCAACAGCATCGCCGTGTTTCCGACCGATACGGGCTTTTATGCGCAAGGCTTGGCCATCGATTGGCGCGACTGCCTGGCGCCGAGCCGTCCGCTGGGTGAGCACGGCCTGAGATACGCCGTCGTCGATGAGCCGGAGGTCATCGGCAAAGTGTGCGGCGCGGTCGCATCCTATGCCAGCTATCGCGGCCGCGCGTTGAGCTAACTCTTGATCGCCGCCTTGAGCAAGGCTTTGGCCTCGGGGCTGGCCCACTCGGCTGGCCCAATCAGCCGGCCGATTTCGCGCCCTGCCCGATCGATCAGCAGCGTCGTCGGCAGGCCGATGACACCAAGATGGTGCTGGGCGTCACTGGTATCGATATAGAGCTGCAGGTTCTTGACGCCGGTATCGGTCCAGAACTTGCGCGGCTTGTCCAGCCCGCCGCGATCAGTGGCCAGCGCCACCACATCGAAGTCCTTGCCACCCAGTTCAGCCTTCAGTTGGTCCAGTGCGGGCATCTCGTGCCGGCAAGGCACGCACCAGGTCGCCCACAAGTTCAACAGCACGACCTTGCCGCGCCAGGCCGCAAGGTCGATAGCCTTGCCATCGGCGTCCTTGAAAGTGACGGCGGGAACTTCGCTGGGTGCCGGACTTGGAAGGAAGGCCGCCATCTCGCCGGTGTTCAATCCCTGCAAAGCCGCGACCGGTGCCGACAGCGCGGCGGTTCCGCCCTTGCCAGCTGGGGCAGCTTGCAGATAAAGCACGGCAGCAGCGGCCAGCACCGCCAAGGCGATCGCCGCCCAGACGCCGTAGCCCAAGCCTTGCCGTCCCGGGCCTGCCCCACCCTCGACCACCGGTTGTTCCGTCATGACAAAGACACCTCAAAAACCGCGCCCCGCGGCGGCTGAACAGAGCGCCAGCAAGACCGCGAACAAGACTGGCGGCTCCAACCGCATGTGGGGCGGCCGGTTCGCCTCCGGTCCCGCTGCCATCATGGAGCAGATAAACGCCTCGATCGACTTCGACAAGCGGCTGGCCGCCGAGGATATTGCCGGCTCCAAGGCGCACGCTCAGATGCTGGCCAAAGCCGGTATCCTGACGCGCCAGGATGCGGCAAGCATCGCTGCCGGTCTAGACACGATCGCGTCAGACATCGCGGCGGGGGCGTTCCAGTGGTCGCGCGCGCTCGAAGACGTGCATATGAATATCGAGTCGCGGCTGCACGAGCTGATCGGCGAACCAGCCGGCCGCCTGCACACCGCCCGCTCGCGCAACGACCAGGTGGCGACCGACTTCCGGTTGTATCTGCGCAAGCGGCTGGAGTTGACAGATCAAGCGCTGGCCGAGCTGCAGCGTGCGCTGGCCACCCAAGCGCTGACTCACGCCGCCACCGTCATGCCGGGCTACACGCATCTGCAGACTGCGCAACCGGTCACCTTCGGGCACCACCTGATGGCCTATGTGGAGATGTTCGCGCGCGATCGTGGCCGCTTTTCAGATGCGCGCACGCGCCTCAACGAATGCCCGCTAGGCGCCGCCGCGCTGGCCGGCACGAGTTTTCCGATTGATCGCGACATGACGGCCAGGGCGCTTGGCTTCGACCGCCCCACCGCCAATTCCCTCGATAGCGTCGCCGACCGCGATTTCGTGTTGGAAACGCTGTCGGCCGCCACCATCACCGCCGTCCATCTCAGCCGGATCGCCGAAGAGATCGTGTTCTGGTGCTCGGCCGAATTCGCGTTCATCAAGCTCTCGGACGCCTTCACCACCGGCTCGTCCATCATGCCGCAAAAGCGCAATCCGGACGCCGCCGAGCTGACCCGCGCCAAGATCGGGCGGATCGCCGGGGCGTTCCAAGGTCTCGTCATGGTCATGAAGGGCCTGCCGCTGGCCTATTCCAAGGACATGCAGGAGGACAAGGAACCGACCTTCGAGGCGCTCGACACGCTGGAGTTGATGCTCGCTGCCATGACCGGCATGGTTGCGGATATGCAGCCCCAGGTTGAAAACATGCGGCGGGCGAGCATGCGCGGATATTCGACCGCGACCGACCTTGCCGACTGGCTGGTGCGCGAAGCCGGCGTGCCGTTCCGCGACGCCCACGGCATCACCGGTCGCGTGGTCGCCCGCGCCGAAGCCGACGGCGTGCGGCTGGACGAGCTACCGATTGGTGCGATGACGGCAATCGATCCGCGCATCGACCAACGGGTGTTTTCGGTGCTGACGGTGGACAATTCGGTGGCGAGCCGGGTCAGCTATGGGGGAACTGCGCCACAGAACGTGCGAAAAATGGCCACGCACTGGTTAAAGCGTTTGGAAAAAGCGTTTCCGGTAGGTTAGATAGGGCTCTTGGGAGGCCGGGCGACCGGTTGGGGAGACTATGGCCAACATCATCCGGGCAGCTTTGGTTGCAACGATCGCAGGGCTGGCGCTGGCCGGCTGCGGCGTCAACGGCCCGTTGGAGCCGCCCGGCGGCGCTGCGGCTGCCGAGCAGCGCGCGGACCAGCCCGCTCCCAAAGCGCATCAGCCGTTCGTGCTGGATGGGTTGCTGAGGTAGGGGGCGGTCTCGTTGTTGCACAACAACTGGTTATGTTGTACAAGACTGGGACGTAGCCGGAGGCTAGCCCAACATGAAAACCTACCCGCTCAACGAAGCCCGCTCTGATTTTTCCAATTTGATGGACCGCGCACTTGCTGGCGAGCCGCAGCGCATCACACGCTATGGCAAGGACGCCGTTGTGGTTGTATCCGAGGCGACTTGGGCCGCGCGGGCCCGATCAGCGCCGACACTGGGCGATCTCTTGGCCGATTACGCAGAGGGCGGAAAGCTTGGCGACGACATGTTCGGCGATCCTTATGTAGACCGCCCATTCGGCGTGGACTTCGAGTGACCATGTACCTGCTCGACACAAACGTCATCTCAATGTTCGACGCCAAGCGGCAACAATACGAACCCGAATTGATCTCCTGGATGAGGCGCAATGGCGCCAGCTTGTTCATCTCGGTCATGACAGTTGGCGAGATGGACAAGGGCATACTGAAACTGCGGCGCACTGGTAAAACCGAACGCGCTAACGAGGTTGCCGTGCTGATCGCCGAAATCCTGGCGACGTTTTCCGACCGTGTCCTTCCCGTCGATTTGGCGACGGCACGACACTTGGCGCAACTTGTGGAGGAAACTCATCAGCGACAAGTGGCGTTGACGGATCTGATCATCGCGGCGACTGCCGCGCGGCATGGCTTGGTGGTGTTGACGCGGAACATGAAGGATTTCGGGCGGTTGAGCGTAAGGGCGGTTGATCCGTTTGCGGCGTTGCCGGCGGGTGTTTGACAATGCCGTGGATGACCCGAACGTGAACAATAACAGAGACTATGACGAAGCCGGCATTCAAGTCCTGAACGGTCTTCAGGCGGTCCGGCGACAACGCGAGATGTATCTGGGCAGTACAGACGACCGTTCCGCGTTGCACATTCTTTATGCCGTATTGTTCGAGATCGGACTTTCCGAGTTGGCCTTCGGCCATGCGCAAAAATGCCTATTTGAATTTAGCGCTGGAAACGCGCTGAAGCTTCGCGACGATGGTCGCGCGCTGATGCAGGGTGACGACAGGGGCGTCGAAGGAGATCTATCTGGCCCAATGGGCAGACTCTATGCCGGCCATTCCATATTTTGCGACCTGTTATACCGGCCAACCTATCGTTTGACTCGTGCTCGCAAGCGTAGGGGCGCACAGCGGTGCGCCCGTCCAAGAGCTTGCCGCGCAGCTAGTGTTCTGACTCATTCAAATGGTTTCCGATTTTTCGTCATCCCGGCGAAGGCCGGGACCTGTCCAACCATCGGGACCTGCAGCAGTTGGCAATTCGG
>JANLQJ010000338.1:0-6515 GCA_031367715.1 Hyphomicrobiaceae bacterium | reverse complement strand
CAGTTGGCAATTCGGAAACAGTGCTTTGAAACAGAGGCTTGCCGCGTACGTCCTGAGTGCCTCGCATCGACTTGGACGGGTCCCGGCCTTCGCCGGGATGACGATTTTTCGGGGTTCCAAATGATTGTTACAGAACACTAGAGAAGTATCCGCCTTCGAACCCGGGCAGGCTCAACAACGGAGAAGTAACCAGCCCAATCGCTCGCAAGGCAGGGACGGCTGGGCCGGGGAAATTCTCATCTGCCAGCAGCAGCCTGATTGCCAGGAGAGAGATAGATTCTTTCCGACATCAGCATATCGCGGGCATAGGCAAGACATGCGACGATATCCTCGTGCACAACGCCCGGTTAGCTTTCAATGATGTCTTGTTCGGTCCACTCGGCGGCCAACAGTCCAATAATGAACTCGACGGACAGCCTTGTGCCTTGATCACAGGCTTTCCGACCAAGATGTTTGGCTCGATGATGATGCGTGGATGGATCGCCATGGCGCCACGCAAGAGTTGAACTCACAATACTATACTCCGAAAACCGTCGCCTTCCAACCTCACCCCCGATGTCACGCCCCCGCCAGCCGCGCCAGCTCCGGCGTCATCGCATCGATCGCCTTGCCGAAGCGCCCAACGGCTTCCTCGGCCTCGGCGCGCGTCATGATCAGCGGCGGCGAGAAGCTCACCACTTCGATGAATGGCAGCGCGCGGGCGAGCACGCCCATTTCCAGCGCCTTGGCCGAGACCAGGCGGTGGACGTTGGATTTCGGATCGAAGAATGTCCGCGTCTTTTTATCGGCCACGAACTCGGCCGCCATGATCATGCCCGTGCCGCGCACCTCGCCGACATAGGGATTGTCGCCGATGCGCTGGCGCAGACATTTGAGGAAATGCGGGCCGACCTCGGCGCCGTTCTCGATGCAGCGTTCGTCTTCCATGATGCGCAAATTGGCGAGCCCGATCGCGCCACCCATCGGATGGCCCGAATAGGTGAAGCCATGCATCACTGGGCCAAAATTCGGGCTCTCGTCCTTCAACACGTTCCAAATCTTGTCGGAAATCACCGAGGCGGAAACCGGGAAGTATGCGGAGGTTATGCCCTTGGCCAGCGTCACGATATCCGGCTTCAGGTTCATGCCGCCGGTCGCGAACCAGTGGCCGGTGCGCCCGAAGCCGGTGATCACTTCATCGGCGACGAACAGAATGTCGTGCTTGGCCAGGATCGGTTGCAGCTTCTCGAAATAGCCCTTTGGCGGCAGCAGCACGCCGCCGGTACCCATGATCGGCTCGGCGATGAAGGCGGCGATCGTCTCTGCCCCCTCGCGCGCGATGATGCCCTCAATCTCGGCGATCATCCGAATGCAGAACGTCTCTTCGCTCTCGCCCGCCTTCGAGAAGCGGTAATAGTGAGGGCACGAGGTATGGATGACCTCGTCCATCGGCAGATCCCAGGCTTTGTGATAGGCGGCAATGCCGGTCAGCGCCGAGGCCGCGTAGGTCAGTCCGTGATAACCGCCGGCGCGCGAAATGAATTTCTTCTTCTTGGGCCGCCCCAGCAGATTGTTGTAATAGCGGACCAGCTTGAAGTTGGTGTCGTTGGCGTCCGACCCTGAGCAGCCAAAGAACACCTTGCTCAAATGCGGCGCGTTCGCCTTATCGTGGAAAAGTTGCAGCACGCGCTCGGCCAGCCGGATGATCGGCTCGTTCGACGCGCCACCGAACAGGTGGAAATAGGCCAGCTCGTCGACCGATTTTTTCGCCGCCTCCGCCAGCTCGGTGCGTCCATAACCGATGTTCACGCACCACAGCCCGGCGCCGCAATCGATGATGTCGCGGCCCCTGTGGTCGGTGATGGTGACGCCCTTGCCCTTGGACGCGATGAACGGCCCCTTTTTCAGGTGGTCGGCGATCGATGTGTTGGGATGGAACAGCACCTCGCGGTCAAGGTCCTCGAGCGGATAGTTGCGGGCGGTGGTCTGGTCCATGGCGGTAGCTTCCTTGCGGCATCTGACAGGATTGCGGCACGATAGCCCCGGAGCTGGGCCAAAGGAAGCGTCAGCGGGCAGGCGAGGCCGCCGCCCGCAGCCCCGCTACCGTAAACAGCACCAACGCCCCGATCACCACGCTGCCGCCCAGCAGCCCGGCCGGGCTCGGCTGTTCGCCCAGCACCAGCCATACCCAGAGCGGCCCGATCACCGGTTCCAGCACGCCGAGCATGGCGGCTTGCGCTGCCGGGATCAGCGGCGCGCCGGTCGCGAACATCGCCAGCCCCAGACCTAACTGGCCGGCGCCGAAGAACGTCAGCAAGCTGGCCTCGCGCATTGGCAGCCAGCCTAACCGCGCCAGTGGTGCCACCAGCAGCGTGGCGATCAGTGCTGCCAGGCAGACGCCGGGGATCAGGCTGACCTCGCGGTGCTGGCGGAAGGTCACCGTGGCGGTGGCGATGGCGCCCGCCATCAGCAGCGAGACCACATCACCGGCGAGGCTGCCATGGGCATAGCTGTCCGAGACCATGATGCCGATGCCTGACACCGAGATGGCCATGGCGAGCCAGCCCAGCGGTTGCAACCGCTCGCCGATGACAATGCGGCCAAGTAACGCCGCCAGCAGGGGTGCGCAAGACATGATGATGAGGACGTCAGCAACGGTCGTGAGCTTCAGCGCGACGACCAGGCCGATCGAGGCAACCGTGTAGCAGAGGGCAATGACGAGGCCCGGCCAGCCCATGCGCAGCATGGCGCGCGGAAAGCCCAGGCCGCTCTGCACGAAGCCGAAAATGAGCAGGAACGCAAAGGCGGTAAGCGAGCGCCAGAACACGATGGTCCAGCTGTCGATGGGCCCGAGCTCGCGCACGATCAGGCCGCCGGAACTCCACAGCAGCGCGGCTGAAGTGACCAGCAGAAACCCGGTCGCTGGGCTGGTAGCAGAGGATCGGAGCGGGGCGGACACGGCCATGGAAAGCTGCTCAGGCGGCGTTCGAGGTCATCGGCTCGGTGAGCACGGAATAGAGCGCATTGCGCGACCGGCTGCCACGCAGCCGCTCAAGCGAGGGGGTATCGCGCATCAGCCGCGAGACGCGGGCGAGAGCCCGCAGATGATCGGCGCCAGCGCCTTCGGGGGCCAGCAGCAGGAACACCAGATCGACCGGCTGGCCGTCCATGGCCTCGAAGTCGATCGGCTGCTCGAGCCTGGCGAACAACCCGAACATGCTGCCGACCTGCTTCATGCGGGCATGTGGAATGGCAATACCACGCCCCAAGCCGGTCGAGGAGAGCATCTCGCGCTGCTGCACCGCCTCGTGAATCAGCGCCTGATCGACATGCAGCAGCTCGCCGGCTTTATGGGCAAGTTCGCCGAGCAGCGCCTTCTTGTTCTGGGCGCGCAGGCCGGCCAGGACGCAGTCCGGCTTGATGAGATCGCCAAGATCCATGAAATGGGTAAGTCCCTCTTCAGCGCAAAACCGCTTGTCGTCTAGAACCGCTTCGTGACCGCGCGGTGTCGCAATTGCGTTGTCTGCTACCCGACCACGGCCGACCGAACGTCATGCCAATCGGCTGCTCGCTCTGCGGGCTAATGTCAAGCTGCGCAACCTGTCATTGCAATGAGAATCATCAGCCCCGCGTGCTACTTTAGCACATGGGGTCCGCGTCAAGGATGTTCAATGCGATTTTCCAGCAGTTCTCAATTTGGGGCACGGCGTCTGAAGTAGGGGCGAGACTTGTCTCGCCCGTCTCGCCACACGCAGCGGCTGTTGCACCCCGGGCGAGACAAGTCTCGCCCCTACGTTTTGGTGTCCTGCCCCCACATTGAGAATTGCTAGCGATTTTCGGGCCATAGCTAGTGGAGGCCGTTGTTGCTGTCAAATCACGGCCCCGCCAGCAGCAACAGTGTCAGCGAAACAGTGACGGCAGCAACCACCGTTCCTGCAGCGATGGCGCCTGACACCGGGCCGACCGCGCGCTGATAGCGGCTGGCAAACAGGAAGGCGTTGGCCCCGGTCGGGCAGGCCGCCAGCAGCGTGACGGCATCGGTGCCGATCGGCGCCAGGCCGAGCACATGCGCGCTAATCCACCAGGCGAGCAGCGGCATGACGGCAAGCTTGAGGATGGTGATGGTGGAGAGCGCCGCCAGATCCGAGCGCACCTCGAAGCGGGTGAGCCCCAACCCAAGCGCGAACAACGCGCCCGGCACGGCGGCTTGCGCCAGCAGGGCCAGCGTCCTGTCGGCAACCGTTGGCAGGCCGAAGCCGGCCAGGCGCCACAGACTGCCCAGCACCACCGACGCAATGATCGGATTGAGCGCCAGATCCCACGCCACCTCGCGCAGCCGGCCAAGCGTGTTGGCGCGGTCGCCGCGGCCGATCCATTCCTGCTGCAGCGTGGCGACCATCCACAAGATGGGGGCGTGAACGGCAACGATGACGGCAATGGCCGAGGCCGCCCGGTCACCGAAATAGGCCGTGCCGAGCGGCAGGCCGAGCATCACGGTGTTGCCGAAGCACGCCGCCATGGCGATGGCTGGCGCGTCCTCGGCCGGGCGCCTGAGCAGCCGCGTGGTGGCCAGCGTCGCCAGCACCCAGGTGATCAGATTGGCGCCGAAATATCCGATCAGCAGGCCGAGCGGCGCCACGCCCGAGTTCTCGACCGTGACCATGGTACGAAACAGCAGCGCCGGCATGGCGATCATGAAAATGAAGTCCGACACCCCCTTGCCGGTGCCCTCGGGCAGCAGCCGGCGCTGCGCGGTCAGGAAGCCGATCAGGATGATGGCAAAGACGGGGGTGACGACGGTTAGCACGGCGGGCATGGATGGGGACATGATGTTCATTTTTGCTGGCGCCGGGCGACTCGCGTTCCGCGAGCCGGTCGCCCGGCGCGGGTCGTTTGGGAACTTGTAGTGCATCTTCGACGGTTCGGGTCCGTCAAACCCGCTTGGCCCCCTGGCCACCGAAGATGAACCGCCCGTCCCCTCACCTCAATTCGCCGCCGCCTCGGCCCGATCCAGCGCCGCGTCTGCGCGCAACCGGGCGATGCAGCTGCGCATCAATGCATAGCTGCCGTCGCCCGCAAACCCGGCGGCCGACGCGCAATGTGCCTGCTCGTCCGGCTTGAGGGCGGCCCAGCTCCGCGCCAAATCCACCCGCGCGGCTGCCTCGGCCTCGACGCAGCCATCGAGTATCACGGTCGATAACGTCATGCCGACAAAGCCGACATGGGCGCAGTAGGCCGCACTATCGAACAGCGGCAGCGGTGCCGCTTGGGCCCGAGCTGCAAGGAGCAGCCCGGCAAAAGCTGCCAGGGCAAGACGCATGGATAAGGCTCCGCGAAAGACGGCAACAGGATGCGATTTTATTACCTAGACCTCGGCGGTTAACGGCTGGTAAGTGAGCCGGAGTTGCAGGCGGCAAAACCGCCGCTGAATTTTCTCGACGCGCCCATCGACTTCGGCTAGAACCCGGCCATTCTCCCGCCAACCGGGTTGCGTGAGCCGTCGGCTATCGTCCGATACTGCATCGGATCACTGGCCGCTCCGCGAGGTTGATTTCGACAAGATCTTACGATTGCCAAAGCCCCTGAAAGGCCGCGTCTCATGAACATCATTCAGAAGCTGGAGCACGACCAGCTCACCACCCTGGTTGAAAAGCGCCCGGTGCCGCGTTTCGAGCCCGGCGATACGGTCAAGGTCAACGTCAAGATCGTCGACGGCGACAATTCCCGTATCCAGGCTTATGAGGGCCTGGTGATCGGACGTTCGGGCGGCGGCCTGCAGGAGAACTTCACGGTTCGCAAGATCTCCTACGGCGAGGGCGTCGAACGCATTTTCCCGCTGTATTCGCCGATGATCGATAGCATTCAGGTGATCCGCCGCGGCGACGTGCGGCGCGCCAAACTGTACTATCTGCGCGGCCTGCGCGGCAAGGCGGCCCGCGTCTTCGAGCGTACCGACGTGCGCGGCAAGAAACTGGCATCGCTGGACAATTGGAAGGGCTTCAAGAAGCCCAAGGGCGAGGCAGACGATCTGTTGAAGATCAAGGGCGTCAGCGAAGAGCTGAAGGGCCGCATGGCCAAGATCGGCATCACCAAGTTCGAGCAGATCTCGACCTTCTCGGACGACGAGTTGGCCAAGGTCGACGAGGCGCTGAGCCTGAACGGGCGCATGGAGCGGGAAGACTGGATTGGCCAGTCGCGCGCTCTGGCAGCCGAAGTTGCCGTCGCCGAAGCGCCTGCGCCAGCCGAGGGCGAGGCCGCCAAGAGCTAGGTTCGACGGTCAATCAGGTAATTTTCCAAGCGGCGCTGCGATCCACTCGCGGCGCCGCTTGCATTCGAACCAACGGGACACAATACTTAATACCGTCCAACCTATCGTTTGACTCGTGCTCGCAAGCGGGCGCACAGCGGTGCGCCCGTCCAAGAGCTTGCCGCGCAGCTAGTGTTCTGACTCATTCAAATGGTTTCCGATTTTTCGTCATCCCGGCGAAGGCCGGGACCTGTCCAACCATCGGGACCTGCAGCAGTTGGCAATTCGG
>JANLQJ010000328.1:0-8287 GCA_031367715.1 Hyphomicrobiaceae bacterium | reverse complement strand
CATCGACTGCAGTGCCGTTCAATCCGCTCGACTGTTGTTCGCGATCCGTTGGGCCGATCTCCCCGAGATCGCGCTCCGCCCCGCTTCCCTCCGGAGCCGCCGTCGCTCGCTCGTGCCACCCCCGAGGGGCGAGCGACGGCGGCGCAGGAGGGGAGCGCTTCCCTCTGGTGGGCCAGAGCGAGCGGCTTCCTCGAACGCTGGGCGCCGTGGAAGTTGGAGGACGTGCCTGCCGATGAGCAGCATCATTATTTTCGCGGGACCCTGCAGAGCGCGCAGCCCGAAAGTGTCCAACTCCACGCTTCGTCTGCAAATATCTCCGATCAAGGACCATCCCATGCGCCATCGCCATGCTCTTTATCTGTCCGACAGCATCACACGGCAATTGCAACTGACGGCGGAAACCCACCATGTGTCGAAATCGGCGATTCTGGAGAGCGCCCTGCAACGCTTCCTGAGCCCGGACAGCACCGGACAACCACGGGCGATCCCGCTGCTACAGCAACACGCCAGCGCGCGATCACTCTCGCGACTGGAGCGCGACCTGGCCATCACCACCGAACTGTTGGCGACCTTGACGCGCTATTTCTTGATGATCACCCCGCCGCTGCCCGAGGCCGAACAGGCAGCGGCGACCACACTCGGCCGGCTGCGGTTCGAGCAGGTGATCGAGGAAGTGGCCAAGCGGGTTCAGACGGACCAAAACTTGATCGAAAGGGTCAAGATGAGATTGAACGAGACAACCCGGAAGACGGGTTCGGACGCTGTGGGACAGGATGCTGACCATGCACCAGCGACGTCCGAAACTGTCTCCGGCAAACCGGCGCAAAGCAACCGGGATGGATGATTTGTTTGGTCGAGTTGGCCAAGTGGCAGCCGCACCGATCAACGAAGAGATTTGGAACGCGCGAGCAATCGCCGCCAGAACCGGTCTCGCCCGTTCGACAATCTATCGCTACGTTCAGGCCGGCTATTTTCCCCGCCAGCGCCATCTTGGCCCTGGCCGGGTCGGCTGGCTGGCGTCGGAGGTGCGGAACTGGATGGCGACACGGCCCGACAAATCCCAACTCGATGGCAAATGAATGAAGAACCCAATCCGTCTGATCAGTCCTGCCGTTGCTATCCCTTCAGCAACTTGTCGAGCTGTTGCTGCACGGTTCTGCCAATCCTGAAATTGAACTTGCGCCAATAGCTGTAGAAGGCCTCTTCAGTTGCGAATTCGCCCTTTGGCAATTTCAGATCGGCAATAGACTGCACGGCTCCGATATACTCTCGCGTCGTCGATGATCGCTGTTTGGAGCCAATGCGCCAAGTCTCCTGCACGATCAGATCGAGATCCTCGATGCGTGCATCACTCGCCTCGTTGAGTGTATAAATGGCAAGCAGGGAGACATGCGAGCGATAGTCCTGGAACGGCCGGATGGTTCCGGGCCATTTCAACTGAGGATACCGGAAATAGGTGTTGCCGGTATAGAGCGTGATCCGGCTCTGCGTGTTCTTGCTGGCGCGGCTATCCTTTCCCAGCTTGCGCCGCGCCGCTTTGATATCGATTGCATGCGGTGCGTCGCCGAACGCCTGCCCATTGATCTCGATGTCGGGATAGCCGCGCTCGGTGCCACGCTGAGCCAATGCGTACTGCACGGCGGTCAACTCCTGGAGCAGAAACTCGATGAGCGAGACCTCAAGCACATTGGCGAGCGCGGCGGGTTCCTTCGGCAGTGGCAGGAAATGCCCGCCGGATTTGAGCTTGGCCTGCAAGTCGGCCTCGCTCCGTGCCGTCATCGGGAACGAGGGCGTCCGCCCCGCTCGATAGACGGCAATCGGCTCCAGTTGGTAACGCGCGCAGGCCGCTCGCAGCCAAGCCAGCAGTTTTTCGCGACCAATACCGACCGCTTGCACCTGTCTGGCCATGCTTCCCCCGTGGACATAATGCCGTCGCCACTCGCCGGGCAGCACGGCCTGCATGTAACATCAACATAAGGTGCACTGATTCGGGTCCGCCGGTCGCGATCAGGGAGTCCGATTAGCGAGGCTCAAAATTTGACGCGAGGCCTCATTTGTTCTATTTATGTTCTCAATGCTGAGGTCGCGAGGGGAGTGACAGATGCCAAAAGCCATCAGCCTGTTCACCGGCGTCGGCGGCTTGGATTTCGGCTTCGAGGCCGCCGGCTTCGAAACGGCGGTCGCCGTCGAGATGGATGCCGTTTGCTGTCGGACGCTTCGGATCAATCGCCCGTGGCCCGTGATCGAAGGCGACATCCATGGTGTTACTTCCAAAGATTTACTCAAGGCGGCGAAGCTGAAGCGCGGCCAGGCCGACATACTTATCGGCGGCCCGCCCTGCCAGCCGTTCTCGAAATCCGGCTATTGGGCGCGCGGTGATGCGCTGCGCCTCGACGACCCGCGTGCCGATACCTTGACGGCGTATCTGCGCGTGTTGCGCGATGCCCAACCCAAGACCTTCCTGCTCGAAAACGTCTCAGGCCTCGCCTACAAGGGCAAGAGTGAAGGACTCGACCGCATCCTCGCCGGCATCGAACAGATCAACGCCGAAACCGGCAGCAACTATCGCCCCGTCTGGCAGGTGCTGGACGCCGCGAGCTATGGCGTGCCGCAGCATCGCGAACGGGTGTTCATCGTCGCCAGCCGGGATGGCAAAAGCTTCAAGTTCCCCAACGTGACACACGGTGAGACAGACAATTTGCTCGCCGGCGTCGACGTGGAACCCTATCGCACAACGTGGGACGCCCTCGGCGACCTGCCGCAGCGGCCGGACGATCCAGTATTGAAGATGCGCGGCAAGTGGGCCGATCTGCTGCCGAGTATCCCGGAGGGTGAGAATTATCTCTGGCACTCGCCGCGCGGCGGCGGCCTGCCGCTGTTCGGCTGGCGCACGCGGTACTGGAGCTTTCTTCTGAAGCTCGCCAAGAATCGTCCGTCCTGGACCATTCAGGCCCAGCCGGGACCGGCGACCGGGCCGTTCCATTGGATGAACCGGCGGCTGTCGGCGCAGGAACTGTGCCGGTTGCAGACGTTCCCGGATGGGTTGAAATTTGACTGCAGGCTCAATGATGTGCAGCGGATGCTGGGCAATGCGGTGCCGTCTCTGGTGGGTGAGGTGATTGCTCGGGAGATAAGGGGGCAGCTCTTGGGCGAACCGGTGAAAAAGCAAATGAAGCTGATTCCGACGTGCCGGCCGTTGCCGCCGCCGCCGGAACGAACCGCAAAAGTTCCAAAGTTGTTTCATTCGCTCGTTGGCGATCACGCCGAGCATCCGGGTGAGGGCCTTGGGAGCCGGGCCAAGGCAAGAGAGGCAGCATAACAACAATTTGCCTGTTCGGATCAACTAATGCAGTGGTTGCTGCAAGCCTTCCGATCCGACTACTTCTCTAATGACACGCTCAATCGCGGCCTTTTCGTCTCTGCGATACCGTGGTACGGCATCGAGTCTGTTGTCGGCTCGCTGCCGAAGTCGCTGAGACACACTAGCCTCTTGCTCCAGCATCACGATTATTTTGAGCGATACATGCGCCTCATGACGCGCAATCATTTGAAGATGTATGGCTTCATGTACCTTGCGCTCGGACGATGCAATAAATAGCGCCACAGTTTCGCGGCCTTTTGCGTACATTAAGAGGTCCGGAGTGATTTCCTCCAAATCCAAAGAGACCGCCTTTTCTTCTTCCACCGTTGCCCGACCGGTAAGCTTCTCCTTGAGGGCGGTAATGACGTCCTCTCGAAATGTGCTTTCGACTCTTTCTCTGGTTACCAGAAGGAAGTCGCGGATTCTCAGCAACAGCGCCATGAAACCGAGGGCGGCTTTCGGAAGATTGTGTTCCTCGATCTCAGGAATAACGAGTTCTCCAGATTCGTCGTCGTAGTTGGCTCCATACTCCATGAGCAATTCGGCAAAGGCTTGCTGACGAGCCTCATTGTCAAATGTCACGCCCGCAGCCTCAAGGAACGCAACCGTAGCTCCGCTGTCGATGATGCGATACCGTCCCTCTGCACCGGGGCCGATGGCATAAAAGCCTAGTGGATTGCCCTCTACATCATCGAACGGAGTGCTAATAGCAAAACCGTTCTTCAACTCACGCACCGAAAGATCCTGGCAGAAAGCACGACAAATCGAGTTCTTCATGTGCCTCCTCCCTGGAGATTGTTGCTAAACAGCGGTCCGGGTGCTTCGGCTATATTGAATCGCTCGACAATAATTTGCAAGGCATAGGCGTCGTTCATTTGGCCGCCGCCGCTCACGTATTGTGTCGCGCGATGCCGCCGTCGACCTGCCGGGATGCGGCGCAAGCCTGGATAGCGCATAACACCCGACACTGCGCGCTCAAAGGGCGCGCACCATGAATGCGCATGCCAACCGGGATGGGACCCGTGATAGGCTAGGTCAATGAGTACTGTCGTATCGCCACTTTGATCCAGCCCGAGCAATGCTTTGAACTCCTCAAGGTCTGGGCGGTAAGCGATGAGCACTCGAAAAGAGCAGCTCAAAGCGTCGAACTTTACGATCCGCCAGCGCCAGGACGCTGGTAGCATGTATGACTTCCGCTTCCCCTTTTTCAATGGGAACGCGCTCGCAGGCATCTTCTCTTGGCGCCATTTGCCCCATTCGATGCCCGACTTGGGAGCGCGAATTACGTCTTTCACCCGCACGATAACATCCTGGCTCGCAAAGCGGTCGAAGCAGTCTAAATGAGCGAGAAGTCCGCGTCACTCTCGATCACGGATGATTGGAACGCACGGACTGAAAAGCTTAACTGCTGGTCAGCAATGACGGCGACACGGCGGAAATTGAAGTGAGGAGTCGGACCTGCCCCGCCCACCCCTCCAACGCCTCCCGCATCTCCGGCACATACTGAAACCTGTTGTACACCCCAGCCACGCCGCCGAACGTCCCCGACGTGTGGTTGAGGATGCGCTCGACCACATGCGGCGGTGTGCCGAGCTTGGCCATCTGTGTCGCGGCCGTGCGGCGCAAATCGTGGAGAGTCCAACCGTCGACTTTAGCGACCTGATCGAAGAGCCGTTTGCCGCCCGAGAAGTCCACGAATGGCCCGCCCGTGTTGCGCGTCGCGAACACATAGTCCTTGGACAGCCTCGGCAACGACGCCAATAATCGGCAGGCCTCGGGTGACAGCGGCACGATGTGCTGGCGGTTGCTCTTGGTCAGCTCGGCGGGCAGTGTCCACAGTCCTTGCGTCAAATCGAGGTAGGCCCATTGCATCCTGCCGACTTCATTGCGCCGTTGGGCCGTGAGCAAGAGTAGTTTGAGGATCGGCCCGAACGGATAGCCGGCCACGTCGGCGGCCTGCCAGATGGTCCTGACTTCATCGTCGTCCAAAACACGGTCGCGCGAGCGATCTTTGGTCGGCTTCTTGACGCCGTGGCAGGGACTCACATCCAGCATGCCGCGCTCGACGCACCAGTTGAAGAATTTGCGGATGGCTGACAGCGCGTGGTTGGCGGCGCTCGGTGTTCCGTCCTCGACAATCCCATCCAGTAAGCGGATGATCTCGATGCGGGTGATCTCGCGAACATCACGCTCAGACCATCGCGAGACAAATCGATTCTTGAGGATGCGGGCTGTGTCCTTCACGGTGACTTCTCTGTTGTGCCGTTGGCAGTGCAGCGCCACGAACGAGGCAACGACATCCTCGAAGCGATAAACGATGCGTTGCTCGTCCTGTCGCTGCCGTTCCTGTTTGGTCGGAGCGGGATCGACGCCTTGCTCGATCAGGCGCATGGCGGCGTGCGCTTTGTCTCTTGCTTCCGCCAGGGTGAGCATCGGATACCGCCCCAGCGTCATGCGCCGCGCCTTGCCGCCATTGCGGTAGACGAGGACGAACGACTTGGCGCCCGAACTCGAAACGCGAACCCCGAAACCTGAAATCTTGCCGTCCCAAATTTCGGCCTGTCCGGTCGCTGGAGTTTGAGCTTTCCTGATCGCGATATCGGTAAGCGCTGGTCTCATGATTCTACACTCCGTACGCTGGCTACCTCGGAAAATCCTGTGTGAGAGTCCTGTGTGCTGCTAGGTAGCACCTAGGTAGCAGAACATTCGGGCTACAGCGAGACGAATTGGGTGCCTATGGGACCGAAGTCCATGATTTACGCAGGAAAATCAAGAGACTGCGTGAAACCGGGATGTTCTCATTGCGTTCGTGTTTTTCGTGACTTAAAATCCTGAGGGGGCAACCCCGTGCGGGTTCAAGTCCCGCCGCCCGCACCAAGGAAATCAAGGAGTTGGCGTGTTTTGTTGTGAGCGCGGGATTCGCGCGATGTTTTCGGGGTAACACTGGGGTAACAGATGTCTCGTCGGGTTTCTCTCGCACAGGATCGTTCTCGAAATTTGGGGCTCCGAACCAACAGCGGAGAGCCTGCCTACCGTGATGGTGGCCAGCAATCGGCGGCAAGCAGCAGTTCGACCAGGTCATGATAACGGCGACCGTCCAGCCCAGTCAGGTCCTTGATCCGCTGCAGCCGCGCATAGATCGTATTGGGATGTTTGGCGAGGCTCCGCGCGGCCAACTGGACGTTCATATCGGCATCGGCGACGGCTCGGAGCGTTGCGATGAGGGTGGCGACGGTCTGGTCGTCCTCATTGAAGAAGGTCTTGGCCCAGCCCGGCGCGGCCGAGCGCACGTAGTCGGTGCCGCGATGCACCAGCAGGGCGCGAATGGGCAATCCGGAAAACTGCACCACGCGGTTTGTCACGCTGGCAAAATCCAGGGCGATGGTTGCCTCATGCAGCGCCTTGGGCAGGAATGACGTGGACGGCTGATCGGAGCTGACGCCGATCAGCACAGCCGGACCCAGCGTCAATAGTCTTGGATGGATGCGCTCGGCCAGATCGGCCTGCGGCGCCGTCCAGCCCGATTGCCGGCGCCGGTCGGACATCACGACCGTGACAGTTGTGTTGCGAATGCCGGCCAGGGTCCGGATCGAGGTGCCGGCAACCGCTTCCGTCATGGCGCTCACGATGCGCTTGGCGCGCGGCAAGTTCTCCATCTCGGAGGCGTTGGCGGACTGGGCGACGACCACGCAATAGCTCTGGCGCTGGTCAAGATATCCCGCGCGCTTCAGCAGCCGCGCCACGCGCCCGTCGGATTCGTCGTAGACGCTCAGCAGGATGCTCAGCAACTCCGTGCGCAGATCGCCTTCGGCCTCGGCCAGCAGCCGGGTATGGGCCACATACTCCGATGTGGCGATGGTGCTGATGGTGTTGGTGTATTCGATGGCGAAATCGGCGATGGCCGAGACGGCGCTTTCGGAACCCTTGGGCGCGACGGCCATGGCGGCCTCGCGCAGCCACTGGGACAGGATGCGGTGCCCGCAACGATAGGCGTGCAGGATCGCCTCCAAGGGAAAGCGCTGTTCGGCGCGATGCTGAGCATGGGTTCGGACAAAGGCGAAATCTCCGATCTCGCTACCGCCGAACAGCCGGCGGATCTCCGCGACGTGTTCTGCGCCGTGCTGGTCGAGACCCGGAAGTATCTCCGGGTTGCTGGAGGCCGAATAGGCCGGAACCTCCGCCAGCACCGCATCGCGCAAAGCGCCGCCCGCCGATTGCATGGTACGATCGAGTTCCCTGACCGCCGGCGGGATTATCCCGATCCCGGCCAGCCGCGCCAGAATGTGCCGCAACGGCACGTGACTGGGCGCTCCGAACTCCGACTTTTGTATAGTCTTCACAATCATGTGGGCCAGATTACCCTGAATGTCGCCATTTTCAATGAAGGTTTGTGGTGATAGTCACCAAGGCGGGGATGATGATGGCAACCCAACCAAGGAGTTAGCAAAATGGCGAAATATGTCTTTGCCTATCACGGTGGCAGCGCTCCCAAGGACCCCGCCGAAGGCAAGAAAGTGATGGATGCGTGGGGGGCCTGGTTCGGGGCGCTCGGCGCGTCGGTGCTCGATGCGGGCAATCCGGTCGGCAAGTCGAGCACGGTGAAATCCGATGGCAAGCTGCATGCGGGCGGCGGGGCCAATCCGATCAGCGGTTATAGCCTGATCGAGGCGGCGAACTTGGAAGACGCGCACAAGAAGGCCAAGGGTTGTCCGCTGCTGAAGTCGGGCGGCACGATTGAGATCGCCCAGGCGATGGATATGTAGACTGATACCGGCCAACCTATCGTTTGACTCGTGCTCGCAAGTGTAGGGGCGCACAGCGGTGCGCCCGTCCAAGAGCTTGCCGCGCAGCTAGACGGGCGCACTGCTGTGCGCCCCTACGCCATGACCTCTGTCACGAACCTTCAAAGTGACAGGTCAAACCATA
>JANLQJ010000321.1:0-4265 GCA_031367715.1 Hyphomicrobiaceae bacterium | reverse complement strand
GTATTTCAGTTTGAATATACCAAGATCAACGCCCTCCGGATGCATGCCCCACAGAGACCAAGTTACTTTCATGCGCTTCTTGCGAGCCAAGTCGATGATTCTCCTGGCGGGGCCGAGAGTTTCGGCTCCTGAAGGCGCCCCACCAACGCTTTCAATGTAGTCGGCGCCACGAGGGCTCAGGCATAGATTTTGAATGTCAAGCGCGTGAATGACTGTTCGTTTTAGGTCGAGTTCTTTGGTAAAGCTGTTGGATCGGTCCACATACTTGTTAAGTTTGTCTTCGAACGCCGTCATTGTTTCTTCTCCTTGCCTAGTCTTTACCAAATATAATTGCCTCGTACGGAAAGACGTCGATCTCGCGTCGACTTACGCCTCTCTTCTTCAACGGTTTTCTAGAGCGAACCCCAGCAAACGTTCGCGACCTAACTTTCCACTAAGTGGTCAACGTTCAGCCGATCTCTTGAATGAACCCGAATGAAAGCTCGACGCATTCGATGAGCAATTCTGAACAAGTCGACGCGTCTTCTTTCTGACCAGTTTTTCGTTTCTTTTCCAATTTTTGGGTTGGCGCCGCTGCAGAGTCTCTCGCCCTACTTGTCGTCAGCGAGAGACTAGACGCCGCCGAAACTAGGCGGCGTTAATCCTCCTTCTGTCTTGCAAGGCACTGTATTCAGACCGGACGGACATGATAGCGGTCCTCTCCAGGCCGACCGTGGGTGGCCCAATTGGAAACGGAACTTAGTTTACAATTTTGCCATCCGCAACACTTTTTTGAAACTAAGTTCCCATATGAGAACAAATAAGCATTGAACCATCCCGCTGTCAATCGATTGCTGTATGAAACAGCAATTCTAAACCTGCTTATCCACCACCTCCAGCCACATTTAAGGCACACGAATCGCCAATTTCTGTTGCGATTTGAAGGAGATGGCTGATGGCGAGCAATCAGCTGAAATTCCAGAAGGGCCTGTCGGAGGCCAATTTTCAGGACCTCTATGGCACTGAAGAGCTGTGCCGGGCGGTGGTTTCCAAGCTGCGCTGGCCTGAGGGCTTCGTCTGTGCGGCCTGCGGTGGGCGGACGCATTGCCTGATCCGCACGCGCCAAGCCTACCAGTGCAATGCCTGCCGCACGCAGACCTCGCTGACGGCGGGCCCCATCTTCGCCAACACCAAACTCGAACTCAAGGTCTGGTTTCAGGCCATGTATCACATGACACAATCCAAGCTGGGCATCTCGTCGGTCGAACTGGGGCGCCGGCTGGGCGTGCGCCAGCGCATCGCCTGGGCGATGAAGAGCAAGCTGGCGCAGGTGATGCTGGAGCGCGAGAACGACTAAAACAAACGGCTCGACGGGCGCGTCGAGATGGACGACGCCTATCTTGGCGGCGAGCGTCACGGCGGCAAGCGCGGGCGCGGCAGCCCCGGAAAGACGCCCTTTGTGGCGGCCGTCGAGACCACCGACGACGGCAAGCCGAGGCGCGCCAAGCTGCGCCGCGTCAAGCGCTTCTCCAAGATTGAGATCAAGCGCCTGGCCGACCGGACCATCCGCCCGAGTTCGCGCGTCATCACTGACGGGCTGGGCTGCTTCACCGGCATCGCGGCGGCCGGCGCCGCCCATCCGCCGCGCCGGATCGGGCCTCTGCTGCGATCCGAAAAGATGCCGCAGTTCAAATGGGTCAACACCGTGCTTGGCGACATCAAGAGCGCCATCACCGGCACCTACCGTGCCGTGCGCAGCCATGCCGGCCGAACCCTCGCCGAGTTCGAATACCGCTTCAACCGCCGCTTCGATCTGGCCAAGATGATGCCCCGCCTGGCCTATGCCGCCGTCCGCACGCTGCCGATGCCGTATCGGCTGCTCATCTTGACGGAGTGACGTGGATAAGCAGGATTCTAAATGGCCGTCTTTCGGCTGATTTTTCAAGGAAGCGTGCTCCGATGCGTGATTGAACTGAACCGCTACCGTGGAGGGGGCTCGCGGTGAGGGGTGCGTCCTGTCTGTCAGAATGTGGGTGTTGCTAGCCAACATCCCTCTGACAGGAGCACCCCATGAGTAAGCGTAACGCAGCCCGCCCGATCACGCCATTGCGGCAGCGCATGATCGAGGACATGACGATCCGCAATCTGTCGCCCACGACCCAGGCCTCCTACGTGCACTGGGTCAAGTCGTTCGCGTTTTATATCGGCCGCTCGCCGGATCGGGCGACACTCGAAGAAGTCCGCGCCTTTCAGCTTCATCTCGTCCAGCACAAGATCGCCTGGGCGACGTTGAACCAAGCCGTATCAGGCCTGCGTTTTTTCTTCGGCATCACGCTCGGTCGCACCGGTCTGCCGGTGCGCATACCTTATGCACGCAAGGCCAAGACGCTGCCCGTCGTGCTCGGCGCCGACACGGTCGGGCGACTGCTGGAAGCGGTTGACGACCTGACCTGCCGCGTCGCGCTGGCGACCGCCTATGCGACGGGACTGCGCACGAGCGAGGTCGTGGCGATCCGCATCGACCAAGGGAAACGCGGACCAGCAAAGCATGCTCCGGGCTCAGGACCGGGAAGGCGTGGCACAGGCGTTGGAACGTGTACGGCAGGCCGCAAGGCAAAGGAAGAAGGAGAAGTTCACCTCGCTCCTCCACCATGTCGATCCAGCGATGCTGAGGACCGCATTTTACGCCATCCGGCGTGGCGCGGCCGCCGGTGTCGACGGCGAGACATGGGTGGATTACGAGAAGGACCTCAATTGCAAAATCGAGGCCCTCCACTCGAAAATCCATAGTGGAGCGTACCGGGCGTTGCCGTCCCGTCGGAGTTACATTCCGAAGGAAGACGGCAGCAAGCGCCCGCTCGCGATCACAGCTCTCGAAGACAAGATCGTCCAAAGAGCCACGGCCGCAGTGCTGAGCGCGATCTACGAGGAAGATTTCCTCGGGTTCTCGTATGGATTCCGATCCGGGCGCAGCCAGCACGATGCGCTGGATGCCCTGATCGTCGGAATCACCAGCAGGAAGGTGAATTTCATACTCGACGCCGACATTCGATCGTTCTTCTCGGAAGTCGCCCAGGATTGGGTGGTTCGCTTCCTCGAACATCGTATCGGCGATAAGCGCATCACCCGGCTGATCCAGAAATGGCTCCGGGCCGGGGTGCTGGAAGACGGAGTCGTGACCGTGGAGGACAGGGGAACGGGGCAGGGATCGGTGATCTCACCACTGGTCTCGAACGTCTACCTCCACTACGTATTCGACCTCTGGGCCGAGCGCTGGCGACGGCGTGACGCCACCGGCGACATGATCATCGTGAGGTATGCCGACGACATCGTCGTCGGATTCCAGCACGAGCATGACGCCCGGCGCTTCTGGGACGCGATGCGTGAGAGGCTGCGGGAGTTCTCGCTGTCGCTGCATCCGGTGAAGACCCGTCTGATCGAGTTTGGTCGCCACGCGGCAACCAATCGGGCACGGTGTGGTCTGGGAAAACCGGAACCTTTAAGTTTCTCGGGTTCGTGCTCATCTGCGGTAAATCCCGACGCGGCAACTTCCTCATCAAGAGGAAGACGCGGCGGGACCGCATGAGCGCAACACTCAGAGGGATCAAGGAGGAGTTGCGACGGCGACGGCACCAACCAATTCCGGAAACGGGAAAATGGTTGGCGCAGGTCGTTTCTGGCTACTTCGGCTATCACGCCGTGCCGACCAACGGCGCGGCGATGAGCGCCTTTCGCTACCATGTCACCAACCTCTGGCACCGGCAGCTCTGCCGGCGCAGTCAACGAGCGCGGGTGGTGTGGGGACGAATGAACAAGCTGGTAGACGCGTTCATCCCAAAAGCCCGAGTCCTCCATCCCTGGCCAAGCGTGCGCTTTGCCGTCAGACACCCGAGGTAGGAGCCGAGTGCCCGAATTGGGCCCGCTCGGATCTGTGCGGGGGGCGGCTGGCAACAGCCGTCCCTACCGCGAACGCTACACACACCTGCGCCATGCATACCCTGCAGGCGACCCGCGACGTTCGAAAGGTCTCGCTCTGGCTCGGACATGCGAGCCTGCAAAGCACCGAGGTCTACCTGCGTACCGATCCGACCGAGAAGCTCGAAGCGCTCGCGGCGATGGCGCCGCCGATGCTGAAGCCCGACTGCTTCCGCGCGCCCGACAAGCTCCTGGCCATGCTGAGCACGGCCCGGCGCAAGTCGAATTATGCGGAGTGAGACTTACGAAAAAACCGCGGCGGGCAACGCTTCCCGTCGCGGACTCCGCATAATCGTGTGCGCCGCATAATT
>JANLQJ010000090.1:0-1779 GCA_031367715.1 Hyphomicrobiaceae bacterium | reverse complement strand
ATGCGTTGTCGACTACGATGATCTCATACGAAGACCGCGCCGTTTCAGCGACAGCCGACGACAATGCTTCCAGCGTCAACGCGCGCGTGTTGTAACTGACAATCAGGATCGAGACATCGATCTCAGATAGTTCGGTCATTTTGGGGGCCCGCATGAAGGTTACGCGTAGGTGTGCCGGCACAACCCTATCGCCTCCCAGCTAACCCGGCGTTAAGGCTCAGGGGCACAGGCGGCGGCAAAATAAGCCTGCATAAGATAAGCAAAAGATTAACGCGGCTCGCCGATACTGCCGGCTTTCACAGCATTGGGCATCACGGCATGGCTAGCGGCACAGCGACAAAACCGTTTGACGGCATCATCTGTATGGGGGGCGAGGACTGGTGGTATCACAACCGCGGCCACTTCGATTTCCAGATCATGCGGAGGCTGGCGCGTGATGTGCCGGTGCTGTTCGTCAATTCGCTCGGCGTGCGCTTCCCATCTGTGCGCGAAGGTGGCCAGTTCATCGCCCGCATCCGCCGCAAGCTTGGCAGCTTTGGCCGTGGCCTGACACATGTCGAGAATAACTTCCATGTGCTGTCGCCGCTCAGCGTGCCGGGGCAGCTGGGCACTAGCGCGTTTGGCTGGGCGTTGGCGCCGCAAATCAAGTACTTTGCCGCCCGCATCGGCATCAAGCGTCCGCTGCTGTGGCTGCATTGCCCGGCTGGCGCGGGGCTGATGGATGCGTTCGCCGGCGCGCCGATGGTCATGCAGCGTACCGATCGTTTCGAGTCGTTCCCGGAGGGCGACCCGACCGTGCTTGGCCGGCAGATCGCGGCGCTGAAGGCGCGGACGGATCTGGTGGTCTATTGCAATACCGATCTGCAGGCTGAGGAGCGAAGCCAGGTCGCCGCTTCGCTGCTGGTCACGCACGGCGTCGATTTCGATCGCTTTGTTGCGGCGGGAACCTCTCCCGCAGTACCTGCAGATGTGGCTGGCATTGGCGGTCCGCGCGTCGGCTTCATCGGCGGCATCGATGCGCACACCTTCGATCCGCCGCTGTTCCTCGAGGTGGTGAAAGCGTTGCCGGACGTGCAGTTCGTAATGGTCGGCGGCTCGTCGCTGCATGACGGCTGGTGCCCGCATGCCAACGTGCACTTCCTCGGGCGCAAGCCCTATGACGAGGTTGCCCACTATATGGCGGCCTGCGATGCTTTGATCATGCCGTGGAACGCCAGCGACTGGATCAAGGGTTGCAACCCGATCAAGTTGAAGGAATATCTGGCGGTCGGCCGCCCGGTGGTGACGACACCGTTCCCGGCGCTGGCGCCGTACCGCGATCTGGTGCGGGTGGCGGCAGACGGTGCCGGGTTCGCTGCGGCGCTGCGAGAGGCTGTGGCGGCGTGGCACGATCCAGCAGCGCAACGCGAACACGTGCGGTTGGAGTCCTGGGACGCCAAGGCGGCCGAAGTGATGGCGGCGCTGCGGGAGCTGGCGTCGCGCGATCAAAAGAACAGCCTCGCCGCGTAGTGAACCCGCCACAGCCAGTCATCCCGTGCGCGGCGCAGCGTTTTGACGGTGCGCTGCAGACACGGGACCTCAACGGGCTCAAGCCGTGTCCCAACACGGCAGGAGCCCGATGAGGTCCCGGATCAGCGCTGCACCATAAGAATGCTGCAGCGCATCCGGGATGACATTGTTATCGAGCGTGTGCTGCCGAGCCCAAAACCTGTCATCCCGTGCGCGGCGCAGCATGCTTATGGTGCGCTGCAGACACGGGACCTTTCGGGGCTCAAGCCG
>JANLQJ010000232.1:0-31378 GCA_031367715.1 Hyphomicrobiaceae bacterium | reverse complement strand
TCCAGCCGCTTGGCGAACAGGCAGAAGCCCTGGCCATCCCAGTAGAGAACTTTCATGAGATCACCGCGGCGGCCGCGAAAGCAAAACAGCGCGCCGGAGAATGGGTTCTCCTTCAAGGTGTCCTGCGCCATTACGCTGAGGCCGTCGAATCCCTTGCGCATGTCAGTCACGCCGCACGCCAGATAGATCCGCACGCCCGCCGGGATCGAGATCACGGGGCGCCACCATCGAGAGCAGCCACGAGCCGCGCCAGCGTTGCCGGATCGATGATCGCGTCGACCTTGATCGTGCGGCCATTGCCGAGCGTGACCTCGACCACGCTTGCTTGCGATCGCGCACTGCCACTGCGGGCGATCTGCGCGGCCGGCGGGCATTCTGCCGAAACCGGTTGCGGTGGCGGTCCGATCCGAACCGTCACGAACGAGTTGGCCGCTGGCTCGGCGAGCGAGACGCCCGGCAGTCGTCCGGCGCGTGCCAGCCTCAGCCAGAGATAAATCAGCGAGCGGCATACGCCATTGCGATCGGATACGGCCGCGATCGAAGTACCCGGGGCCAGCGCCTCCGAAACGATCCGCCGCTTCTCCTCGTCAGGCCAGCGCCGCCGCCGCTCAACCGTCGAAATGATCTCGGCCGCCATGTCTCTTACCGTCCATAACCTCGTGGATAAGGACAGTATGCTTCACCCGATCCGCCGCTCGCCGACAAGCCACCATGCCCGCAGTCGTGAGGGGACGCTTACCGCTGCAGCACTGAACGTTACCGTGCTCGGCCACAGCATGCGCTGGTCGGGATTGGCCGGAAACCACACATCCAGGCGCTGGAATGGCTGCGCGTTGACCGAGGTGACGTGCCGCCCGTCCCACATGCCGATGCGCATATGGCATGCGGCTAAAGCGTTGATCTGCTCCTTGAAGGCGGGCAGCGTGCCGCGTACGCCGCCGGTGACGGGAAAGCCGATAGCGCGAATGACGGCGGTCAAGCTGTCGCGTAAATACCAGTGCCCGCCAAATCCGGCGTATCCGCGCAGCTTACCGGGCAAACAATGCACAAAGCTTCATACGCCGCCTTCGGCTTGCTTGGGATCATCCGGGGAACCAACTTCATCTTCGTGAAGTGGGCGCTTGAGTTTATCAGCCCGGCGCAGATTGTCTTGCTTCGGGTTATCTTCGGGTTTCGATCGAATGATCAGGTCGCAGAGAAACCCAAATTATGGATCGTCATAGTCAGACATTTCGTTGCACACCCGAGTGCGCGAGCACGCCTTGCTTCAAACGTTCATTCGGGCCGTAATCCTCGGCAGGGTGGAAGAACAATTTTGGGGTTTTATCGAGTTCCAGCAGCCGTTTCTTATACGCCTCAAGATAGGCCTCGCGCCCGCTCGACCCGACGCGGCCCGGCATGAAAGCCATGAACGGCGGCAGCACGTCGAAGCCGCTATAACGCAGCAAGCCATTGTGGAGCGGCCACAAGACGGTGAGGATATCGCCGTCGATGCCATCGGGCGCATACGTATCGGCTGATGTGCCGGTGGTTGCGGCGACCATGGCGGTCTTGCCACGGAACATGCCGGTATCGTATTTGCGCCCCGGCATGTAGGCGAACCCGCGTGCAAAAACCCGGTCGGCCCAGCCCTTCATGATCGCCGGCATGCCGAACCACCAGACCGGAAACTGGAAAATCACGAGTTCGGCCTGCAAAAGTTTTTCCTGCTCGGCGACGATGTCGGCCTTGAGCGTGCCGGTTTCAAAGGCTTTGGTCTGCTCCGTCGCGATGCTCAAAAAGCCAGCATCGGCGCGCTCGCCCTCAAAATCGTCGGCTCCGACCACGGCATTGAACCGCATGGCGTAGAGATCACTGACGGTGACATCGTGGCCGGCGCCGCGCAGCGTTTCAAGCGCCGTGTCCTTCATGGCGCCATTGAAGGATTTGGGCTCGGGGTGAGCGTAGACGATCAAGACGTTCAAGAGGGAAACTCCAATCAAATTGAGCGCGGCAAGCCGAGCTCGTGCTCAGACAGGTAGGACAGGATCAGGTTCGTCGAGATCGGTGAGACCTGGTTGAGCCGCGTTTGGCGGAACTTGCGCTCGATATCGTAGTCCTCGGCAAAGCCGAAGCCGCACCGACAGGTAGCCCGCCGCGTTCAGCGCCGTCACGAATTCAGTCGGATAGGTCATCTGGCGATCGAGCGCGCGAACTGGGCGCACTGCTTTGCCACCGCCGCGCGGATCTCGGGTTGGTTTTCCATTGCAAGTGCCGTCATGGTGATCGACGCCTAGCTTAAGCCGATGCTTGATCAATCACATGGTGGTTGTCATTGTCCACGGCGGAGATGTTCTGACCGCTCGATGGAGACCCGACTTGCCACAAGCTGATCCAAGTCCTGCCGCAACGACTGAGGCTGGAAAACTTTGGCCGTCTCAGGTCTTTGATGTCTTGAAGGCGGTGAATGTGCGCCAGATGGCGTACGTCCCCGACGCCGGGCATGGTGCGTTGATCAATCAATTCAACGCCGATCCAGACGTCATCTCGAACCTGCTCACAACCGAAGAGGAAGGCGTCGCCATTGCCGCCGGGGCTTGGCTGGGCGGGCAGCGCACGGTGCTGCTGATGCAGTCGAGCGGCGTTGGCAACTGCATCAACATGCTGTCGCTGCCGGTGATCGGGCGCTTTCCTCTGCTGATGCTGGTAACGATGCGTGGCGAGTGGGCCGAGTTCAACCCGTGGCAGGTGCCCATGGGGCAGGCGACCCGGGCTTCGCTCGAGGCCGTCGGCATCCGAGTTATGCGCGCCGACACGGCCATGGACCTGGTTGAGACAGTCGCGTCCGCTGCGGCACTCGCCTATGACGCCGACCAGCAGGTCGCCGTGCTCATCGGGCAGCGCCTGCTTGGCAAGAAGACGTGGTGAAGCCCATGAGTAGCGAGATTGTCATCAAGCAAGGCACCCTGCCGCGCCGCGACGCGGTCGCCGCCATCCTTGCCCATCGTGATGGGGCACTTGTCGTTACTGGCCTAGGCTCGCCCAGCTACGATCTGCATGCGGCCGGCGACCGCGACGACAATTACTACCTGTGGGGCGCAATGGGCGGTGCAGCCTTGGTTGGTCTGGGACTTGCGCAGGCCCAGCCAACCCGACGCGTGCTGGTCATCACTGGCGATGGCGAGCAGCTGATGGCCTTCGGCGGACTTGCCACCATCGCGGTTGCACGTCCGAAAAACCTCACGATCGTGGTGATCGACAATCATCACTACGGCGAAACCGGCATGCAGGTCAGCCATACCGGGCGGGGGATTGACCTGGCCAAGGTCGCCGAGGTTTGCGGCTTTGCCGCCAGCGCCACGCTGCGTAGCATCGCGGAGGTCGAGGATGTTGGCAGAACTCTGAACCAACCCTCAGACGGCCCGCGCCTCTACGTGATCAAGGTCACTGCCGAAAATCCCTCGCGCTCGCTGCCGTCGCGCGACGCCGTCTTCATCAAGAACCGATTTCGCAAGCATCTGGGCTTTGCAGCCGGTTAGGCCGTCAACCGGTCGTGTCAATTGCTCGGTATCGATGGCAATGTCGAAATGTTGTAGTCGGCAAAGGAGGGCATGAAGCGTGAGCGCGATAGCCATTGTCGGAAGCGGCCTGATCGGACGGGCCTGGGCCATCAGCTTTGCCCGTGGCGGACATGAAGTGCGGCTATTCGACGAAACGCCTGGGGCCGCCGCGAGCGCCCGCCAGTTTGCGGCCGAGGCATTGCCGATGCTGGAAGCGGAGGGGTTGCTGGACGGCCAGAACAGCTCCGACATTGCCAGCCGGTTGAGCCTTGCGCCAAGCCTCGAAGCCGCGCTCGATGGAGCTGTCCATGTTCAAGAAAGCACGCCGGAAGTTCTCGATGTCAAGAAAACGGTGTACGCACGGCTCGACCGCATCGCCGCGCCCCATGTGGTGCTGGCCAGTTCAACCTCCGCCATCCTGCCATCGAAATTCACCGCTGGGCTGCACGGCCGTCACCGCTGCCTGGTGGTGCATCCGATTAATCCGCCTTACCTCATTCCCGCCGCCGAGATCGTGCCCGCTCCCTGGACGGCGCCCGAGATCGTCGAGCGCACGCGAGCGTTGATCGCCGGTATCGGCCAGGCTCCCATCGTGATGAAGAAGGAGATCGATGGCTTCGTGATGAACCGTTTGCAGGGGGCACTGCTCGAAGAGGCTTTCCGGCTGGTTGCCGATGGCTACGCAACCGTCGAAGATGTCGATGTCGGCGTGCGCGAAGGCCTTGCCCTGCGCTGGTCGTTCATGGGGCCATTCGAGACCATTGACTTGAATGCACCCGCAGGCATTAGAGACTATGTAGTGCGCTATCAGCAGATCTATGAACGCCTGTTCCCGTCGATGCAGCGCCGCGTCGATTGGGCAGGCCCCGTACTGGAGGGCGCCGAAGCCGACCGGCGCAGCAAACTGCCCGCCACCAAGCTGCAGGATCGCCAACTCTGGCGCGACCGGAGGCTGATGGCCCTGCTGGCCCATAAGCGCCGTGCGAAAGAGACTATTGGTTCGTGAAAGGAAGCATCGTGGCACGCAACAAAACAACCAACCGCAAAGTCATCATCACCTGCGCCGTGACGGGCTCAATCCATACGCCTTCAATGTCGCCGCATATTCCGATCACGGCCGAGGAGATCGCGGATGCTGCCATCGGCGCGGCTGCGGCAGGCGCGGCGATCGTGCATCTGCACGCGCGTGACCCAAAGGATGGCCGGCCGGACCAGACGCCAGAGGCGTTCGCGCCGTTCCTGAAGGTGATCAAACAAGCGAGCGGCGTGGTGGTGAACATCACAACTGGTGGCGCCGCCACCATGACCATCGAGCAGCGCGTCAAGCCGGCCGCGATCTTCAAGCCCGAGGTTGCCTCGCTGAACATGGGAACGATGAATTTCGGCCTCTATCCGATGCTGGAGCGCTTCAAGGACTTCAAGCACGATTGGGAGCGGCCCTATCTGGAAGGCTCGCGCGAGCGCTTCTTCAAGAACACCTTTGTCGACATTGAATACATTCTCACCACTTGCGCGGCCAACGGCACGCGCTTCGAGATCGAGTGCTACGATATAGGCCATCTGTACACGCTGCGCCATTTTGCCGATCGTGGCATCGTCAAGCCGCCGTTCTTCATTCAGTCCGTGTTCGGCATTCTTGGCGGCATCGGCCCGCACCCAGAGGACGTCGCGCATATGAAGCGCACCGCCGACCGGTTGTTCGGCGACGAGTATCGCTGGAGCGTGCTTGGCGCTGGCCGCCACCAGATGCCGATCGCAGCCATGTCCGCTGCCATGGGAGGCAATGTGCGCGTCGGCCTCGAAGACTCGCTGTGGCTTGGCGCTGGCAAATTCGCCAAATCAAACGCCGAACAGGTGACGCGCGTGCGCCAGATCATCGAAGGTCTCGGCCTGGAGATTGCGAACCCAGACGAAGCGCGTGAGATCCTGGAGCTCAAGGGCGGCGACAAGGTCGCTTTCTGAGGGCAAGAGATGTGATGTTCAGTGCGAACAGCATCCGCACCACGGGCATCGCTGAACTCGGTCGGTACTCTAGCGGGCGTGACCACGTTCGACGCCGCCAACATCGACAACTTCGACTTCAAGCCGGGAGAGCGTCATCAAGACTGCGGGCGCACCGTCCACCTGTCAGCGCCCTGCCATGCTACCCCAATCTCTTTGCCTTCATCCCGATTGCGGTTAGTATCGTAACTCAACCGGCCATCGAGGGCCGAATGGCATGGAGACAATCATGGCGGATAATCCTTTCGAGATCCCGCAGCAAATGCGCGACATGGCGGAAAAGAATGTCGAACAGGCGCGCATGGCTTATGGCCAGATGATGGATAGCATGATGAAGGCCATGGGCATGTGGTCGGCGGCCGTGCCGGCCAATGAAATGACTTCCGGCTTCAAGTTGGTGCAGGATCGCGCCACACGTTTTGCCAAGCAGAACGCCGATGCCGGTTTCGCGCTGGCAACGGAATTGGCGACCGCCAAGGACATTCAGGAAGTGCTGGCGATTCAAAGTCGGTATGCCCAGACCCAAATGCAGTCTTATGCACTGCAGACGCAGGAGCTTGGGCGACTGATGGTGGATTCGGCGGCCAAGATGAAGCCACCAGGACAGTAGCTCTGAAGCTGACCCGTCCCGTTGGAGCTCGCCCCGATTTTAGCGTCGCTGGCTTGGCCGCCAGACGATGACGCGTGCTCGCCATGTGTGGGTTGGCGGCGTGCCGGGTGCTGAAAAAACCAATACAACTCATAGAGTTCCGTCGTCGTGTTAGCGCAATTTTAATGATCTTGATTGCAACTAGGAGTTGGATAAATGAAATAAGCAACCCGACTCGAGGCGGGCGCCGGGGCAACCGGGGCCAAGACCAGCGAGCGGCCCAACTGACCCTTGGAGAGACATCGCTATGGCCGTCGATACCCAATCCCGCCTGAATTCCGTCGCTGTTGCCGCAGCAACTGAACCTGCCAAGAGAACCGACGCCTTCGCCAGCCTGCGTGGCGAAACGCTGTTGCGACGGCTGGAATCGCGCATCATGTTCGACGCAGCGGGCTTGGCCACCGCCATCGACGCAATTGATGTCGACATGCCCCATGAAATTGCTGCGACCACTCCTCACGATGTCACACCCGGCCACGCACCAGCCGCAGCATTGGGCGTCGCCGATCTCGCCGGTCTTACCGGACATATGGACGGCCCGCTCCCGGTGCAGTCGCTCCCCGATGCCAAGACCATCGTCTTCATCGACGCCAAGGTGCCCGACCTTGCCGTCTTGGAAGCCTCGATCGCCGACACTGCCGAGATTGTGCTGCTCGATCCGGAGAAAGACGGTCTCGATCAGATGGCGGCTTATCTTGCCGGTCGCCACGACCTTGACGCCATCCACATCATCTCGCACGGCGAGCCGGGCAAGCTGCATCTGGGTTCATCGACCTATGATGCAACGACGCTGAAGGCGTTCGATGTCGAGCTTGGCAAGATCGGCGCCTCGTTGCACCAGAGCGGCGACATCCTGATCTATGGTTGCGACGTGGCCCAGGGCGCCACCGGCGACGCCTTCGTGCACAAGTTTGCCGATCTGACGCATGCCGATGTCGCGGGCTCGTCCGATCGCACCGGCGCAGCCAGAGATGGTGGTAATTGGCTGCTGGAGCACACGGTCGGCAGCATCGAGGCGGCAACCATCGCGGCGCCCGATTGGAACGGCGAGCTCAACACCGTCATCACGGTCGCTGCCAACAATGCGGCTGTCAGCAACATTTTCCAGACTCAATTTGTCGGCCCCGGCATCACGGCAACCGGTCAGACCCAAATCGGCTCGGCGGAGCAGTTCGGTACCTTCACAAACGATGCCACGGGTCTCGGTCTCAGCAAGATCCCGCTGACGAGCGGCATTGTCATGGTTACCGGCCAAGCCTCGTCGGCGGCAACCGCAGCGGGCAATACCAGCGATCATGCCGGTTTTGGCGGCGGCATCACGACGACCGTCAACGGCGGCCATCTCAGCGCGTCGGACAGCGACCTGAATGTGCTGTCTGGAAATGCAGGCATCTTCGACGCTGCAGGCTTCAGCTTCAACTTCAAGTCGGCCACAGATCGCATCGGCTTTGTCTTCAGCTTTGCCTCCGACGAATACCCGGAATTCGTTGCGACATCGTTCAACGACGCCTTCGGCTTCTTCATTCAGGGCGGTACGGACTATGCGACCAAGACTAATCTCGCGTTGGTGCCTGGCACGCACGATGGCATCGCTGTCAACACCGTCAATCCTGGCGTGCCCGGATCGTTCGGCAACTCGGCGCCTTGGGTGTCGACCAATTCCAACTACTTCATCTCCAACTCGCAATACTCTGGCGACCATACGGTTGGTCCCTATCTCGAATATGACGGCTTGACGAAACTGCTGACGGTGACCGCGCATGTCACTCGCGATACCACCTACTCGATGAAGATCGCCATTGGTGACGCGGGCGATGCCGCATGGGATTCGGCCGTTTTCTTCAAGCCGCAAGGCTTCCTGTCGTTGGCCAGCGCGACTGACAACGCCTATGCCACCACGGAAACTCACGTCGTCTCCGGCAACGTGGTCAGCGACAACACGGGCAAGGGCGTCGACATCACGCCAACGTCCGGCGGGTTCACCGGCATCACTGTGAGCCAGGTCAACGGAGCCGCTATCGGTGCCGGCGTTATCACGCTCGCCTCCGGGGCCAAATTGACGATGCATGCGGACGGATCGTTCGACTATGACCCGACTACCAATACTGCCGCGCAGGCGCTCCTGGCAGGTCAGTCGCTGACCGACAGTTTCACCTACAGCATGGTCGACAGCACCGGTGTGACCGATACCGCGACCGTCAAGGTCACGGTTGCAAATCCCGACATCGCACCGGTCGCCTTCAACGACAGCTTCAACACATCAGCCGGCGTGGCAGCAACCATCCATGTGCTGGGCAATGATACTGACGCCGACAGCGGCGATACGCTGACAGTCACGCAGGTTGCCGGCCACGCCATCATAGCAGGCGGCGCCAGCATTGCCGTTACTGGCGGCACGGTGTCGCTCGATTCAAACAACGACCTCAAATTTACACCGAACGCGGGTTATACCGGTGCTCCCACGTTCAACTACACCATTGATGACGGTCACGGCGGCACGGCCACTGCAATCGTCAGTGGGCACGTCAATGCTCTGCCAGTTGCAACAGCCGACCTCGGGTCGGGCATCGTGCAATCACCAATCACGGTTGACGTGCTGGCCAACGATACCGACGTCGGCGGTACACTCAACCCCGCGAAAGTGCAGATTACCGGGACAACTCACGTCGGTGACAGCCTAGTAGTTTCAGGCGAAGGCATTTGGTCTGTTAACGGATCAACTGGCGCAATCACGTTCACGCCCGCGACGGGTTTTTTCGGCACGCCGGCACCCATTTCATACACGGTGGCTGATGTCTCCGGCGCAGTTTCAAACTCCGCAACCGTCAGCATCATGCCGATCCACTCGGCCCCGCATGTCGATCTCAGCGGACCGTCCGCCTATTCGGGCGCCTTCCTCTATGGGCATGGCTCGGCGCCTTATGGCGGTGCAAACTTCAATCCCGCCATTTTCACCAGCGTCGGCAATGAAGTCGCAGGTTCCGGTGTCGGCCTCGCCTACGACGGCTCCTCGGTCGATGTCTCGGGTCTGACCAGCACCTCGCTGACCCAAGCCATCGCGCAGCATGACTACATCTCGATGTCGTTCACGACGACGTCTGGCATGCCCGAGACCTGGATCCAGAATGCCGTCAAGCGCAACGCCAGCGGTACTTACGAATACGCCATCGCGATTTCCACCGATGGTTTCCAATCGGCGACACTGCTGTCGGATCACAATCCAGGCGTCGATTCGACCGCGCCGTTCTACGATACACCGTATTCGAACTACCCATGGGCACCCGCCGCCGACTACAAGTTGCTGCCAGGCGCGGCCTACGAGGTTCGCGCCTATATCTACAATGCTACAACAGGAACGGCCCGCTGGGACGACTTCTACGTCTTCTACTCCAACGATCCGACCGGCCATGTGACAACCTTCAACGCCAGCGGCGCGGCGGTTGCGATCGCGGCGGCAAGCGTCGAGCTTGAGGATTCCAACAGCGTCAACATGGCTGCGGGCACAATCGTTCTCGCCAACAAGCAGACGGACGATCATTTTGTGATTGGCGGCGTGCTGGTCAGCAATGGTTCCACAGGAACGATCGGCAGCATCCACTATTCCGTCACGGAAACGGCCGGCAGTATCAGCGCCGCCCTTACCGGCTCGGCAAGTAAAGCCGACTACGCCGCTTTCATCAAGGGCGTCGCCTTCGAGAATACCTCCGCCACGCCCGCCATCGTCGACCGCACCGTCAACGTCACCGTCGGCGATGGCATCGAAACCTCGAATCTCGCCACCACCATCATCCATGTCAACGTGCCGCCGGAAGTTGTTGTCTCGCTCGGCGACAAGTCCGGCTTTGACGGCAACGCGGTGAGCATCGTCACCAAGGGCGCCTTCTCCGATGCCAATGGTGATCCGCTGACATATGCAGCCGCCGGCCTGCCGACCTGGCTCAGTATCGATAACACGACCGGCAAGATCAGCGGCACGCTGCCAGCCGATGCCTCGATCGGCGGCACAGCGCATGACGGCGTCTACACCATCGACGTGACGGCCACCGATCCCAATGGCCTGTCGGTCACCGAGAGTTTCAGCTTCAACGCCCACAACGTCGCCCCGACGGCAACCGGCGACAACGCCTCGACCACTGAGGACACGAACGTAACCTTCGAGGTGCGCAGCAACGATCACGACGGCGGCCTCGATGCCGATACGCTCAGTGTTGCCCAGATCGACGGCCACGCCATCTTGGTTGGCGGCGCTGCCGTACAAGTTGCCGATGGCGAAGTCACGCTCGGCGCCGATGGTAAGTTGACCTTCCATCCGGCCCTCGACTTCACCGGCACCACCACTTTCGGCTACACCATAACCGATGGCCAGGGCGGGAACGCCACGGCGATCGTTGCGGTGACTGTGTCGGCTGTCAATGACGCGCCCACCGGCGCCAGTGCGACCGTCACGACGACGGAAGACAAGCCTTATGTTCTGGTTACGTCTGATTTCGGCTTTGCCGATCCCCACGATCCGCTCGCTAATCTGCTGCAAGCCGTCAAGATCACGACCCTGCCCGGCACCGGCACTTTGACCGACAATGGCGTGGCGGTCGGCCCGGGCCAGTTTATCTCGCTTGCCGATATCGCCGTCGGCAAGTTGGTGTGGACGCCGGCCACAAACGCCAATGGCGCGGCTCTCGCAAGCCTCACATTCCAGGTGCAGGACGACGGCGGCACGGCCAACGGCGGCGTCAACGCCGATCCCGCGCCCAAGACGCTGACCTTCGACGTCTCGCCCGCCAACGATCTGCCAAACATCGCTTCCGATGACAACGCATTGCTGGCCGACGCTACCGCGCCGGCAGTCGGGAACGTCACCAGCAATGACAGCGACATCGACGCGGGTAACGACGTTCACGTCAACGAAGTGGCCAACAACTCCGGCCAGCCTGTCGCCGTTACCTCCGCCGGTACCGTCATTGCCGGTGAATATGGTGTACTGACGATCCACCAGGACGGCAGCTACAGCTATGCGCTCGATACGACGCTGGCTGCGGTCAAGGCGCTCAAGGATGGCCAACCGCTCGCCGAAACCTTCACCTACACTGGCATCGACGTGATGGTCGCAAATGGTGTCGGCACGCCTCAAGGCGGCTCCGGCACGACGTCCTTGATCATCACCATCACCGGCGTCAACGACGCACCGGTCGCCGTTGACGATGTGGCAAGCATCTCGGAGGACGGGCCGCAGGTCAATGGCAGCGTCAATGCTGGTCCAGGGATCGACACCGATCCTGAGGGCGATCTGTTGAGCGTCGAATCGGCAGTGCAAGGCACCACAGCGATCGCCATTGACCATCCGTTTGCCACGGCAGGCGGCGGCGTGCTGACACTGCACGCCAACGGGTCGTATCTGTTCAATCCCGGAACGGCCTATAACGGCCTCGCCCAGGGCACATCGGCGACCGAGACCATCAGCTACACCATCAACGATGGCCACGGTCTGACCTCGACTGCCAAGCTGGTCATTACCATCAATGGCGCCAATGATACGCCGGTGGTCATCGATCCGGCGAACCCTGTCAATAGCCCCGGCGACCCGGCCTACGATCCCGCGAACCCAGTTGCCGCCAGTGATCCGCTCACCGTCATTCCGGATGTCACGCAGACGGATGGCCAGCCCCTTACACCGATCAGCGCCGGTGCCTTCATTGTTGATCCCGATGACGAACCGCTGACGTTCGCGCTGGCGCACAATGCGCCGGCCTGGATTCACATCGACACTGCGACCGGCGAGATCACCGGAACACCGCCAGCGGACGCCTCTCAAGGGTCCAACACCGGCAATCCGGGCGAGTATCTGATCACCATCTCGGCCACGGATCCTGCCGGTGACGTCGTTTCGACGACGGTGACGCTGAGCTTCACCAATCTGCCGCCGGTCGCAGTGGCGGATACGGGCTCGGCTTCCGAGGATGGCCCCGCCATCTCTGGCAACGTGCTCGGCAATGACTACGATGGCGCGCCAGACAGTGACGTGCTGATGGTCGCGGCCATCAATGGCGATGTGGGCTCGATCGGAGCGCCCGTCGCCGGTTCGACCGGCGGCACGTTCACGGTTGCGGCGGATGGAACGTGGACGTTCGATCCAGGGCATGCGTTCGATAATCTTGCAGCTGGCCAGGTCCGCGACACCGTCATCACCTATCGGGTGGCCGATGGCCAGGGTGGTACGGCGCAGGCGACCGTCACGGTCACAATGCACGGTGCCAATGACGCGCCGGTCGCGCTCGGGCCAATTGCGCCGCAAGCGGTGGTCGACCATGCGCCGATCACGCCGATCGACACCACGGTGGCGTTCGCCAACCCCGGCAATCTGCTGCTGCTCTACTCGGCAACCAACCTGCCGGCTGGGCTTGGTCTCGATCCAGCCACGGGTCTGATCACCGGTACGCCAGCGCATGATGCCTCGCTGCAGGGCCCTTATGTGGTGATGGTCACCGTCGCCGGCCCGGCTGGCGAAACCTCGACCACGGCGTTCGAAATTACTGTCGCCAATCCGGCCCCGGTGGCGGTCGCGGACCTGGCCACTACGCCGGTTGATACGCCGGTGATTATTGTTCCGCTGGCCAACGATATGGATGCCGATCATGACGCGCTGACCGTCACCGGCGTCACCGCACCCGCCAACGGCGCGGCCACGCTCAACCCCGATGGCAGCATCGCCTATGTTCCGAATGCCGGCTTCAGCGGTACCGAGACGATCACCTACACCCTGTCGGATAGCCAAGGCGGCACGGCGACGGCCAGCATCGTCATCACGGTTGGCACGCCACCAGCGGACGCCCCGGTGCTTTCGGGCATGCCGGCGAGCCAGAGCGGAACGGATGGCGTGCCGATCACGCCGATCGATATTGGCGCGCTCGTCAACGACCCGAACGGCCAGCCACTCAGCTTCGCGGCGAGCGGCCTGCCGAGCGGCCTCAGCATCGACCCCGTCACCGGCCTGATCAGTGGGACGCCCGCGCCGGATGCGTCGGTCCATGGGCCCTACAGCATCGTCGTCACGGCGATCGATCCAGACGGCAACCAGGTGACGACGACGCTGCTGCTCGCGGTTGCCAACCCGGCGCCAGTCGCGGCCAACGACGCCACCGCCACCGCCATCGATACACCGGTGACGATTGCTCCGCTTGCCAATGATGCAAACGCGGATCACGACCGGCTGCTGGTCAGCTACGTCTCGGCCCCGGCCAACGGCAGCGTCACCATCAACGCCGACGGCACGCTGACCTACACGCCGAACGCGGGCTTTACGGGCAGCGACAGCTTCAACTACACCGCCTCGGACGGCCAGGGTGGCACGTCGATCGCAACCGTCAGGGTTGCGGTGGGTACGCCCTTGCCGGATGCGCCGGTCAACGGCGGTTCGCCAGATATCGCCCACGGCACTGACGGCGCACCCATCATCCCGATCGATATCGGCGCGCATATCAGCGATGCAAACGGCGACGCGCTGGTCTTCTCGGCAACCGGTCTGCCGCCAGGCCTTGTCATCGATCCCGCCACCGGCGTCATCACCGGTACGCTGCCAGCCGGCGCCTCGTCCGATGGTCCGTTCACCGTCCTGATCACCGCCGTCGATCCTGCCGGCAACCAAGTCGTCACGGCCCTGATCATCACGACCACCAACCCGGCGCCGATTGCCAGCAACGACATTGCGGGCACGGCACTCAACCAGCCAGTCGTGATCGGTGTGCTCGCCAACGATCTTGATCCGGATCATGACGATCTCAGCGTCACGGCCACGACGACTCCCGCCCATGGCACGGTGCTGATCAACCCGAATGGCACCATCACCTTCACGCCGCAGGCCGGCTTTACTGGCACCGACACGTTCAACTATACGGTCACCGACGCCAATGGCGCCTCGGTCACCGCAACGGTCACCATCAACATCGGCACGCCCGGCCCGCTCTCGGCAACGCCTGCCATGGCCCCGATCATCGGCAACGACGGCGTTGCCATCACGCCGGTTGCTACCACGTCGGCCTTCGGCGATGCGGACCAGAACAGCCTGCTGACACTGTCGGTCGATGCCGCCGCCTTGCCACCCGGCATAGTGTTTGTGAACGGCACGTTCTCGGGTACGCCGGCCAACAACGCCAGCCAGGGCGCAACCGCCGGCCAGCCCACCGGCACCTATGTCGTCCCGGTAACGGCAACCGACTCCGCCGGTGCTACCGCCACGACCTACGTGACCTTTACCTTCACCAATCTGCCGCCGGTCGCGGTGCCAGATATGCCAACCCTGCCGGAAGATGGCCCGCTTTTGATGGGCAACGTCTTGACGAACGATCACGATACGGCGCCGGACAGCGATCCGCTGGTCGTGACGGGAGCCACGCAAGGCGCCAACGCGATCGCTCTCGGTACGCCGTTTACGGTTGCTGGCGGTGGCGTGCTGACGCTGAAGGCTGACGGAAGCTACAGTTTCGATCCTGGCAGGGCTTACAACTGGCTGCCGGTGGGCCAAAATGCCATCGAGACGGTGAGCTACACCATATCGGACGGCAATGGCGGCACGGTCACGGTTGACCTCGTCATCGCCATCAAGGGTGTCAATGATGTTCCCGTGATCATTGATCCGGCGACTGGTGTTCCGATAACCGCGGGTCAACCTGTGACAACGACCCAGCACGGCACGGATGGCCAGCCCGTTCAGGCCATCGCTACGGCCGGCTTCTTCAAGGACCCGGATCAAGGTGACACGATCAGCTACGCCGTATCGGGTCTGCCCACTGGCCTGAGCTTCAACACGGCAACGGGCCTGATCAGCGGTACGCTCGATAAGCATGCCTCGGTCGGCGGACCGTTCCTGGTCAAGATCACTGCGACCGACCATCACGGCGGCAGCTCCGTGGCGAGCTTGGTCTGGGACGTCTCCAATCCCGTGCCGGTGGCCGTGGGAGAGACCGCGCGTACGACTGCGGGCGTGGTCTTGCATGGCACGGTGGCCGGCAACGATATTGATCCCGATAATGACGGCATCAGCTACCGCCTGCAAACTTCGCCGGTTCATGGCACGGTTGTATTGCATGCTGACGGAACGTATGCATACGATGCAGCCTCGCAGTATTCTGGCCCGGACAGCTTCACCTATGCCGTGGTCGATGCCGATGGCGGCGTGAGCTTTGCCACCTGCCGTATCGTGGTTGATCCGGCCACCAACATCGCCCAGCAGCATGGTGGAGAGGCAAGACACGATCATGGCCTGGTGGCAAAGCAGGCGTTGCCGGCACCGTCCGACGGCGCATCGCAGAGCGAGTATGTGCACGCCGTGGCCAGCGAGCAGTCGGACGATGCGCCACTCACCGGAGCTTCCGAGCACATCAGGCTGGTGATCGAGGGCAGAACCAACCAGCTCGATCAGCAATATGGTGCTGGCGCCAAGGACGCGCCGCTGCGTTGGCATCTTGGCGTTGGTCGTGATGGCGGGCAAAGTGACAGTGCTGTCTTCGAACCGCTCGGCGATGCGCCGTTCTGGCAGGGCCTCAACCCGTTTGATTTTGCCGATCTGCCGGCTCGCGGGGCCGATATCGGCAACCCGAACGGGGCCCATGAGGTTGCGGGCGGACATGCAGAGGGTGAGCTTGCTGTCACTTTCAGTGAGCGGATGGCCGCTGTCCGGGGGCGGTTTGATCGTGAGGCCTTGCGCTTGATGGCCGATCTGGACGACGCTGCCTAGGCCATGCGACCGGGGCGCCTGCCGACGCCGGCAGGCGCCCGACGCGATCTGACGTGCATGTGATTTGACCGTGAACAGCAAGCACGACAGCCTCCGAGCTAACCCAAGGTCAGGAGAGCCTTTCCCATGCTGACACGACGCACCCTGCTCGCTGCTACCGCCGCATCGCTGCTGCCGTTGCCCGCCTTCGCCATGCCAGCTGCCGCCGCTTTTGAGCGCGCCGCTTTCGAGGCCGCGCAGGCCAGCGGCAAGTCGATCCTGGTCGAGATCCACGCCACCTGGTGCGGCACCTGCAAGATCCAGAGTGTCGTGCTCAAGGATCTGCTGAAAAAGGATGCCTATAAGGCCTTTGTCGTCCTGCGCGTTGATTTCGATGATCAAAAACCCGAGGTGAAGGCTTTCGGCGCCGATATGCAAAGCACACTGATCGTCTACAAAGGCAAGACCGAGATGGCACGCGTGGTCGGCGCGACCGGCAATGAAGCGCTTGACGATCTGCTCAAGACCGCGATCTGATCGGCATGGCGGCGAACTGCGAATTAGGATCCCCTTAGAATGTCCGCCGCCAGTCTTGGCCTATCCTTCGTCGCCGGCGTGCTGACGATCCTGTCGCCGTGCGTGTTGCCGCTGGTGCCGATGGTGCTAGGCAGCGCGGCGGCCGAGCATCGGTGGGCGCCGGTATCGCTGGCGGCCGGTGTTGGCGTGGCCTTCGCCGTGCTGGGCGGGCTCTTAGCGAGTTTCGGCTTTGCCGCCGGGCTTGAGGGTTCCGCCTTCCGCACCATTGCGGCGCTGTTGTTGCTGGCGATTGGACTTGTACTGATCGTCCCGGTACTGCAAACGCGGCTTGCGATGGCTGTTGGCCCGCTCGGCAACCTGGCCAGCGGCATGCGAGGTCGCTTTGGCACCAATGGCCTGACCGGCCAATTCCTGCTCGGACTTTTGCTCGGCGGCGTCTGGACGCCCTGCGCCGGGCCGACCTTGGGCGCGGCCTCCTTGCTGGCCTCGCGCGGCCAGAACCTGCCAACCGTCATCCTCACCATGCTGCTGTTTGGCCTCGGCACCGGCCTGGCGCTGGCCGCTCTTGGGCTGCTGTCCCGCGCCGTCCTGATGTCCTGGCGTGATCGCCTGATGGGCGCGGGGCGCGGCGGCAAGATCGTGCTGGGTGCCGGGCTGATGCTGGTCGCAGTGCTGATCCTGACGGGGTCGGAGAAAAGCCTCGAGGCCTGGCTGCTGGACGTGTCGCCGCTCTGGCTGACGCGGCTGACGACGTCGATATAGGGCAGCCACCGAGAACATCATGCGACGGCTTCACCGAACGTGAGGCCATCGTAGAGATCACGCAGCGGGACGGCCGCAGCGATCTCCGGCAGATCGATGACGCTGTCCAAGCCTTCGAGCGTTACCGAACTCCAATGCTCGCCTTGGCGGCGGTGAATCGTCACCTGGGGTAATTCGGTGTCGACAAGCAATACGACTTTCAGGTTGGGGACGGTCTTGTATTCCTCGAGCTTGCGGAAGCGGTCGAAACTCAGGGTCGATGGCGACAGCACTTCCATCGCCACTCGCGGATCCTGCGCTGTCATTGCGCGGTCGCTGGCGGGTTTGCCGCATTCCACCGTGATGTCGGGGCGCCGGAAGTTGCCCTTTGGGATCGATACCGCCACATCCGACGTCATGGGTCGGCAAGGCTTGCCTTTGAGCTGGTTGCCAAGAGACAAGATGGCATTGATCACCACCCGGTCATGCCGCTGCGTCGCTCCCGCCATCATTTTCAGGGGCAGCAGAGGCAATCCGTCTACGAACTCGTAGAGCTTGTCCTGGCGCAATTGCCACGCCAGGAACTCGTCTTGGGTCATGCGGTCGTGATTGTCTTCGGCGATGGACATCTTGTTACGGCCTTCACTGCACGAACTAACCTGGACCAGTCTGTTTTGGTCTCTGGACCACTATCCCAAACGTCCTTAATTTTTCTTCGATCTTTTCGATTCGCAGAGTTACATCGCGGTGGAAGAGCTCCAAGAAATCGTTCAATAGGCCTGTTTCTTGCTAATTTGTCTCGTACACTGACAGCGGCTCTTCCTCTCCATATCGCGCCAGAAACTGGGAATACTTGGTTCGAGTCAAACCATCGCGATGCCGAAGTAGTTCTGCCCATTCTGCCAGTAGCTTGTCCTGGTCGCTCAAGATGCACTTATCCTCACCTCCTCAACCCATCGTCGGTATACTGAATTCCGACCCTTCCTTGATGCCGCTCGGCCAGCGGCTCGTTACGGTCTTCGTCCGCGTATAGAACCGGATCGAATCCGGTCCGTGCTGGTTGAGGTCGCCGAACCCCGAGCGTTTCCAGCCGCCGAACGTGTGATAGGCCAACGGCACCGGGATCGGCACGTTCACGCCCACCATGCCGATCTTGCACTTGGCGGCGAAGTCGCGCGCGGTATCGCCGTCGCGGGTGTAGATGGCGACGCCATTGCCGTATTCGTGGTCGTTCACCAGCTTCAGGCCTTCGCTGTAGTCCTTGGCGCGCACCACGCTCAGGACCGGTCCGAAGATTTCTTCCTTGTAGATCTTCATCTCGGACGTCACATGGTCGAACAGGCTGCCACCCAGATAGAAGCCCTTTTCGTAGCCCTGCATCTTGAAGCCACGGCCGTCGACCTTCAGCTTGGCGCCTTCCTTGAGGCCACTTTCGATATAGCCCTTGACGCGGTTGACCGCGTCCATGGTGATCAGCGGACCGTAGTCGGCCTGAAGATCCGTTGACGGACCGACCTTCAGGGACTCAACGCGCGGGATCAGCTTCTTGACCAGCGCATCTGCCGTCTTCTGGCCGATCGGTACGGCGACGGAAATCGCCATGCAGCGCTCGCCAGCCGAGCCGTAACCGGCGCCAATCAGGGCGTCCACGGCCTGATCCAGGTCGGCGTCCGGCATGATGACCATGTGATTCTTGGCGCCGCCGAAGCACTGCGCGCGCTTGCCGGTGGCCGTGGCGCGCGAATAGACGTAGCTCGCAATCGGCGTCGAGCCGACAAAGCCGACGGCCTGGATATCCGGATCGTCAAGCAACGCGTCGACGGCCTCCTTGTCGCCGTTGACGACATTCAGAATACCCGGCGGCAGGCCGGCTTCCAGGAACAGCTCGGCCAACATGATCGGCACCGACGGATCGCGCTCCGACGGCTTCAGGATGAAGGCGTTGCCGCAGGCGATGGCCGGGCAGCATTTCCAGAGCGGGATCATGGCCGGAAAGTTGAACGGTGTGATGCCGGCGACCACGCCCAAAGGCTGGCGCAGCGAATACATGTCGATGCCGGGGCCCGCGTTGTCGGTGAACTCCCCCTTCATCAGGTGCGGAATGCCGGTCGCGAACTCGGCCACTTCCAGGCCGCGCTGAATGTCGCCCTTGGCGTCGGGGATGGTCTTGCCATGCTCGCGGGCGAGCTTGTCGGCCAGCTTGTCCATGTCGCGGTTGAGCAGGGCCACGAACTTGGCCAGCACGCGGCCGCGGCGTTGCGGGTTCTCGGCGCCCCACTTCACCTGAGCAGCCTTGGCGTTCTCGACCGCGGCGCGCACCTCGGCTTTGGAAGCCAGCGGCACCCGGGCCGCGACCTCGCCGGTCATCGGCCAGAAGACGTCGGCAAAGCGCTTGGAGGTACCCTTGACGTGCTTGCCGCCGATGAAATGGGAGAGCTCTTCGATTGCCATGGATGCCTCGTGAGGGGTCGCGGGATGATGTTGCGCGCACTCTAGTGCGGTGCGCCTTGCGAGGAAACCGGTTTTCCGATGCGTTGGGCATCGGGCGAGCAGTCCGGTCATGGCCAAGAGCCCACTCGGCCAGGGCCGGAGGGTGACGGCAGAACAGGAGCGCAGGCGCCGGACGGCCGCGGCAGAAGATAATTTTAGGCGGCCATCCGGCGCCTATGCTTGCGGAGTTTGGTTCCGTGAGTGTGCAACGGTTTGGGATTTCTCCCATTCCTGCCCCACCGGGCGTCCGCCGGATTGTCCCATTGCAGGGGTCCATTGGGAGAGCACAGCCGCCGGATTCCGGGTCTCCTGGGTCCGTCCATGCGTTCATCACGCACGGCCCCGAGCTTCCCGGCCACCGCAGTCCCCTGCTACGCGCATGACGGTCATGACGGCGTCCCGTTGCAGCAGGCGATGGGTGAATACTATGGAAATACAAATATAAAATCAATTATATTTGTATATATTGGTTAATGTGAGTGAGGCGACCATCAGATACTTGTTCTGCTTGGGGGGCATGATGGTCATCTTCGGCCTGCGCTGGACTGTCGAGTGAGCACCGCCGCCAAGCCGAAGATGAGCTCCGTGTCCCCATGGCCTGCAGCCGATCGGGACACCGAGCTCATCTTCGATCGACGCTCCAGGTGTTTCACCGCACCGCGCCGATGAACGCTCTCTAAACGCTTGGCTCAGAGTGCGTTCAGGCGACGGGCGGTAGTGTCTCCTCAAGTTCACTGCATAGGGCGACGTCAGTCGACCGCCCGTGCAGCCACCAGGGAGCCAGCCATGTCCTTCAAGTTCCTCGTCCCCGCGCTTCTCGCCGCCAGCATCGGCTTTACCAGCCTGCCCATGGCCACCCCGGCCGAGGCCGGCCAGATCACCTTCAAGATCTCGCCCAAGGGCAAGGATGCCCGCGCCCTGCGCACGGGTCTGGCGATCTTCGGTGCCATCCAGGGCATGAAGAACAAGGCGCGCGTCGATCAGAACGGTAACAACAACTCAGCTGGTGTGGCCCAGAATGGCAGCGGCAACGGGGTCGCGGTCATCCAGAACGGCAGCGGCCATACCGGCACCGTGACACAGAACGGCAATGGCAACGGTTTCGGCCTGTTCCAGTTCGGCAAGAACACGACCGGCAATTTCACGCAAACCGGCAACGGCAACCTCGACCTCGTATTGCAGGGCGGCTGGTAGGGGACATGAGCGGGAGCGGCAGGCTGCTGCCATAGGCTGCTCCCCCGAACGTCCCTGCCCGGCGCTGGGCGCGTGTTGATCTTTCCCGTTGGCTGCGTGGCGAAGATCAGGCTGACATTGGCGTCCGGCACTACTCCCTGCAGCGCCGCTGGCCTTTCCCCCGAGGCCAGCGGCGACCTTGATTCTGGCGCGCCGGTGTCCGATACTTTGCGCCTCGACACCATGAGGCCCCCATGACCAAAGCCCTCCTGATCATCGACGTGCAGAACGCCGTGCTCGACGGCAATCCAACACCTGAGCGCCAACCGGTCGTGGAGGCAGCGCAGGCCGAGATGGTAGGCCGGCTGCGCCATGTGCTTGCGGCAGCCCGCGCGAGGCGCTGGCCGGTGTTCTTCGTCCAACATGGCGAGGGCCCGGGCATGCCGTTGGCGGTGGGCGGCCGTGGCTGGCAAATCCGCCAGGAACTTGAACCGCTGCCCAATGAGCCCGTCATTGCCAAGACGAGCTGCGATTCGTTCTATCAAACCGATCTGGAAGACCGGTTGCGGGCGGCAGGTGTCGACGACCTCGTGATCGGAGGTTGCCAGACGCAATTTTGCATCGACACGGCCTGCCGGCGCGCTGTTTCGCTTGGCTTCGACGTCACTTTGATCGCCGACGGCCATATGACGACCGACCAGGGCAAGTTGCGGTTCGTTGATATCGTCGCCCATCACAACGAAGTGTTGAGCGGCTTCAATGCTGGGCGCAACAAGATCGATTTGGTGTCCGCCGGGGAACTTTTGGCCTGATCCGCTTGCTATCTCGTGAGCGCGATCCGGCCTTCGATCTTCTGGACCAGATGCGACTGTTTGCGCGCCAGCACCATCACGTCATTGGCGATCAACACGCCGGACTTGTCGTCGCGGATGACCTCGGCTTTCGGGAACATGGTGTAGCCGTCGCCGCCACCGAGCAGGAAGTCCTGCGTCGCGAGCGTGTAGCTGGCGGCGGGATCGGCAAGTTTGTCGCCGATCATCAGTTTGGTCACACGGCTGCCGGCCGGCTTGGCGATATCGGCCTCCACCGTCATGCCGGAGATTTGCGGGAAGCGTCCGGCGGTATCGGGCAGCTTGCTGAAACCGTTCTCCAGCGCCGCGAGAATATCGGCGCCCTTCAGCCGGATCATCACCGTCTTGTTGCCGAACGGCAGCTCGGTCAACACATCGCGGCGCGTGAACGGTTTGCCCACGGCGTATTCCTTGTTGCCACGGATGCCGCCGCCATTGGTGAGAGCGACATCGGCGCCGGTGGCCACACGGATGGCGTCAGCGACCAGGTTGCCGAACGCCGTCTCGCCTGCCCGCGAACTCGCCTCGCGGGTGTCCAAAGGCGCATCCAAAATCGCCAGGACAACGTCCAGTTCCTTGCCCAGTTCGTCCTCGTAGGCTTTGACTAGGCCGGCCATCTCGGGATCGGGCGTGACCGTCGAGGTATCGATGATGCGGAAATTCGGCCGCCAGGAGAATTTCGTCTTGCCGTCCTTGACCGTCTTATTGAGCGTCAGGTCCGTCATGGTGACAAACAGGCCATCCGAACCGCTCTCGGCCATCGCTCCCTTGCCGTCATATTCGATGCGCAGATCGTGATCGTGGCCTGAGATCAGCACATCGGTGAGATGGGCGCGCAGGATCTTGCGGTCGGCCTCGGCGGCAGCATGGACGACGGCGATGGTCAGGTCCGCGCCCTCGGCCTGCATGGCCTTGGCCTCGGCGCCAATGGTGTCGTAGAGGGGGGCGAATTTCAGATCGCCGGGGCTGGACATTTTCGGGGTTTCATCCAGAGCCCCGCCGGTGACGCCGACTTTGACGCCCTCGATGTCGAAGATCTGGTGGTCGACATGTTTGCCCAGCAGCTTGCCGTCAGCATCGCGCAGGTTGGCGGCGAAGAAGGGAAATTGCGCCTCGCCGACACGCTTGAGATAAACCTCCTTGCCGAAATCGAACTCGTGATTGCCGGGTACGAACACGTCGGGCTTGAGCGCGTTGAACAACGCCACCATGTGTTCGCCCTTGTCGAAGCCGGACATCAGGCTGGGGCTGAAGGTATCGCCAGCGTGCATGAACAGCACATGCTTGCCTGCCGCCCGCTCGGCTTTGACCACGGCCGCGAGCCGGGCCATTCCCGCCCGCCCGTCCTCTTCGGACATCTTGTAGAAATCGCTGGTCTCGATGATCGTCAGCGTCACCGGGTCGGCATGCGCGGGCGCGAGCGCGGCGGCAGCGAAAAGTATGGCAAGCACAGCCATCTGGTGGCGCATTCGCATTGCGGCAATCCCTCCTGGTCGCATCATACGCCTGCTCCCATCGAGCCGGGCGGCGGGCATTTATAGGGCCATTTAACGCTGTCCGGCGAGCCCTTCTGAACCCTTGCGTTTACCGGCTGACATTTCACCCTGGGACGCGCTAGTCTGCGCCGTGGGTCGTCACCAAACGGCGGCCCGCTGGAACAAAATCTCATGAGCCCCATCACCGTCCCGCTGCTTCTCGAACTGCGCGACATCACCAAGCGCTTCGGTGCCGTCGAGGCCTTGCGCGGTGTCAGCTTCTCGGTTCGAGCTGGCGAGGTGGTGGCGTTGCTCGGCGACAACGGCGCGGGCAAGTCGACGCTGGTCAAGATCATTTCGGGCGGGCTGGAGGCGACCTCCGGCAGCATGCTGTTTGACGGCGTCGAGCGCGCCTTCGCTTCGCCGGCCGCCGCCAAGGCGGCGGGCATCGAAACAGTGTACCAGGATCTATCGCTCTGCACGAATGTCGATGTGGTGGCCAATTTCTTCATGGGCCGCGAGTTGGTCAAGCGCTATCTCGGCATCCCGGTGCTGGATGAAAAGGCCATGCATGCCGCCACCGCCGAGGCGATCGCCAATGCCGGCACGCGCATACCGTCCTTGCGCACCAACGTGGAACATCTGTCGGGCGGCCAGCGCCAGGCCATCGAGCTGAACCGCTTCGTGCATTTCGGCGGCAAGCTGGTGCTGCTGGACGAGCCGTTCGCGGCGCTGGGCGTCGATCAGACGCGGCGCGGGCTGGAGATGGTGCGCAAGGTGGCGGCGCGCGGCATCGGCGTCATCATCATCACTCACATCATGCCCCAGGCGTTTCAGGTCGCCGGCCGCATCGTCGTCATCCGCCAGGGCGTGGTGGCGGGCGACGTGGCGACAGACAAGACATCGCCCGAAGAGGTCATCCGCCTGATCACCGGCGAGGCGACGCTGGGGCGGATTGCTTGAGCTTTTAGAAGACTGCAACTTGGAGGACGCAATGAAGAAACTGTTGAAGTCGCTGCTGATGGCGGGCGCCGTCGCAACGCTGTCGTTCGCCGGCCCCGCTGCCCAGGCCGAGATGAAGGGCAAGATCTACTACATGGTGCCGACGCTGCTGGACGAGTTCCAGACCGAGAGCGTCAAGGCGATCGAGAAGTTCATGAAGGACGTGGGTTACGAGACCCAGACCCTGAATGCCGACAACAAGGCCGACGTGCAGCAGAGCCAGATGAACGACGTCATCGCGCTGAAGCCGGCCGCGATCGTATTGGCGGCGGTTGATTTCGACGCCTTGAAGGCCTCGATCGAAAAGGCGCGCGCCGCCGGCATCCCGGTGATGATCTTTGATCGTCAGATCGTCTCGACGCCGAGCGATTTGACCTCGGTCGCCGGCACGGTCGAGATCGGCTATGTGGCAGCCGGCGAAATCCAGCGCCTGCTGAAGGAAAAGAAGGGCGAGGTCAAGGGCAAGATCCTGCAAGTGCTCGGCGATCCGGCTGATCCGTATACGCTCGACATCCAGAAGGGCTTTGAGGAGAAGATGAAAGCCTTCCCAGGCGTCACCATCATCTCCAAGCCGGCCAAGGATTGGGAAGCCTCGAACGCCGGCACCATCGTCGCCGACCAGCTGGTGGCCAACCCCGATATCGACCTGATCTTCGTGCATGCCGCGCATCTGGCGGTGGCCGCCGTTGCCTCGATGGAAGCCAAGGGCAAGAAGCCAGGCGACATCATGCTGGTGTCGTCCAACGGCGCGCCGGTCGGCCTCGATCTGATCCGCAAGGGCTGGGAGCAGGTGGAAGTCGAGCAACCGCTCTATGCGCAGGCGGCGGCATTGGCGATGTTCGCCGACAAGATCGTCAACAAGCAGCCGATCAAGCCAGGCAAATACACCGTGCTCGGACTGGAGTCGGAGCTGGCGATCGAGAAATGGGGCGCCAACATCAAGATCCCCGGCGCCGCCATCACCAAGGACAATGTCGATGTGCCCAAGTTCTGGGGCAATTTGAAGGCGCCGACCGAGCCGGTGAAGTCGGTGGAGTGAGGCGCAGACTCTCCTCTCCCCCTCCTTGGGGGAGAGGAGAATCCATCCTTTTGGATCGCTATTCTTATGACCGCCGAAGCTCCCACCTCCAGCCTGCCCGCCGCCATGCCATTGCGCACGCGCGCGATGGTGGAGTTCGTGCTCGAGAACCTGGTCTGGTTCATCCTCGCCATCGTTCTGGCCGTGTTCTCTGCCACCATACCGCACTACTTCCAGCTCAGCATTTTCGCCAACATCGTCGAGCAATCGACCTTCGTTGGCACACTGTCGATTGGCCTGGCGCTGGTCATCATTGCCGGCCATCTCGATCTGTCGGTGGAATCGACGCTTGGCCTCTCGGCCATGACCACCAGCATCCTGTTCGCCTCCAGCGGCATCGGCATGGGTTTGACGCTGACGCCGGAATGGCTCGCGATTCCCGCATCGCTGTTGGCATCGCTGGTCATGGGTGCCCTGATCGGGGCCAGCAATGCCTTCCTGGTCATCCGGCTGCAACTCAGTGCCTTCATCGTGACGTTAGCGTCCTTTCTCTGGGTGCGCGGCCTGGTGCTGGTGATGTCGCACGGCCGCTCGGCGCAAGGTCTGCCGCCGCCGCTGCGCAGCATCGCAATCACGAACTTTCTCGAAGTGCCGCTCTATGCCTGGTTGTCGGTGCTGTGCTTCATCGTCTTTGCCTTCATTCTGCGGCGTACTCCCTATGGGCGGCACCTCACATTGATCGGCGGCAACGCCGTCGCCGCGTTCCGCACCGGCATCGCAGTTGACCGGCTGACCGCGATCACATTCATATTGACGGGAGCGATTGCCGGATTGGCCGGCTGGTTCCTGGCCATCCGCACCTCGGGCGCCAGCGCCAATCTCGGCACCGGCATGCTGTTCCAGGCCTTTGCGGCGGTCGTGATCGGCGGTGTCAGCCTGAAGGGTGGCGTCGGCAAGCTCAGCGGCGTCTATGCCGGCGTGCTGCTGCTGTCCTCGATCAACACCGCCATCAATCTGATGAATGTGCCGGCCGAGTACACGTTGATCATCCATGGAGGCCTGGTGCTGGCCGCCGTGCTGCTCGATACCTTGAAGCTGGCCATCCGTCAGCGCTTGGCTTGAGAAGGAATTATCTATGACGGGTCGATTGGACGGACGTGTCGCATTGGTGATCGGGGCCGCGCGCGGGATCGGTGCCGGCATCGCCGGGCGCTTCATCGAGGAGGGCGCACGCGCCATCATCGCCGATACCATCGTGACCGATGGCGAGGCGACCGCCAAGCGGCTGGGTGGGCCATCGAAGTGCCGCTTCATCAGCACCGATATCACCGATCCAGCCGCGGTCGAGCGTAGCGTGGCGGCGGCCGTCGAGACCTGGGGCAAGCTCGACATCCTGGTGCAGAACGCCGGCATCTATCCCTGGACGCTGATCGAGAATATCAGCCCCGAGGAGTGGGATCAGGTGCTGACGGTCAATCTCAAAGGGACCTTCCTGGCCGCCCGCGCAGCACTCGCGCCGATGAAAAAAGCCAAGTACGGCCGCATGATCTTCACGTCATCCATCACCGGCCCGCGCGTCACTTCGCCCGGCCACGGCCACTACGGCGCCAGCAAGGCCGGCATCAACGGCTTCATCAAGAGCGCCGCGCTGGAGTTCTCGCGCTACGCCATCACGGTGAATGGGCTCGAGCCTGGCAACATCCTGACGGAAGGCGTCAAGCTGCATCGCAGCAAGGAATTCATCGCCAACATGGAACGCTCGGTGCCGCTGGGCCGCCTCGGCACGCCGCGCGATGTGGCGAACGCCGCGCTGTTTTTAGCCTCGGACGAGGCAGCGTACATCACCGGCACCACCATCCTGGTCGACGGCGGCCAGACCCTGCCCGAGGGGCATGATTTCAGGATTGAACCGTAGGCGGCGAAAAAAATCATGCGTCCCAGGCTACCGGCAGGCTGAACACATAGCCTTTGTTGCGCACGGTGGTGACGAGTTTGTCGCCATGCGGATGTACCGACAACTTCTCACGCAGCTTGGCGACAATGCTGACAATCGTTGTGTCATCATGCGCATAGTCCGCGCCATGAACAGCCCTGGTGATTTCCTCGCGGGATTTGGTCACGCGCGCGTTCTCGGCAAGACATGACAAAACTTGGCATTCCGTGCTGGTCAGATCGACGCGTTGACCATCCGGTGCCGAAAGCTTTAGGCCCTTGGTATCAAGGCGCCACCCCTCAAAGACAAGAATCTCGCGCTTGATCGGCGATGTGGGATCTTCAATGCCGCGTGGGGTCCCGAGCCTCTGCACGACAGCGCCGACCTTGGCGGCAATCACCGCAGGGCTTGACCGCGATGGCATGAAATCGACATCGCAGAACGCAAGGCCGGTCACATGCGTTGCGTCGTCTGCCGGCACTCCTATGACGATCACCGCAACGCTTGAATCTCTTCGGATCAGTTGGAGCAGCTCAATGATGCTGGATCCGGGCAGTTCCAGGGGCGTGACCACGACATCGATTTCGTGGGACTGCAGCAGCGACAGGGCGTTGATCGCGCCGCTCGCTACTATTGTCAGAATACCATGGTTGGCCAGCCGGTCGCGCAAGGCCCCCTTGGCCGCATGGTCAGCCCCCACAATCAGTACATGCTGACTGGAGGTCGATGCTTTGGGCAGCACATCTTGCATGGTGACGGGAAAAACTCACGGATCGCGAATCTGATTTCGCCCGCAAGCTTAGGGATATCGCCCCGCCGGTTCACGCAACCACAGGTGGTGAAATGCTAGCTCTTCAGCATCGCCTCGGCATCGGCCAGCGACGGCATATCCGCGCCGCGCCGCGTGCAGGTGACAGCCGCCGCTGCCGTTGCGAACGCAAGGGCCTCTTTCACCGAAGGCTCGGTCAGCGATTTGAGCCCGGCCGGGGTCAATTGCCCCTTGCGTTCGAAATGGTTCAACAGCGCGGCATGGAAGGTATCGCCCGCGCCGACGGTATCGATCACCTTCACCGTGCGGCCCGCGATGTCGGCCGAGCCGCCCGCCCAATACGCGGCCGCGCCTTCTGCGCCGCGCGTCACGATTACCAATGACGGACCGGACTTCAACCAGCCGGCTGCCACGTTTGCGGCCGAGGCCCCGTGGCCATAAGTACCCTCGATGTCCTCGATGCTGGATTTGACGATGTTGGCGGTGGCGATAAAGCGCTCCAGCCGGACCCGCCAGGCGCTGATCTCACCGACTACGGTCGTGCGCAAATTCGGATCGACACTGATGACGCGTTTGCCTTTCTCGCGTGTCGCCAACGCCAGATAGGTCGCGCCGGTCGGCTCAACTCCCATCGACAGTGAGCCGAAGGTGATGGCTTTGACGTCATCGGGTAGCGTCGCGGGCAGATCAGCCAGCGACAGCATGCGGTCGGCCGCGCCTTCGCCGATGAAGCGGTAGGTCGGCACACCCGCCGCATTGGTCGAGACGATGACCAGCGTGGTTGGCCGATCTGAGCGCGGCGCAAAGCGCAGCTCCACACCCTCGCGCTGCAGCCGTCCCACCAACAGCATGCCGAACGCGTCGTTCGACAGGCCGCCAAAATAGGCAGCGCGACTGCCCAGGCGGGCCAGCCCGATGGCGACATTATAGGGCGAGCCACCGGCCACCGGTTCGGCCGCAAGGTTGCCATCCGCCTTGGCTTGCACAAACAGGTCGATCAGCGCTTCGCCGCACACCAGGATCATTTTGCCACCCTTCATAGCGCCAGCCCGGGCGCGTGAGCATTTGCCAGCGTTGATGGCAAAACCTGCGCTTCAGCGCAAATGAGTTCGTGACGTGGGCTCAATGTCAGTGGCGACGTGGCGGCTTGCGGGGTTCACGTCAAACCTGCAATGGGCGGCCGCGAGCTGCCCCTACGTCACTGGCAGCGTAGAGCAATTGCACAAATAATAGGCATATCGAAGTTTGAGCGCACAATTCTTGTGCTTCGATCCCATTTTGATCCATCGCGAGCCCCATTCCGCTCCGTTTGCCGTTGCGATGTGCCGACTTGGCACGCTGTTTGCTTAACGGTTGTCTATGTGGCGAGCGCCGCACAACAAGCTGTTGCAACTTAGCGAGGTGACAAATCATGAAGCTCGTGATGGCGATCATCAAGCCGTTCAAGCTCGACGAAGTGCGTGAGGCCCTGGTCGGGCTCGGGCTCGAGGGCATGACGGTGACCGAAGTGAAGGGCTACGGCCGGCAGAAGGGCCACAAGGAAATCTATCGCGGCGCCGAATACACGGTGAACTTCGTGCCCAAGGTCAAGATCGAGGTGGCGGTGGCTTCCGATCGTGTCGAAGCCGCCGTGGCCGCGATCGCCAAGGCCGCCCGCACCGGCCAGATCGGCGACGGCAAGATCTTCGTCACCGAGATCACCCATACGCTGCGCATCCGCACCGGCGAGACCGACAACAACGCCATCTGATCGCTAACGCCGATCAATTCATCCGAACTAATCCTATCTCCACGGGGACATCCAACCATGTTGACTGGTCTGACCAAGAAGGGAGCTCTGCTCTCTGCCGCCGGCGCCGCGCTGGCGTTGCTCGCGTTCACTGCGGCCCCGGCGTTCGCTGCCGACGCGCCGGTACCTAACAAGGGTGATACCGCCTGGATGCTGATCTGTTCGGCCCTGGTGCTGATGATGTCGGTGCCGGGCCTGGCGCTGTTTTACGGCGGCCTCGTCCGCACCAAGAATATGCTGTCGGTGCTGACGCAGGTGTTCATGATCATCTCCATGGTCAGCGTCGTGTGGGTTCTCTACGGCTATTCCATTGCGCTGGGAGACAACGTCGGTCCGTACCCTGGCTATATCGGCAGCTTCGGCAAGGCGTTCCTACGCGGCGTGACGATCAATTCGGTGTTCCCGACCTTTTCGCCGGGCGTCTACATCCCCGAGTTCGCCTATATGGTGTTCCAGATGACCTTCGCCATGATCACCCCGGCGCTGATCATCGGCGCCTTTGCCGAGCGCATGAAGTTCTCGGCGATTGTCGCCTTCATGCTGGCCTGGGTCACCTTCATCTATTTCCCGATCGCGCATTGGGTCTGGGCCACGCCGACACCTGACGACATCGTGAACGCTGCCAAGGAACTGGCCGCCGCGACCGCCGACGCCGCCAAGAAGACAGCGCAGGACAAGCTTGATGGCATCATGGCTGGCAGCGGCTGGCTCTGGCATATGGGCGCGCTCGACTTTGCCGGCGGCACGGTCGTGCACATCAACGCTGGTATCGCGGGCCTGGTTGGCGCGCTGATGCTCGGCAAGCGTATCGGCTACGGCAAGGAAGCGCTGTCGCCGCATTCGCTGACCATGACCATGATCGGCGCCTCGCTGCTGTGGGTCGGCTGGTTCGGCTTCAACGCCGGCTCCAATTTGGAAGCCAACGGGATCACCGCGCTCGCCTTCGTCAACACCATGGTGGCGACGGCCGCGGCGGCGATGTCGTGGATGGTCTGCGAGTGGGCCTTCAAGGGCAAGCCATCGCTGCTCGGTATGGCGTCGGGTGCCGTCGCAGGTCTGGTCGCGGTGACGCCAGCGTCCGGGTTTGCCGGCCCGATGGGGGCCGTCGTGCTTGGCCTGCTGGTCAGCCCGCTCTGCCTGTTCTTCGTCTCGACCGTGAAGAACCGGTTCGGCTATGACGACGCGCTCGATGTGTTCGGCGTGCACTGCATCGGCGGCATCTTCGGCGCGCTGATGACCGGAATCCTGGTCGCCCCGTATCTCGGCGGTACTGGCCTCACCGACTACACCGCCAAGGATCTGGTCGGCGCCTACGACATGGCCACCCAACTGCGCTTGCAGGCGACTGCCGTGATCGCCACGCTGCTATGGTCCGGCATCGGCTCGGCTGTTCTCTACAAGCTGGTCGATCTGGCGATCGGTCTGCGGGCAGCCCCGGACGCCGAGCGCGAAGGCCTCGATCTGGTCGATCACGGCGAGCGCGCTTACAACATGTAATACCGTCCAACCTATCGTTTGACTCGTGCTCGCAAGCGTAGGGGCGCACAGCAGTGCGCCCGTCTAGTCCGAAGTTCCTGCACTCCAGCGTAGCCCGCGGGGGCGATTTCTCTTGTGCACCAATGGGTTTGGCGGCGATCAGCATTGTTGATCTGACCTTATTGTGCCCATGTAATGCGACGCAATGACTCACAGCGCAGCGGGGCGG
>JANLQJ010000164.1:0-2095 GCA_031367715.1 Hyphomicrobiaceae bacterium | reverse complement strand
CCAGCCAGCCGCCGAGCAGGCCGCCGAGGTGCGCGAAGTGGGCCACGCCACTGGCGCTGCCGGTCACGCCCAGCGTCAGTTCGATCAGCCCGTACAGCGTGACGAACAACCATGCCGGCATCGGGATTGGCGGCAGCAGCGGGGTGATCGTGCGGCGCGGGAACACCATCGCGAAGCCGATCAGCAGCCCGAACAAGCCGCCCGAGGCGCCGATGGTCGGCACATTACTGCCCAGCACCGCGGTGACGGTCAATTGCGCAGCGGCGGCCATCAGCACGCTGACGGTGTAGAAGGCCAGCAGGCGGCGCGGCCCCCACACGCGTTCCAGTTCGCCGCCGAACATCCAGAGCCCGATCATGTTGAAGCCCAGGTGCAGCAGGCCGCCATGCAGGAAGGCGTAGCTCAGCACCTGCCAGGGCATGAAGTGCCCCGAGGCCAGAGGCCACAGCTCGAACCAGCCGGTGAGCGGCGAGCCCAGCAGTTGCTGCAGCAGGAACACCGCCACGTTGACGGCGATGAGTGCCCGCGTCAGCGACGGCATGGGTCGGTGCCCGGGAACGGTGGTGCGGCTGTCTGCATGGAGACCTCGACGTGAATCAGGGGCACAGTGTCGCGGGCCGTGGCGGCAGTTGCCAGGGCCGGCGGTCACGAACGAGTCACCAGCGAGTCACGACCGAGGCGTGACGATGGTCACGGCGGACTCGATGCGAACACAGGGGCCGCGCGCACCCGCACCGACGCTTCAGCCCCGTCGGCCGATGGCGCGCACCGCCAGCTCGGTGCGGCTGCGCGAATGCAGCTTCTCCATGATGCGGCTGACGTAGTTCTTCACCGTGCCTTCAGCGAGGAACACCGTGTTGGCGATCTGCTTGTTGCTCTTGCCTTGCGACAACAGGTCGAGGATGCGTTCCTCCTTGTCGGTCAGCGGCTCATCGAGCGATGCGCTGCCCGCAGCGTGCGGTGTCGATACCGGCGTGGGTGCAGGCACCGGCGCGGCCGCCGAGGTCGTCACGCCGGCGGCATGCGGCGCGACCGCGAAGGTGCGGAACTGCGCCATCACCTTGCGTGCGATGGTCGGCGACAGGCGCGACTCGCCGCGATGCACCGCCCGTATCGTCTCCAGCACCTCGGCTTCCGAAGCGTCCTTCAGCAGATACGCGTGGGCTCCGGCGCGAATCGCCTCGAACACCAGATCGTCGTGGTCGTAGGTCGTCAGCACCACCACCCGCGTGGCCGGCAACCGGGTGGTGATTTCGCGGGTTGCGACCACGCCGCTGGCGCGCGGCATCTGCAGGTCCATCACCACCACGTCGGGCCGGGTGGCCAGTGCCTGCTCGATGGCTTCCAGTCCGTCGGCGGCCTGGCCCACGACCTCGATGCCGGGTTCGCTCGCGAGCATCATCGCCAGGCCGCGGCGGATCAACGGCTGGTCATCGACGATCAGCAGCCGCAGTGCACGAGCGTCGTCGTCGTCAACCGCAGCGTCACTCATCGCTGCGGCCCCGGTGTGGGCGGATCGTCGAGGCGCAGCGCCGGTGTGGGTGCGTGCAGGCGGGCGTGCAACTCGCCCACCAGTGCCGACGGCAAGCGGGCCGTGAAGAAGCGCAGCACGGCCGAGACGGCGAGCGCCGCCTGTGCCGCAGGCAGCCCCGCTGTGCGCGCCACTTCCTGAACCAGTTCGTCCATCATGGCCGCAGCCACCGTGCGATCGGCACCGAAAGGTGAATCAGAATGGGCCCCATGACCGGCAGCTTATCCGACCCCGTGCGGAGGCAACAGTGACGAGTGGCACCCCCTGGTCACGACTTCGCACGCCCGACTTGCTGCCACGGTTGACCGGGCAATGAGTGCGGCTTGGGTGCGCGGGCTCCACCCCCGACGGCACTTGGCTGCGGCCATCGGCTGGGCGGTGTTCACGCTGGTGACGCTGGCCGCACTCGTGGCCGCCAACGTAGCGGGCAACAAGGCCGAGCAGCGGGCGCGCGCCGACACCGAGCGCCTGCTGGCGCAGTTCGCCTCACAGATCCGGCATGCGCTGGCCATGAGCCTGGAAACCCGGCGCTCGATCGTGCAGGCCACGGCCGCGCAGATCGTT
>JANLQJ010000143.1:0-5480 GCA_031367715.1 Hyphomicrobiaceae bacterium | reverse complement strand
CTTCAAGACTTTCCTGGAGGAAAACCACGACCTGAGAAAACATGTTGCGCTGCTGGAGGGCGACGGTATCGATGCCGATCTTTGGCAGGGACTCGCCGACCTCGGGCTGTTCGCCATGCTGGTGCCGGAGCAGTTCGGCGGGCTCGGGCTGTCTTTCGTCGACATGGCCCTCGTTCTGGAGGAATTGGGGAAGGCGCTGGTCGGTTCCCCGCTAGCGGAAACCATCGTGGCCGCAGACTTGCTGGTGCGCTACGGATCCGGGCAACAGCAGGCGCGTTTGCTGCCCCTTGTTGCCAGCGGAAAGCTGCGTGTGACAACCGCGATCACAGAACCTGAGTCGGGATTTGACCCCCGAAATATACGGGCCTGCACGTCATCGACCGGCGGTGGCTGGATTCTCGACGGGCACAAGATCATGGTGCCCAACGCCGCAGGGGCAGACCTGATCATGGTCGCGGCGCGCATCGGGCCGGCCCAAGAGTTGGGAATCGTGCTGCTGGAACCGCATCGGCAGGGCGTTGCCTTGAGCGAACATGCGACCCTGGATCCGGCGTGCCGCTTTTACGCATTGACACTCAACAACGTGGCGGTGTGCCCCGAGGACATCCTGGGTGGTGCATCCCCGCATCCGGCAAGCCTTGCGCGCCTGCTGGATGTGTCCAGCGCGGTCGCTGCGACGCAGATGATCGGCATCGCCAGCAAGGTGCTCGATATCTCGGTTGCCTACGCGGCGCAACGAATTCAATTCGGCAAGCCCATCGGTTCGTTTCAGGCGATCAAGCACAAGTGCGCGGACATGGCCGTCGCCATCGACGCGGGGCGTTCAGCGGCCTACTATTGCGCATGGGCGATTGCCGAGGACGCTCCCGATCGGGCCAGGGCGGTATCGATTGCCAAATCGTTCTGCGGCGATACCGCGCGACTTGTCTGCAATGAAGGCATACAGATCCATGGCGGAATGGGCTTCACCTGGGAACTCGGTCTCCATTGGTATCTGCGACGCGCCAAGGTGCTGGAGTTTTCGCACGGGGATGCTGCGTTCCACCGCGAGCGGGTCATGGCGGCGACGCTGGCCGAACTGGACGAACAGGAGTGAAGCATGCGCGCCGCAATTCTTGAGAGCTTCGGCGGACCGGATAATTTCATCGTCGGCGAAATGCCGCGACCGGTGCCCGGCGTTGACCAGATCCTGGTCAAGGTGGCGGGATGCGGCGTGTGCGGCCACGATTTGCTGAACCGCGCGGGCCATTTTCCCCACGCCAAATTGCCACTGGTCCCCGGCCACGAGATCGCCGGAACCGTGGTCGAAACCGGACCCTCCGTCACACGCTTCCGGGCGGGCGATCGCGTCGCGCTGATCCAGCGCCTTCCCTGCGGGCTCTGCGGCCTGTGTCGAGCGGGCCGCGAGAATATCTGCGTTTCCGGGCCGGGGTTCTATGGCGAAGAGATATCCGGCGGATATGGCGATTACGTGATCGCGTCGGAGCGCAATGCCGTGGCGGTGCCGGAGAATATTCCACTGCGGGTGGCCGCAGTGTTGAGTTGCGCGATCGGCACCGGATTCCATGCGCTGCGCCGCGCCACGCTCGGGCTGGGCGATAGCGTGCTGGTCACCGGCTCCAGTGGCGGCGTCGGCATCCACACTATCAAGCTGGCAAAGCTGATGGGCCTGAAAACGATTGCCGTCTCGTCAGCCGAGGGCAAGCGCGAAAAGATTGTCGCAGCCGGCGCCGACGAGGTGGTCATTGCGCCGGACTATCAGTTTCATAAACAGGTGCGCGAGATCACCGGGGGTGAGGGTGTCGACGCCGTCATCGAGATCGCCGGCCGGCCGACCTTCGCTTCCAGTATTCGTTGCGTCAGGGCGGGGGGCAGGGTAGTGCTGGTCGGCAATGTCGAGCCGGGAAACGTGCCCCTGAATCCCGCCATGGCGATATTGAAGGAGATCAACCTCATCGGCAGCGGCCATGCCACGCTGGCCGATTTGACGAAGGTGGTCGAGCTGGTTGCTGCCGGCCAGATCCAGCCCGAAATCGCGGCCTACGTTCCACGCGACCGGGTCAGCGACGCGCACAGCATGATGGAAGAGCGCAAGACTTCAGGCCGCGTGGTGCTGGTGCACGAGGACATATAGGCCATGCAGATCGGTGCTCTGATTCGACGTGCTGCGCTCTACTTTGGCGACGCCCCCTGCCTGACGGAAGGCGACAGAACCCTGAGCTTCAGGGAGTTTGACGCGGCAACGGATCGTCTTGGCAACGCCCTGATCGACCGGGGCTTGAAGCCGGGCGATCGCGTCGGCGTCATCCTGCCCAACTCGATCGATTGTCTGATCGCTTACTACGCCATCTTCAAGGCCGGTCTGGTGCGCGTGCAATTGAACGTGCGCGAGACGCTCGACGACCACTTGTACAAACTCGCCGACAGTGGATCGCGCGGCGTCATTCATGCCAATCTCGAAGGCGTCGGCGGTGAGATTGCGATCAGTCAGGACGAACTGGTCGAGATGATCCGCAGCGGACGCGATACACCATGCGCCGTCGACCGCGCGCTCGACGCCCCGTTGCGCCTGGGATACACCGGCGGCACCACCGGCAAGCCCAAGGCGGTGACCCTCACCACGCGTGGCGAACTGGTGGAGATGACGGCCTTCCTCACCGACCTTGTGCCAGAACTTGGTCGCGGCGACACCTTCCTCCATGCCGCGCCGATCGCCCATGCGTCCGGCGCCTTCTTTCTGCCCTCGCTGGTGCGCGGCGTGCATTCGCTGGTGATGACCAAGTTCGACGCCGGCGCGTTTCTATCGCTCGCCGAAAAGTCCCGCGCCAGCTTCACCTTTCTGGTGCCGACCATGATCGCGATGATCCTGGAGGATGCGCAAATCGATCAAGCCGATGTCGTCCTGCGCCGCATCGCCTATGGCGCTGCCTCCATCTCACCGAACCTGATCCAGCGCGCCGAGCGCCGCTTCGGCCGCTGTTTCGTGCAGTGCTACGGCCAGGCCGAAAGCCCCATGGTGATCACCTGTCTCAGGCCCGAGGATCACGACCGGATCGGTTCCTGCGGGCGGCCGTTCGCGGTCGCCGAGGTGGCGATATTCGATGAAAACGACAACCCTCTGCCGCCCGGCGAGCGCGGCGAAATCGTCTGTCGCGGACCGCAGACCATGGCCTGTTACTGGAACCGTCCGGAGCAGACTGCCGAGGCGTTCCGCAACGGTTGGCTGCACACCGGCGATATCGGCACCATGGACCAGGACGGTTACTTCTACATCGTCGATCGCAAGAACGACCTGCTGATTTCCGGCGGCTACAACGTCTATCCGCGCGAAGTGGAGGATGTGCTGGCCGGTTTCCCGGGCGTGGTCGAAGCGGCCGTGGTCGGCCTGCCCGATGACTATTGGGGCGAGCGCGTGGTCGCCGTCGTGGCCGGCAGTGCCGATCTGGACAAGGAGGCGTTGATGCAATACGCGCGCGATCACCTGGCCAACTTCAAACGCCCCAAGGACATCCTCATCTGGCCGGAGCTGCCCAAGAGCGCGGCCAACAAGATCCTGCGGCGCACCGTCCGGGAGAAACTGGCTGCGCTGACGACCAAACCGGTCGCGAACTGAGCACGGCGCCAATGCCATCGAGAGACCCATGACAGTCAGCTACGACGAAATCAAGACGCTGATCGAGTTGTTCGAGTCTTCGACATGGGATGAACTTCACGTCGAAGTCGACGGGCTGGAATTATTTCTGTCCACCGATCCCAACGCCAGTCTTGGCCACTCTTCGGTGCCGCTGTCGGGCACAGCACAACCAGCAGCAGAGGTCCGCAGTGCAGTCGCCGAGCGCGACAGCGCAGCGCAAGCCGTCGTCCCAGCCGACTGGGTTGCGGTGACGGCACAACACCTGGGTGTCTTTTATCGCGCCCCCAAGCCGGGTGCCGCACCTTACGTCGAGGTCGGACAGAGCGTCGATGTCGACAGCGAACTGTGCCTGCTTGAGGTGATGAAATTGTTCACCGCAGTCAAGGCGCAAGTGGCCGGCGTCGTGCGTCGCCTCTGCGCCAGGGATGCGGAGATGGTCCAGTACGGCGAGATCCTGTTTTACATCGAGCCGACCGTTGCAAAGAATGAGGAGTTTTCATGGCACACATAGATTTTCTCGACGAGACAATGCGCGATGGTCAGCAAAGCCTGTGGGGCTTGCGCATGCAGGCGGGCATGGCGTTGCCGGTATCGCCGTTGATCGACCGCACCGGCTTTCGCGTGATCGACCTGACCGGCGGCGGCATGCTCGACGTGCTGACACGTTATTGCCACGAAAACTATTGGGAAGGCCTCGACCTGCTGGTGGCTTCGATGCCGCGCACGCCGGTGCGCGCCGGCCTGCGCTCCAACGCCAACGTCACTTTCGGCGTCAGCCCCGACGCGCTGATGGACCTCTGGGTGCGCCGGCTCTGCGCCCACGGCGTGCGCTCGTTCTGGATCTATGACGTGCTGTTCAACATCGACAAGATGCTGCGCCTGGCCAAGGTGGCCAAGGAATCCAAGGCCGATGTGGCGGCGGCGATCATGTTCGCGCTGTCGCCGGTGCATACCGATGCTTACTACGCTGACAAGGCCGACAAGCTGTCAGCTTCACCAGACGTGGATTCGATACTGCTCTACGACACCGCCGGCGTACTGGAGAAGGAACGGCTGAAAACGCTGCTGCCGGCCATCGTCGCCAAGGCGCGCGGCAAGCCGATCGAATTTCATTCCAACAACCTGCTCGGCATGTCGGGCAAGGCCTATCTCGACGCCATCGAGCTCGGCGTGTCGGTGCTGCATACGGCCAGCCGTCCCATGGCCAACGGGCCGTCAGTGCCATCGACCGAGATCATGACCAGGAATATTGAGCTCAAAGGGCACACGCACAACCTCGACACCTCGCTGTTCCAGCCCGTCGCCGAGCATTTCGAGGCGGTGGGCAAGGCGGCTGGATTCCTGGTCAACCAGTACGCCGAGTACGATGTGTTTTCGATCGAGCACCAGATCCCCGGCGGCATGATGGGCACCTTCAAGGCCCAACTGGCGCAGCACAACATGAGCGACAAGCTCGGCGTAGTGCTCGACGAAACGGCGCGCGTGCGGCGCGAGCTCGGCTATCCGGGCATGGCGACGCCATTCAGCCAGTTGGTCGGCATCCAGGCAGTGCTCAATGTCGTCACCGGCAAGCGCTACGGCACGATTCCGGACGAGGTGGTGCAGTATGCCGCCGGGTATTACGGCCAGTCGGTGGCGCCCATCGATCCGGATATTCTCGACCGGATCATGGCCTCGCCGCGCGCCGCGGAAATTCTCGCTCATCCGCCGGAGCAGCCCAGCCTCAAGGAACTGAAGCAGCGCTACGGCACCGAGGATGAGGATGAGCTGATGCTGCGTGCCACGGTGCCCGCGACCGACATCGAGAAAATGCGTGCCGCCGGGCCGGTGAAGCGGACCTATCCGC
>JANLQJ010000092.1:0-1626 GCA_031367715.1 Hyphomicrobiaceae bacterium | reverse complement strand
CGACGCCATTCCGCTGGTGAAAGAGAACCCCTACCGGCTCGCGCGCGACATTCGCGGCATCGGGTTCAAGACCGCTGATGAGTTGGCCGCCAAGCTCGGTATTCCCAGAGACTCCATGCTGCGCGCCCGCGCCGGGCTGTCCTATGCCTTGCTGCAGGCGGTTGAGAAAGGCGATTGCCGTTGCCGGAAACCGACCTGCTGAAGCTTGCCGTGGAGCTGCTGGAGATCGGTCAAGACAAATTGACCGATGCCCTCGCGCTGGAAGCCGCCGAGGGCAACGTTATTCGCGAGCCCATCGAGGGTCAGCCGTGCGTGTTTCTACCTCATCTGCGCCGGGCCGAAGATACCGTCGCCGCGATCATTCGTCGGCTTGCTGTCGGTACGCCAGCCTGGGGCGCCATCGACGCCGACAAGGCCTTGCCCTGGGTCGAGGCCCAGCTCGGCGTTTCGCTCGCCGCTGGTCAGAAACAAGCCATCCGGTTGGCGCTCAATGCCAAAGTGCTGGTCGTCACCGGCGGGCCTGGGGTCGGCAAGACGACGATCATCCGCTCCATGCTGGCCATCCTGACGGCCAAGGGCGTCAACGCGCTGCTGGCGGCCCCGACCGGCCGGGCGGCAAAGCGATTGGCGGAAAGCACCGGGCGCGAAGCCAAGACCATCCATCGCTTGCTCGGCCAAAATCCTAAGGAGGGCGGGTTCCTGCACGGCGCCGATAACCCGCTCGATTGCGATGTCATGGTGCTCGACGAGGTGTCGATGGTCGACATGCCGTTGATGGCCGCGACCTTGAAGGCGCTTCCCGATACGGCAGCCCTCGTCCTGGTTGGTGATGTCGATGCCGGGGTTGCCGCCGCGTTTGGGAGCTTGGCCGGTTTTCCGGCATCGGCTCAGATCAGCGGCGATGTGCGGTTCTTGTGCGCCTTTCCACCAGGTGGCACCGGCGATCTGTTGTGTCGCATTCTGGCCGGCGCCGCCAAGCCCGAGGTTGGCCAGAACATCATTGTCGAAAACAAAACCGGGGCGAGTGGCTTCGTCGCCAACGAAGCTCTCGCCAACGCCTCCCCCGACGGACGGACCATTGGGCTCGCCGCCATGGCCGCGCTCTGCGTCTCGCCGGTGATGCCGGGACAGAAACTATCGATCAACGTCGATACCGACCTGACGCCGATCGCCAACATCGTCGGCGTCTACAGCATGCTGGAGTTCGGCAAACACTTGCCGTTCCGCACCGTGCCAGAGCTGATCGTCTACGCCAAGGGCAACCCCGGCAAACTCAGCTACGCCTCGTCGGGCAACGGCACGTCGCAGCATCTCGCCGGCGAGCTGTTCAAGAAAATGGCCGGTGTTGACATCCTGCACGTACCCTATCGTGGTGGTGCGCCTGCTATCCAGGACATCGTCGCTGGCAATGTGAGTATGATGTTCGGCAAAATGCCTGAATTCCTCGGCCAGATCGATGGCGGCAATCTGATCCCGATCGCCTTCGGCGGGCCGCGACAATCGCCGCTGTTTCCCAAGTTGCCACTGTTGTCGGAGTTTCTCTCGGGCTACGAGGTGGTCAACTGGTTCGCCGTATTCGGGCCGCGGGCGCTGCCCAACAACGTCACGGCATTCTGGAACAATGCG
>JANLQJ010000074.1:0-4341 GCA_031367715.1 Hyphomicrobiaceae bacterium | reverse complement strand
GCGGCCGAGACGGTGGGAGTCGAAAAGCGCGGAGCCTTCTACGAGGCCACCGGGGCGCTGCGCGACATGGTGCCCAACCATGTCTTCAGCTTGCTGTCGATGGTGGCGATGGAACCGCCGGTGGGCTTCGATGATGCAGCCATACGCACCAAAAAGACCGATGTGTTTACCGCCATGCCGGCAGCGGCGCCCGGCCAGGCAGTGCGCGGCCAGTATGATGCAGGTGAGGTGCTGGGCAAGCCGGTCGATGCCTATCGTGACGAACCCGACGTGGCTGCTGCGTCAAAGGTCGAGACGTATGTCGCCATGCGGCTTGAAATCGACAACTGGCGTTGGGCAGGCGTCCCGTTCTACATCCGCACCGGCAAGCACATGGCGCGGCGCGTGACCGAGATCGCGGTCTGCTTCAAGCAGGCCCCCTACGCGGCGTTTAAGGATACGCCCGTAGACTCCCTGAACTGCAACTGGCTGGTGCTGCGCATCGCACCCGACGAAGGCATTTCGCTGCAGTTCGAGATCAAGCGGCCTGGGCCAGTCATGGATCTTGCCGCCGTGAAAATGGACTTTCAATATGACGACTGGTTTCCCAAGGCGCCCAATGTCGGCTACGAGACGCTTCTCTATGATGTGATGATCGGCGACCCGACATTGTTCATGCGCGCCGATCTGGTGGAACAGGCGTGGCGTATCGTGCAGCCGGTGCTCGATGCGTGGGCTGAGGATACGTCCCCTTGTCCCAAGTACGAATCGGGCCGCGACGGGCCGACGGCTGCGATCGAACTGCTGGCGCGCGACGGCCGCTCGTGGCGCTCCCTGATGAAATCTCCTGCGGTGGCACCATGATCACAGAGCGCAACATCCGCCTCGTGTTGGCCGACGTGGACGGCACGCTGGTGACGCCGGACAAGGTGCTGACGGAGGCGGCCCGGGTCGCGGTGCGAAGCCTGCGCAAAGCAGGTATTGCCTTTGCAATCACCAGCGGACGACCGCCGCGTGGGATGAGCATGCTGATCGCGCCGCTGGACTTGCAGGTGCCGATCGCGGGCTTTAACGGTGGCGAGTTCGTCAATCCCGATCTCTCGCTGATCGAAAGCCACACCCTCGACCCGGCCGTGGCCGGCGAGGCGTTGAAACTGATTGTTGAGCAGGGATTGGACGCCTGGGTCTACACCGAGACGCAATGGCTGCTGCGTGACAGCCAGGCTGCGCATGTCGCGCGCGAGGCCTGGACGGTGAAGTTCGAGCCGCAGGTTGTAGCGTCGTTCACGCCAGAGCATCTTGCCCATGCGGTCAAGATCGTTGGCGTATCGGATGATGCGGACCAGGTCGCGGCTTGCGAGAGCAAGGTCGTGTCCGCTCTTGGCGAACGGGCCAGCGTCGCGCGCTCGCAGCCCTATTATCTCGACGTGACCCATCCGTTGGCCAACAAGGGAGCGGTGGTGACAAAACTATCAGAAATCCTGAACATTGCGCCGGCACAGATTGCCACTATTGGCGACATGCCCAATGACGTCCGGATGTTTGCCAGGAGTGGCTTTTCCATCGCCATGGGCAATGCCCGCGACGACGTCAAGTCTCAGGCGAGCGCCATAACCGACAGCAACGAAAACGATGGCTTTGCCCAGGCAATGCGGAAATTCGTTCTGTCACCTGTTGCCGGATAGTCGTCTCTACAGTCAAGGCGGTTACATGAGCACGCCACTCGAGGCCACCATCGAAATCCTGGCCGATCCAGACGCCCTGGCGCAATGCGTTGCCGATTGGCTGCTGCGCATTTCGAGCAGCGTCGACGGCGTCTTCAGCATCGCCTTGTCCGGCGGCTCGACGCCCAGGCGGCTGTACCGATTACTTGCGCAATCCCCGTACCGTGAAGCATTTCCTTGGGCGCGAACCCATTTGTTCTGGGGCGACGAGCGATATGTGCCGCATGACGATCCCCTGAGCAACTACCGCATGGTGAACGAGGCGCTGCTGTCGCAAGTGCCGATCCCACGCACCAACATCCATCCTGTTCCCGTCGCCGGTCGCGGTCCGGACGAAGCCGCCTCCGCGTATCAGGGCGACCTCGAAGCATTCTATGGCGCGATCGCTTTTGATCCTGCAAAGCCGCTGTTCGACGTCGTCTTGCTGGGCCTGGGAGGAGACGGGCACACGGCCTCGCTGTTTCCCGGCACAGCCGTGCTGCAAGAGCGCAAGAGGTGGGTCGCCGCCGTGGTCGGCGCCAAATCCGAGGCCCGCATCACGCTGACCTATCCAGCGCTTGAGAGCAGCCTCCACGCAGCATTTTTGCTGGAGGGAAGCGACAAAACAGCGTTATTTCAACGCGTTCGCGGCGGCGACGACAGTCTTCCCGCCACCCGGCTGCGTCCCCAGGGGGAGCTCAGGTGGTTTCTCGATCGGGCTGCAGCGGGCGCGGTGTCATGAAACTCGGAGCAAGAACCACCCCAGCGCCGCAGTCGGATGTTTCGACCTTGACCATTGATATTGGCGGCAGCGGGTTGAAAGCCTCGGTGTTGGATCGCGCCGGGAAAATGCTGGCGCCCCGCGTCCGGGTAGAGACCCCTGATCCTTGTACGCCAAAAATCCTGCTGGGCGCGGTAGTGGACCTAATCGCGCCACTGCCGCGCTTTGATCGCATCTCGGTCGGGTTTCCTGGCGTCGTGCGCGATGGCCGGACCCTGACGGCGCCGCATTTCGAGACTGACGCTTGGCGCGATTTCCCGTTGGCAACGGCCCTGTCGGAGCGGCTTGGAAAGCCAGCGCGCCTGTTAAACGACGCCGAAGTCCAGGGTTTCGGCATTATAAAGGGTCACGGTCTGGAACTGATGCTGACGCTGGGAACGGGTGCCGGCACGGCTCTCTTCCGCGATGGCGTGCTGATGCCGCACCTGGAGCTGGCGCAGCATCCGATCCATGGCGATTCGACGTACAACGAATATATCGGTGCGCACGCTCTGAAGCGGAAAGGCAAGAAAAAGTGGAGCCGTCACGTGCGCAAAACCATAACAATTCTGAAATCCTTGTTGCACTACGATGTCATTTATCTGGGTGGAGGTAATGCGGACAAGGTGAAAGGATTGACGTCCGATATTCACATCGAATCCAATCAGGCCGGCATTACTGGCGGCATCCGGCTGTGGGATATCGACGTCGCGCTGACGCTGTTTCACGAAGGTGACACCGACACTTCCGCGAGCAGCGTCGGGCCGGGTTGATGGATATTCCGCCACTAATAAGGAGACCGGTCATGGCGGTCGAATTCAGTTGCAATATTGACGGCAGTACGACGCCGCTGCCCCATTTCTGGGAACACACCATTGGAAGCGGCCATGCCACCCTTGGCTTGCGGGCGGACTGGCAGGCGCAAATGCGTCAGTGCCATGACGAACTCGGTTTTCGCCATGTTCGCTTTCATGGGCTGCTGAGCGACAACATGGGCACGCTGATCGGCGAGGGCGAAACTTTGTTTTATTCATTCTTCAATGCCGATCAGATATTCGACTTCCTGCTATCGATAGGAATGAAGCCGTTTGTTGAACTCAGCTTTATGCCCAGCGTACTGGCGTCTGGCGACAAAACGGTGTTCCACTACCGCGCCAACGTGACCCCGCCCAAGGATTACACGCAATGGACGGTTCTGATCCGAAAACTGGTGGCGCACTGGGTCGAACGCTACGGCGTGGCCGAAGTTCGCCAGTGGTGCTTCGAGGTCTGGAACGAGCCCAATCTCGACGCCTTCGGAAGCGGCAGGCAGGACGAGTACTTCAAGCTCTATCGCCATACGGTCGAGGCGATCAAATCGGTTGACAGTGAACTTAGGGTCGGCGGTCCGGCGACAGCGGCGAACGCCTGGATCGATGATTTCGTCGCGTTTTGCGGCCAAAACCATTTGCCGGTCGATTTCATCAGTACGCACCACTACCCAACCGACGCGTTTGGCGAACCGGGCGACGACACCGAGGCCCAACTCTCCAAAAGCCGCTGCAGCGTCTTGCGTGACCAGACACGGGACGTCCGCAGGCAAGCGGGTGAAAGCCCGCTCTACTACACCGAATGGAGTTCATCCTCCAATCCGCGCGATCGCCTGCATGACGAGCCCTACGCCGCTGCCTTCATCGTCAAGACGATCATGGAGGCCAACGGTCTGGTGGAGGCCTACTCGTGGTGGACATTCTCGGATATTTTCGAGGAGAACTATTTTCCATCAGTGCCATTTCACGGCGGCTTCGGTCTGCTCAATATTCACGGCATCGCCAAACCATCCTATCGCGCCTATCAGTTGCTGCACCGGCTCGGCACGCAACTGTTGACAGTCGAAGGATCGCATCCGACCGTCGATGC
>JANLQJ010000045.1:0-11133 GCA_031367715.1 Hyphomicrobiaceae bacterium | reverse complement strand
TGGTCGAGGTAAAGATATTCGACGAGGAAGACAAGGAAGTCCCGACCGGACAGCCCGGTGAAATCGTCTGCCGCGGCTTGCAGGTGATGTCGCACTACTGGGACCGCCCGGAAGAAACGGCAAAGGTATTCCGCGGCGGTTGGCTGCATACCGGCGACATCGGCTTCTGCGACGAGGATGGCTATATCACGCTGATTGATCGCAAGAACGACATGCTGATCAGCGGCGGCTACAACGTCTATCCGCGCGAGGTGGAGGATCAGTTGCTGACGATTCCCGGCGTCAGGGATGCCGCTGTCGTGGGCTTGCCCGATGAGCGTTGGGGAGACAGGGTGCATGCGGTCGTCAGCGGGTCACCATCGCTCGACGGTGAGGCAGTGCTGGCGATGTGCAAGGGCAAGCTCGCCGGCTACAAGATGCCGAAGGCGGTTGAAGTGTGGGATGCGTTGCCGAAGAGCGCGGCCGGAAAGATCCTGCGCCGCGTCGTTCGCGATCAAATCCTGGCAAGAGACGTGCAACATTGAATGGAGACGTGACTTGAACAAGTTCGACGCAATGCATGGCCTGGCCATCAAGAAATTCGGCACGGCTGCCGCGGTGGCGGACCTGCTTGCCGGCGATGAAGCGGCAGTGACGGCGTATCTGACCGAGGCAGTCGCCGCCGGTGAGGCAGCCGGTGCGAAAGGCGCCTTCATGCTCAGCGGCAAGGGCCAGGCAGCGCTTGCAGAGGCCTACCCGGGTGAGTTCGCAGCGCATCGCGCCGATGAGTCGCTGAAGAAAGGCTATGCCCAGTTCGAAGTCGTCAACAACGAACTGAAGCAGTTGATCACCGAATGGCAAACCATTGAGGTCGCTGGCGAGCGGGTTCCCAACGACCACAGCGACAGCGAATACGACCGCAAGCTGATCGACCGCATCGCCACCCTGCACGAGCGCGCCGAGCCGATACTTGCCGCGATGGCGAAAAGCCTGCCGCGTCTGTCGCGCTATGCCGATCGTCTCGGCGAGGCACTCGACAAGGTGGATGACGGGCAGGTGGAGTTTGTCAGCGGCGCAAAGGTGAGCTCGTATCACACTGTCTGGTTCGAATTGCACGAAGACCTGTTGCGACTGCTGGATCGCAAGCGCGAGGAATGATCAATCCGCCATGGACTCTTCCATGCCCGGCCAGGGTCTCGAATGGTGATTTATTCATCCAATAACCACGGAGGAGGGAAAAGATGAGCTATTGGACCTGCAAAACCGAAGGTGGAGTGGTGACGGCAAGCTATCTCAATCCGCCGATGAACTATTTTTGTGCCGAGGGTGCGGGTGAACTTGGCACATTGATAGAAACCTGGCGCGATCCCGCGATCAAGGTGGTCGTACTGGTCAGCGGAATCGACGGTAAATTCATCACCCACTACAGCGTGGAGGAACTGCTCTCCTACGCTGAAAATCGCGAAGCGCTGCGCAAGGCCGGCACGGCGCTGACCGCTGGCTATCATGCCTTGCTGCTGAGTCTGCGCAGCCTGCCCAAGCCGGTCATCGTGGCGATGAACGGCGATGCGATGGGCGGCGGCTTTGAGTTGTGCCTTGCCTGCGACATCCGCATCGGCATGTGCGGCGATCACCGCTACGGGCTGCCCGAAGTCAAGCTCGGCATTCTGCCCGGCGGCAGCGGCACGCAACGCCTGTCGAGATTGATCGGCGCCAGCCGCGCGATCGAGTTCATTTTGCGTGGGCGCATCGTCAAGCCGGAAGAGGCATTGACGATGGGGCTGATCCATGAATTGGCCGACAACGCCCTGGCGCGCGCAACACAGGTCGCCAAGGAGATGGCGCGTCTGCCGCCGCTGTCAATCGCCATGGTCAAGCGCGCCGTCTACGAAGGGTCGGATACCAACCTTGCGAATGGACTCGATATTGAAAGTGACGGTTTTCTCGCCACCATGCTGTCGGACGACGGCGTTACCGCCATGCGCGACTATGTTGCCCAACCTTTCGAACTGCGCCGCGACTGGCTGGAGCAACAGAACAAAGTCAGCAAATATGTGGGCCAATGACGCGGCATTGTTAAGGGAGTAAGGCATGGGCAAACTTTCAGGCAGGGTTGCATTGGTGACGGGGAGCGGTCGCGGCATCGGCCGCTCCATCGCATTGGCCTATGCGCGCGAGGGGGCGAAGGTCGCGCTGACCTCGCGCACCCGTAGTGAAATTGATGCGGTTGCTGAAAAAGTGCGGGCCATGGGCGGCACTGCATTTGCAATTACCGCGGATCTGCTGGATGGCCCCGGACTCAAGAACATGGTGGGAGAAGTCATCGCCCATTTCGGGCGGCTCGACATTCTTTACAACAATGGCGGGGGACTGCATGGTGATCTGGCAGACCTGATGTCCGCACTTAATCACGATGACGTCGCATTCGAGAAAAACATATTTCTCAACCTGACTTCTGCCTACTACGCGACTCGCGCCGCCTTGCCACAGATGGTCAAGCAGGATTATGGACGGATCATCTTCCAGGGTTCCGGCTATGCCAAACGCGGCGGCGGGACCATCGCCTATACGGCAGCGAAGCATGGGTTGATCGGCCTGACCCGTGCATTGGCGTATCAAGTGCCGACCACGATCACGGTCAACACGATCTGCCCTGGCTGGACCAATACCGCACTCGCCGACTGGGACAAGCTGGGCAAGGCCCTCAATATTCCCGCTGCCGCCTTCAAGGCATTGGCTGAATCCGAGAATGTCCAGAAACGAATCCTTGAGCCCGACGAACTCGGACCAATGGCGGTGTTGATCGCCTCGGAAGAATCTGCGGGAATTACCGGGCAAGTATTGAGTGTCGATGGCGGCTATCGCGTCTGATGGTCAACCACGAATGTAGAAATGATTTTCCCATTCAATAACCACCGACGAGCAAAGAGGCGCGAGGAATGAACGGTCGCATCGAACCTGCCGTGCTCGGCCTGATCCTCGACGGCGCCAGTCTGCCTGATCGGCAACTGGTCGGCGGCAAGGCGTGGAGCGTGGCGCGCATGCAGGCGCTCGGCCTGCCGGTGCCGCCGGCATTCGTGCTGACGACTGCTGCATGCCGCGAATATTTGAGCAACGGCGGCGCGCTAACCGAGCCGATGCTGGCTTCGGTGCGTACCGGCATTGCCCACATCGAAGCGGCCACCGGTCGCAAGATCGGCTGTTCGCAGCGCCCGCTGCTCGTCTCCGTGCGCTCGGGAGCGCCGGTGAGCATGCCCGGCATGATGGACACTGTGTTGAATCTCGGCATCAACGATGCGACCGAGCTTGCGCTGGCAAAGGAAACCGGTAGTGCCACCTTTGCGCGTGACAGCCATCGGCGCTTCTGTGAAATGTTTGCCCGCATTGTGATGCGTTCCTCGATGGAAGCACTGCCGCCCGACGCGGAGCCCGCGCAGTGGCGGCAAATGATCGCCGACAGTTGCCAGCGCGAGATGCCGACCGACCCGTTCGAGCAACTCACGCTCGCCATCGCCGCGATCTTCGATTCGTGGAACGGACGTCGTGCCAAGCGTTATCGCGAACATCACGGCATCGACCACGCGATGGGAACGGCAGTGACCATCCAGGCCATGGTGTTCGGCAACTCGGATGCCCGCTCGGGTACCGGTGTGCTGTTTACGCGCAACCCGTTGATCGGAGAGGCCTTGCCCTACGGCGAGTATCTGGAATGCGCGCAGGGCGAGGACGTCGTATCCGGCTCGCATACGCCGGTGCCGATCGAACGCTTGCGCGAAAGCCTGCCTGCCATGCACGCCGAACTGATGAAAGCCGCAGATACGCTGGAGCGCGAGAACCACGATGTGCAGGACATCGAATTCACGGTCGAGCGGGGCAGGCTCTATCTGCTGCAGTCGCGCTCGGCCAAGCGTTCGCCGGCCGCCGCGGTGCGCTGCGCCGTCGAAATGGTGAGCGAAGGACTGATCGACGAAGACGAGGCATTGCGCCGTGTATCGAGCGACCAGGTGCGCCTGCTGTTGCGGCCCAGGCTGGCAGCGCATGTCGACCCGGAGCGCGAGACGGTGCTGGCGCGCGGCGAGGCGGCGAGCCCGGGCGCCGGCTTCGGCATCATCGTCGAAGATGCGGATGAGGCCGAGCGTCTGGCAGTGGCAGGCCAGCCGGTGGTGCTGTCGCGACCCACCACCAGCCCGGAAGACGTGCATGGCATGTTCTTCGCAGAGGCAGTCATCACCGAGCGTGGTGGATCGACCAGTCATGCTGCCGTCGTGAGCCGCCAGCTTGGCGTGCCGTGCGTCGTCGGCTGCGGTGATGGCGCGCTCAAGGGGCTGGGCGGTCGCGCCGTGACGATAGACGGAACCCGCGGCATCGTGTTTGCCGGGCATCTTGCTGTCGATCATCCGCAAGAGGATGCCGATCCGCTGTTGCGACAGTTGCGTGATTGGGCGCAGGTGCGCACGCCCTTGCGGGTTCATGCCATCGGTCATGCGCCATGCCCGCCCGCTATCGATCTCGAAAGCGACGATGCGTCACAGGCGACATTGCGTCTGCAGGGCGCCACCAGCGCGGTGGGCAGCCTGCTCAATACCGACGAGGGTGTACATCTGGCAGTCGCTGCCGGTCTCGATTTCATCGTCGTCAAACAAGTTTTGCCGGCGCTGCTTGCGGCGTGCGCCATTCGAAGTAATTCGGCGAGCGAGCAGGCGTCGACCAACCATGAGGAACTCAAGTCATGAGTATCAAGAACGAAGAGATTCGAAGTCTGCTCACCTTCTTCGAGAAGTCGGGTTGGCAGGAACTGCGACTGGAGATCGGTGACGTCAAGATCGCGGTATCGAAAAGCGGATCGCTCACGACTCACGCCGCCTCAGCACCAGTTACAGCCGTGACCGCTGCCACCGGCATTGCATCGCCAGCGCCAATGCCCGTCGCGGCCCAGCCCGCCGCAGCGCTGGCGCCGGGACAGGTCTACCTGCGTGCGCCCAGCCTCGGCGTCATCTGGGGCCAATCGAAGCCGGGCGCGCCATCGTTTGTCGAAGAGGGACAACAGATCGAGGCCGGTGCCACGGTCTGCCTGCTCGAAGTGATGAAGCTGTTCACCCAGGTGACCAGCAACGTGAAGGGCAAGATTGTGCGTCGTCTGGTGGCGGATGGCGAGATGGTCGAACACGATACGCCGCTATTCATCATCGAAGTTGCCTGACGACATTCCGGTCTGGCGCCATGGCCCTGTTGAAACGTGTGCTGGTCGCAAACCGCGGAGAGATCGCGGTAAGGGTCATTGACGCCTGCAAGGCGCTGGGTATCGAGACCGTGCTCGCGGTATCGCACGCCGACCGTGAAACGCTGGGTGCCCGGCGTGCTGACCGCGTCGTGTGCATCGGCCCTGCACCTGCCGCAGCCAGCTATCTGAACCCGGCGCTGGTATGTCAGGCAGCATTGTCCACGGGCTGCGATGGTCTGCATCCGGGCTACGGTTTCCTGTCCGAGCGCTTCGAACTCGCCAAGCTTTGCGAAGACAACCAGTTGAAATTCATCGGGCCCCGTGCCGAGACGATCAGCCGTGTCGGCGACAAACTCGAAGCGCGCGCTGCCGCTGCTGCTGCCGGCGTGCCGATCGTGTCGGGTTCCAACCTTGTGGCGACGGCGACGGAAGCGGCAAGCCTGGCGGGAGGCATTGGCTACCCGGTGATGCTGAAAGCAGCTTCCGGCGGCGGCGGCCGCGGGGTGTTCGTCGCCCATGATGCATCCGATATCGAAGCGTCATTCGAGCGTGCGTCGCGGGAAGCGCAAGCGGCGTTTGGTGATGGTTCGTTGTACATGGAGCGCTTCATCGGCAATGCACGCCACATCGAAGTCCAGGTCTTCGGCGACGACTTCGGCAATGCGTTGCACCTCGGCGAACGCGACTGCTCGATCCAGCGGCGCTACCAGAAGGTGGTCGAGGAGGGCCCGGGCTATGCGCTTCCCGAGGCCGTCCGCACACGTTTGCATGCAGCCGCCCTGGATCTGGTGCGCTACCTTGGCTATGTCAATGCCGGCACTGTCGAGTTCCTCTACGATGCCGACCGCGAGGATTTCTTCTTTATCGAAATGAATGCGCGGGTGCAGGTCGAGCATCCGGTGACGGAGCTGATTACCGGGGTCGATATTGTCCAGGAGCAGTTGCGCATTGCCTCCGGCCTGCCGCTGTCGGTACGTCAAAGCGACGTCAAAATCAGCGGCCACGCGATCGAGTGTCGCATCAATGCCGAGCAGCCGCGCGATGGCTTCATGCCGCGCCCCGGACGCATTACGCGATGGTCGCCGCCGCATGGCTCAAACGTTCGTCTGGATACCCACTGCTATACCGGTTATCTGGTGCCGCCTTATTACGACTCGATGATCGCGAAGCTGCTGGTGCATGCGCCCGATCGTGAGAGCGCCGTCGAGGCCATGCGTCTTGCACTCGATGCGTTCGAGGTTGAGGGCATCGAAACCAATATTGATTTTCATCGCTCCGTGATGCGACACGCCGATTACGCGGCGGGGAAAGTGAATACGCGCTGGCTCGAGACCACGCTGTTGCCGGCGTACCAGAAACATTCCAGCCCATAACCTGAAGAGAGAACACAATGGCCCACATCGAATTCATTGACCAGACCCTGCGCGACGGCCAGCAAAGCCTGTGGGGCATGCGCATGCAGGCCGGCATGGCGCTGCCCGTCACGCCGCTGATCGACAAGACCGGTTATCGCGTGGTTGATCTGGCCGGCAGTTCGCTGTTCGAGGTGTTGATCAAATACTGCCGCGAAGATCCATGGGCAGGGCTCGATCTGCTGATCCAGTCCATGCCCAACAGTCGGCTGCGTGGCGGCATGCGCAGCAATGCCTGTGTCACGTTTGCTGTGACGCCGGATGCGCTCATGGACCTGTGGATGCGTCGCCTCTGCGCGCATGGCATCCGCAGTGTGTGGATCTACGACGCGCTCTACAACTGGGACAAGATTGCCCGGTTGTCCAAGGTCGCGAAGGAGACGGGTACCGAAGTCGCGGGAACCATCTACTACGGTCTCGCGCCGGTCTACACCGACGAATACTTCGGCAATGTCGCTGCCAAGATGTCGGCAATTCCCGATGTCGACACGGTGTTCATTTACGACACTTGCGGCTGCCTGCGGCCGGAGCGGGTCGGCAGCCTGGTCGCGGCGGTGAAGGCCAATTCGCGCGGCAAGCCGATCGAGATCATCTCCCACAACATCACCGGGCAGGGGGCGCAGGTCTACCTCGAGGCGATCAAGCACGGCGTCAATATCATCCATACCGCGATCCGGCCGCTGGCGAATGGCACGTCGATTCCGTCCACCGAAATCATGCTGCACAACATCTCGCATCTCGGTCACACCTCGAATCTCGACAAAAGCCTGCTGGCGCCTGTGGCAGAGCATTTCGAGCGCATCGCGAAGACCTACGGCTTCATCACGGGGACGCCGAACGAGTACGACCTGTTCGCATTCGAACACCAGGTGCCCGGCGGCATGACCGGCACCTTCAAGAATCAGCTGGCCCAGCACGGCATGGCCGACCGCCTCGACGACGTGCTGCGCGAGACGGCGGTGGTGCGCAAGGAACTGGGTTACCCGGGCATGATCACGCCATTCTCGCAACTGGTGGGAACGCTGGCGGTACTGAACATCGTCACCGGCAAGCGCTACAGCGTGATTCCCGAAGAGGTGATCAAGTATGCCGTGGGCCACTACGGCACGCCGGTGTCGCCGATCGAACCCGACATCATGGATCGTATTGCCGCGGCGCCGCAGTACAAGGAAATTCTTGCGCATCCGCCGGAGAATCCGACCCTGGAAGAACTGCGCAAGCGCAACGGCGGCGTGGACGATGACGAGCTGCTGTTGCGGGCACTGGTGCCGCCGCACGACATCCAGGCAATGCGCGATGCCGGACCGGTCCGGCTCGATTTTCCGACCCTGTCGTCGCCGGAGCTGGATTTCGCGCGTCAATTGATGGAGATCTCCAGCAGCAAACACCTCCAGATCAAGTCGGCAGAGATGTCCATCGAACTGAGCCGGTGAGATGAACGTCGCCTATATCGTCGACATTGTTCGTAGCCCGTTTGCCAAGGGCCGTGTCGGCGGCGGGCTATCAGGCGCGCATCCGGTAGACCTGTTCGCGCAAGTGCTGCAGGCCTTGATCGCGCGCACCGGCATTGATTCGTCCGAGGTGGATGATGTCATCGCCGGTTGTGTCAGTCAGGTGGGCGAACAGGCCGGCAACATCGCCCGCCATGCCTGGCTTGCGGCCGGCATGGCTGAATCGACTCCTGGCGTGACGCTGGATCGCAAGTGCGGCTCGGCGCAACAGGCGCTCGACTTTGCCGCGCAAGCCGTGATGAGCGGAAGCAGCGATGTGGTGGTGGCCGGTGGCGTCGAGATGATGAGCCGCATACCCGCGAAATTCAATCGTCAGGGGCGCGATGAACTGGGCCCGATGTTTCGCGCACGTTACCCGGAAGGGCTGGTGTCGCAAGGCATTTCGGCCGAGTTGATTGTGGCGCGCCATGGGCTGACGCGCGAGGCGCTCGATGCTCTTGCATTGCGTTCGCATCAGCGCGCCGCACTGGCGGCGGACAGCGGCTGGCTTGCATCACAGATCGTGCCGATCCGGGTGCCGACGGTCGAAGGCGGGACAGTTTTGTTCACAAGCGACGAGGGCATACGGCGTGATACCACTGCGGCACGGCTAGCAACGCTGGCCCCGGCCTTCGTCAACGATGACATGAAGCTGCGCTTCCCCGAAATCGAATGGAGCGTGACGGCGGCCGGCTCATCGCAGATATCCGACGGCGCCTCGGCCATGCTGGTCTGCTCGGAGGCGGCGGTGAAGCGCCTGAAGTTGAAGCCGCGCGCGCGCATCGTGCGGTCGTGCGTCGCCGGTGACGATCTGATCATGATGCTGACCGCGATCATGCCGGCAACAAAGAAGCTGTTGGAGAAGTCCGGGCTGAAGATCGCCGACATCGACGCCTTCGAGGTCAACGAAGCCTTCGCGCCTGTTCCGCTGGCGTGGCAGAAAACGTTTGATGTTGATCCGGAAAAAGTGAATGCATGGGGCGGTGCGATTGCCTTTGGCCATCCGGTCGGCGCCTCAGGCGGCCGCTTGCTGGCCAGCCTGCTGGCGCGACTTGAACACAGCGGAGGGCGCTATGGTTTGCAGACGATGTGCGAAAGTGGTGGCATGGCCAACGCCACCCTGATCGAACGACTGTAGCGGCGGATGCGGTAATCTGCCAGACCCGGGAATTGACGATGGAACGACCGCTCTGAGGAGGAGGGAAGATGAAACCGCAGGATCGGAAAGCAGGTCAGGACCAAAGCGCAAAAAAATACCGCATCGCCATCGTCGGCGCCGGACCCGGCGGCATCTGCATGGCGATCAAACTCAAGCAGGCCGGGATCGAAGACTTCGTCATCCTTGAGCGCGCGGCCGGCGCCGGCGGTACCTGGTTCAACAATCGTTATCCCGGCCTGTCCTGCGACATACCCTCGCATCTCTATTCGTTCTCGTTCGAACAAAAACCGGACTGGTCACGGCCTTACGCCGGGCACGCGGAAATCAAGGTGTACATGCAGCATTGCGTCGACAAGTACGCGGTCGCGCCACATATCCGGTTCAGCACCGGAATCGCCAGCGCCCGCTGGGACGATGCGCAGTGCGAATGGCATCTGGACACCACGGATGGACGCAGCATCGTTGCCGATGTGTTCGTCAGCGCCTTGGGCATGTTCAACGAAATCCAGTGGCCGGAGATTGCCGGTCTCAAGGATTTCGCCGGCCCGGTGCTGCACACTGCCCAGTGGCCGGAGGGCGTCGACTTGCGCGGCAAGACGGTTGCCATGATCGGCAGCGCAGCCAGCGCCGTGCAGCTGGTTCCCGAAGTCGCCAAGGAGGCAAAACAGCTCTACCTCTACCAGCGCACCGCGAACTGGGTGCTGCCGAAGGAGGACACGCCATACTCCGCCGAGCAACTGGAACAGATGCGCCGCGACCCGTCGATCGGTCGCAAGATTCGCGACGAGCAGTTCGCCTTCTACGAACTGCTGATGACATTCGACAAGCCCGAACTGATGCCGGGCATCGAACAGATGGGGCGGGACAACCTCGCGCACGTGGCCGATCCGGATACGCGCGCCAGGCTGAAGCCGCAATTGCCGCTTGGTTCACAGCGGCCCTTGTTCTCGAATGAGTTCTATCCCGCGTTCAACCGGCCCAACGTCGCACTGGTCACCGATCCGATCGAGAAGCTCACGGCGTCAGGCGTCAGGACCAAAGACGGCGTCGAACGCAAGGTCGATGTCGTCATCCTCGCCACCGGCTATGCGGCCAACAAATTTCTTTCGGTCATCGATGTCAGTGGACGCAACGGCGTGAGCCTCAGGGACGCGTGGCGCGACGGACCACAGGCCTATCTCGGCATCACGACGGCGGGGTTCCCCAACCTGTTCATGTTCTACGGCCCCAACACGAACAATGGATCGATCCTCTACATGCTTGAATCCCAGGCCGATTACATCAGCCGCAAGGTTGATGAAATGGGGACGAACGGCATCAGGTCGATGGACGTGCGGCAGGATGTCATGGACGACTACAACGCCGCGATTCAGCGCGACATCAACGCCGTCGAGGTTTGGCGTGTTGTCGGCAGCAAATATTATCGCTCAGCCTCCGGCCGTGTCGTCACGCAGTGGCCGCACAACATGACGACTTACCGGGAACGAACTTCCGTCCCGGATCTGGAGGCTTTCCAAACGCTCAAGGCTCAAGAAGCGGGGACGCTGACAAAGGTTTGACGAGCCAGGTCGTCAGCCATGGTCGAACCGCGGACCATGGCGTACGTCGGCCGGCCTGCTGGTTGATTGACTCCCGCGCAGAATCCGACAGCCGCATAAACGTCCTGCGGCTATTCAATACGGCATCGCTCGCTCAGGACATCTTGAACGGCAGCTTGATCTTGGGTGCGACCTCCTGCGCGAACAACCGCACCGACTGGAACCACGGCTCGGGATCGTCCGAGAAGTCATGCACTGGCATCATCAGGGTGCCCCAGCCACCGGTCTTGTCCATCAGCGCCTCGACCTTTTCTCGCACGGTCGCGGGCGAACC
>JANLQJ010000033.1:0-22926 GCA_031367715.1 Hyphomicrobiaceae bacterium | reverse complement strand
CGCCGAAGCTTTCAGCCTGACTTCTCAGTCCCGCCTATGCGTCGAACTCCCGGGTCGAACCATAGGCTTACCTCAAGAGGCGCTTGCTGGCGATTGCCGCGCCTTCGACCAGCGCCGCCAGCTTGTGCCAGACGATGGCGCTGTCGACGGCGCCGAAGCCCGCGAAGGTAGCAAAGCCGCAATCGGTGCCGGCTATGACGCGCTCGGCGCCGACAATATCCGTATACCGTATGATGCGCTCGGCTACCAGTTCGGGATGTTCAACGAAATTGGTGGTGGAATCGATGACGCCTGGGATCAGCACATAGTCTTCGGGGAGTTTGAACGCCTTCCAGTCGACCCATTCGTGCGCATGCCGCGGGTTCGCGCCCTCGAACAACAGTGCACGCGGCTTGGCTGTCAGCACGGCCGGCAGGATCTTTTTCAGCGCGATGTCGCAGATATGCGGGCCCTCATAGTTGCCCCAGCACACATGCATGCGCACCTTGTCGCCCGGAATGTTGCGCAAGGCATGGTTCAGCACGTCGATATGACGGCCGGCGGCCGCAACGAAGCCCGCGTCGTCGAGCTCCTTGTACATCATGTGCCGCCCGAGCCCGAGGTCGGGGCTGTCGAGCTGCAGGATAAGGCCGGCGGCGACAATGCCCTCGTACTCGGCGCGCATGCCCTCGGCGACGGCTTCGAGATAGTCATCCTGCGTCTTATAGAACTCATTGGGCTGGAACAGCGCGATGACGCCGGGCGTGGCGGAATTCATGAAGCCTTTGGCGTAGTCGTTGGCGACGAGCGCAGCCTGGAAATTATCGATGTCGTCCTTCAGGGGTTGCAAGCTCTTGACCGTGATCTCACTCACGCATTTGGGCCGCTTGTAGCTGGCCGTGCCGCCAACGCGCGCAAGACGCTCCAGAAAGGTTGGGAATTGCTCGAGGTCCTGGGGCGGGCGGCGCGGGCTGTCGCCGGCAAAGCCGGTCAGGCGGTCCTTGATGTAGGTGGCGTAGGAGATCTTGCTCATCTCGCCGTCGGACGGCAGATCGATGCCGGCGGTACGCTGTTGCGCGACAATGTCGACTACAGCGCCAGCGACGATGCGGTTGAACCCGGCCTCCTCGATGGGAACGCCGGCCTCGCGCGCAAAGACGAGGTCGGTGATCTCCTTGGAGCGGGGCAACGAGCCGACATGGGTGGTGCTGATCGTTGCCATCACGCCGCCGCCACGTGATTGGTTGCGAAAACCGGCGCCTTCGGACTATCGGCGCCGCGCACGATGAAGGCGACCAGCGGCACGGACGCGGTATTGCGGAAGCCGTGGGCAAGGCCGACCGGTACGCTCAGCGTGTCGCCCGCGCCCATCAGGATGCGTCCGCCGGTCCAGCTAACGTCCAGGGTGCCGTCCTGCACGAAGATCACTTCCTGTTCTGCCCGGGCGTGTAGGGGAACGGCCGCGCCGGTTTGCATCGTCAGTTGGCGGACATTAAAACCGTGCTCCCACCAGCCGACGATCGGGCCGGGCTGGAATCCGTCGCCGGTCGCGACTGGCACGATCACACCGGCCTCTTCGACGCCTTCGCGCGCCAGTGGCGATTTCGGATTGCCCTTCAGTGCCTTGCCCGAAGCAAAGCACTGCGCCATCTTATCCTTGGGCGGAGCTTTCAGTTTCTGCAGCAATGCGGCCGATGGCGGCTGCTCCAGTTCGGCCCCGGCCGGCACCGTCTCGCCCAAGGTGGTGTCGATCAACTTGCCGCCTTTCAGCAATTTCAAGCCGAAATCTTCGGCCATCTTGAACACGGCGGGCGCCCACACGACCTTGCCCGGATCATCGCCACCGAGCACGAAGAACAAGAACCCGGTGCCCTCGTCACGCTTCTCGAAGCCGCGGAACATGTGCGTCGGCATCGAAGCGACATCGCCTGGCTCGATATCGAGGCTGCCCTCGTCCTTGTCCGCGCCATAGAGTAGCCGCCATTTGCCCGAGTGAACGATGATCACCTCGGCCGTCAGATGGCTGTGCTGGGAATTGACGCAACCGCCCGGCTGGCGCGCGCCGCCGATGTTGAAGCCGTGCGGTTCGGGCAGATGCACCACCTGAGCCGGGTTCTCCGACACGCCCGGGCCGATGATGGTAAAATTCTCTTTGCGATCGGAGCCCGGCGAGCGCGCATCGATGAAGGCATTGCGCAGGCCCTTCAGGTCCGCGTAGCGGATCAGCCGGCCGTCCATTTGGCTTTGGGTCCAGGTGCTCATGGCACGTCCTTTCGCGTCATCAGGGCACATACATCAGTTCGCCGTCGCGTTCCACGACACCGCGTGCCGGCCGTCGCGCCGACGTCCGCACGATGAGTTCGCATGGGATCACGCGATGCACGGCCTCGATCTCGCGGCTCTCGATCTGCCGCATCATCAGCTCGACGGTCTCGGCGACCATCACGCCGAGCGGCTGCGACACCGTCGTGATGGCATAGCCGGCCCAGCTGGCCGGCCCGACATTGTCGTAACCGACGATGGACAGATCGTCGGGCAGCGCCAGGCCGAATTCGCTGCGGGCGACGTCGATCACCGCGATCGCCATGTGGTCGTTGGCGACGAAGATGGCGTCCGGGCGCTTGGACAGGGCCAGCAGTTCGCGCGCGGCGATCGCGGCGTCTTTCGCCGAATAGTTGCCGGTTCGCAACTCAGGCTTGGACAATCCGTGCGCGGCCAGGCCATCGAAGAATCCAGCCTGGCGGTCGCGGTTGGTGGACGAGTTCGCAAGACCCGCGATGTAGCCAAAACGCTTGTGGCGGCCGGCGACCAGGAAGTCCGCGATTTTGCGCCCACCCTGATAATTGTTGGTGGTCACGCTCGAAACAGCATCGCGCTTCGTCGTGCGGTTGAACAGCACCACCGGAATGCCGGCGGCGGCGCATTCTTCCGACAGCGCCGACGACAGGCCGGTCGAGGCCAGGATGATGCCATCGACGCGGTAGCGCATGATCTGGTCGAACACCGGATCGGAATCGCGATCCTTGAAGCCGGTGAACAGCAGCATGTGATAGCCCAGCGCCGAAAGAACTTTTCCGAGTTCTTCCAGGACGGACGGATAGAACAGGTTTTCCAGATAGGCCATCACCACGCCGATGATGCGCGAGCGCGAGGTGATCAGCGAGCGCGCGATGGCGTTGGGCCGGTAGCCCAGGCGCCTCGCGGCTTCGAGGACTTTTGCGCGGGTCTTGGGCGCGACGCTGGCGCCCGGCGTGAACGAGCGCGACACCGCCGACTGCGAAACGCCAGCGAGCCTGGCCACCTCCGACGAGGTGACGGGCAGGTTCGCCTTCCTGGCTAGTTTGCTGTCCATGCGCGCGCCCATTTGTGAGTCATTTCAGGGCTATTGTGCATACGTATGCAAGTTTGTAAACTCTAGGGACCGGGCAAGCGCGCCCAACAACCTATCGTTTGGCTCGTGCTCGGAAGCAAGGGGCGCACTGCTGTGCGCCCCTACGCCATGACCTCTGTCACGAACCTTCATAGTGACAGGTCAAACCATAAGTTGGACGGTATCGGTGGCCATTTCGTGGGCCGCACCGATCTGGCAAACGCGCGCTTCGTCGAACGCCTTGCCGACAATCTGCATGCCCAGGGGCAGACCGCTCTTGGAGAGGCCTATAGGAAGCGCCAACGCCGGGTGCCCGGTGACGTTGAAGGGCAGTGTGCGCATGGCCGTCCAGCGCGGCGTCTTGCCGTCAAAGCTGTCGAAACGCGGCGCCGGGGCAAGCACATTGGCGCAAACAATGGCGTCGAAACGGCTGAACACGTCGTGGTTCAACCGGAGCGTGAGCGCGCGCTGTACCTCGCGGGCCCGCGCGACATCGGCGTTGCTCAGTACAAAGCCCGCAGCCAGGCTTTGATAGGCGAGACGGCCGTAATCCCGCGCCCGCGCGCGAAGGTTGTGTTCGTGTACGGCATAGGCTTCCGCCTGCAGGATCACGGCGCCGCAATCCTCGAAGAGCTGGTAGCTGGGAAGATCAATCTCCTCGATGCGGGCGCCGAGCAGCGAAAGCTGAGAGACCGCGTCGTCCAGGGCAGTGACGACCTCGGGCGCGGCCCCGGGATCGGTGATGTGGAAACTGCGCGGATAGGCGATGGTCAGCCCACGCAGATCTTCGCCGATGCGCGAGCGGGCGCTCGGCGCGACATCGCCGGCAATGATGTCGAGCGTGAGCGCCGCCTCTTCGACGGTTGCGCTGAGGGGGCCGGCATGGTCGAGGCTTGGGGACAGTGGATAAACGCCCGCGAGCGATACCCGGCCGAATGTCGGCTTCAGTCCGACCACGCCGCAATAGCAGGCGGGGCTGCGGATCGATCCGCCCGTATCGGTGCCGATGGCCGTGCGCACGAAGCCGCCCGCCACCGCCGCCGCCGAGCCCGAGGACGAGCCGCCGGTGATATGATCTGTGTTCCAAGGATTGCGCGCGGGCGGGTACGGAAGGTCGAAACTGGGGCCGACGACAGCGAATTCATAAGTCGCGAGCTTGCCGAGCAGCACACCGCCAGCCTCGCGCAACCTCCGGGCGACGACAGCATCCTCCGTAGGCACATGATCGAACATAAGGCGCGACCCGGCGGTGGTGCGGATGCCTGCCGTGTCGATGAGGTCCTTCAGGGCATAGGGGATGCCTTGCATCGGCCCAAGGTCGATGCCGCGTGAGAAGTTATCGTCCGCTTGCGATGCGTCAGCCAACGCGCGATCAACCGTCAGCGTAGCAAATGCCCGGATTTGCGGATCGAGCGCGGCTATGCGCTGCAGGGCAGCGTCCGTGAGCTGACGGGACGTGATCGCACCGCTTCGCAGTTGCTGGCCGGCCTCGACAATCGAAAGCTGATGCAACGGTTTCGCGATCATTCGGGGGCCGCCGGTTCGGCCGGAAGTTCATAGGCGTGCAGTCGCGCCGCCATCAGGCGCAATTGGTTGGCGCCGGTCCGCACTTGCGCGCGCATGTCTTCGGGAATGGACAATCGGGCGGCGACAAGCAACGCATCGAACGCGACGTCGGTGAATGCAACCGTTTGCTCGTCAGGTGTCATCACCATCAAACCTCAAGTCGCCAGCACGAGGCGCGCGCCATCTGGATGCGGGCCATCGCTGCTCCCTAACCCTTGACCGCGCCAGCCGTCAGGCCACTGACAATCTGGCGCTGGAAGAAGGTTACCAGGAGAAACAGCGGCACGGTCGCCGAGACCACGGCCGCGACCGCGTACATGACCTCGCCCTCGGACTCGATGCTGCCCAAAAAGCTGGCGATCTTGGGCACCATGGTCTGGTTGTCCTCGTTCAGCAACATGGCGGTAACGGCAAAATCGTTGTAGGCGAGCAGGAAACTGAAGAGGCCCGTGGTGATGACGCCGGGCCACATCACCGGAATCACCGCGAGGCGAAAAGCTTGGAAGCGCGTGCAGCCATCGACCATGGCGCTCTCGTCGATATCGCGCGGGATGCTGAGGAAAAACGCATGCAGCATCCAGAGCGTGAACGGCTGGTTGATGGCGACCAGCACGATGATGGCGGTGGGCAGCACGCCCCAGATGTTGAGCTGGAAGAATGGCAGCAGATAACCCGACACCAGCGTGATGTGCGGCATGGCGCGGAACACCAGCGCCGCCATCAGGATCCATAAAGTATAGCGGCGGCCCGAACGGGCGAGAGCGTAGCCGCCGAGCGTTCCGAAGGTGAGGGAGATAATCACGACACAGACGGTCACGATGGCGGTGTTGACGACCGATTGCCCGAAGTGCCGTGTGATCCAGGCGCCAGAGTAGCCATCGCCGGTGAAGGCGCTGCCGGTTTGCGCCAACGTCTTCACGCCATAGAGGGCGTTCTGCCAGCTCACGCGCGAAAAGAAATCCGCCTCGACCTTGAACGAGCCCCAAACCGTCCAGACGAACGGGAATGCGGCCAGGGCTATCCACAAGATGACAAAGCCCGTCGACAGGGCGGCAAGCGGGACGCTGCGTTTGTTGGCGAGCGATGCCATGGCTCAGGTCTTCAATTGGAATTCGCGCCAGGTGCGCACCAATACGGGCGAGAGCAGGATGGCTACGCCCAGGATTGTCAGCATCGAGGTTGCAGCGGCCGAGCCGAACAGTTGCTCATGCTGGCCGCGCAGATCCTTGAAGATGCTCCAGCTCAGCGAGGTCGCGCTGGCCTCGGCGCTGAAGCCGACGATGGGCTCGAAGACGCGGAAATTGTCCATGAGCTGGACCAGCGCGACAAAGGTCATCAGGGGCGCCAGATGCGGCAGCACCACGAAGCGGATGCGCTCCCAGCGGCTGGCACCATCGATCATCGCCGACTCGAGCGTGTCGCCGGGGACGGTCTGCAGGCCGGCGTAGAAGACCACGAAAGAGAACGGCGCGTTGGTCCAAACGCCGTAGACGAACAGCGTGGTCCAGGTGAGGGCCGGCGAGGCTTTCAGCGACAGGTTCGGGTCGTTGAAGAGGGATTGCAACGAGGCGCCGATGATACCTTGCGAATTGATCATCCAGAACAGGATGAGCGAACCGATCAGCGGCGTGACGATCATCGGCAATAGCGAGAAGAAGATCACTGGACCCTTGAGCGCGGCGGTAACACCGTTGACCGCGAGCGCGATCGTGAACCCCAACAGCATCGCGAATGGCGTGACAATGAAGGTGTAGGCGAGCGTAAAGGCCAGGGCGCGGTAGAATGGCAGATTGTAGATGTCTTTGATCTTGTCGTTGAAAGATCCACTTGTTCCTATGATCCCGGAGATTTCAGAAAAAGCCAGATGATTGCGGTTGGCATAGGTGGCAAAGCCGTTGAACTTGCCCAGTGGTTCGCGCGCCCGCAGTGCCTGAGTGGCCCCGGCGTCGACACTCATCTCCTTGGTGCAATCAAACGGCCCGCAGTTCTCGACTTCGACCAGCACCTTGTCGTGTTCGACATAGAGCGATTGCACCGCTACCGAAATGATGGGCAGCGCAATGAACAGCAACATGGCAACGAGCGAGGGCAATATAAACGCTAGGAACGTCTTGTGCGGCAAGTCGACACCTAGCCATTGACGGAAGGAGCGCGGGGGCATTGGGACGTGCGGGCAAAAGGCCGGCTCGTCCCCGCCCGATCCGAAATGTTACACCCACGAGATAGTGTTCTGACCTGTTGATCTCTATCGGCATCGAGACCGCCCGGCAACTCCATCACCTTCTCCCTTTGGGAGAAGGTGGCCAACGGCCGGATGAGGGGATTGGCGCCAGCCGTTTTGCGCTGGCGTCGGCTCACGGCTGGCCCCTATCCCCTCATCCGGCGCTGAAACGCGCCACCTTCTCCCAAAGGGAGAAGGTGATCGAGCCGCAACGCCGTCATTGTGTTGGAGGACATCGACAGGTCGGAACTTTTAATCAACGATGCTACTTCAGGAAGCCGCCTTCCTTGGCGGCCGCGCTGTAGGAAGCCTCGACGTCGGCAAGCGTCTTTTCGGCGGTCTTGGAACCTTTCATGAAATCGGCCAGTTCCGTGCCAAGCGCCGTATGCAGCAGTCCCATATAAGGCTGCATCGGATAGGGTTTTGCCCGCGCCACCGCAGTCGCCAGAACGCCGACGGCGCCGGCTCCGGGCTTGTAGCCCTTGACCAGCCAGGTCGCGGCATTCGGGTTCGCCAGCGCAACGTCCGTGCGGATACCGTGCACGGCGGCACGGAACGAAGCTTCGGCATCCTCGTCGGAAATGTTCTTGGCGATGGCGAAACCGTCCCACCACAGAGCGACGGCGGGAGTTGTGCCGCCACCCACGGTCGGCGCGCCGGCAAGCACGGTGTTCTGCACCAACTCGGCCGATGAGTTCTTCGGGTCGATGACGGCGCCGGCGAGTGAGCCCCACTCGTTCATGATCGCGATCTTGTTGCCGACATAGACATTCTTCAGTTCGGTCGCATCGTAGGTCATGAAGTCGGGATCCATGAAGGCCGTCATGTCCTTCATCATCTTCAAGGTGGCCATGCCCTTTTCGCCCTTGATGGCCGGCTCGGCAGACCCCTGTTTGAAGAATTCGCCGCCATAACCCAGATACATATTGACGAACTCGGCGGCCAGGTCCCAGCCCGCCTTGTTGCTGGCGCCCAGCGGATATTTGACGATGCCCTTGTCCTGCAGCACCTTGGCGGCCGCCAGCACGTCTTCATAACTCGTCGGCGCCTTCAGGCCGGCCTTGTCGAGCAGATCCTTGCGGTAGAACAGATGCTGCGAGTTGGCCATGAAGGCCACGGCCATCACCTTGCCATCGATCTTGATCAGCTGGTTCGGCTGCAGATCCTGGCCAAACTTGGCAACCAGATCGTCCAAGGGACGGATCAGGCCGCCGTTCAGCAGCGGCACGATGGAATTGTTGGCGACGAACGCAATGCTGTATTCCGCCGGGTTTACAGTCAGCGCCGGAACTTGGAGGTTCTTGTGCTCCGCGGTCTGATTCTTGGTCATCTTGACCTTGTCGTTGGCGCAGTCCTGCATGGCCGTGGCCACCACCCGCAGGGCGTCGAAATCGTTCGACAACAGGCGCACCGATCCCGCGGTGATGCCACAATCTGCGAAGGCGGCGCCGGCCGTCAACACCAGGGCGCCGAGGGACAGGGTGGCTTTGACCAGAGGCTTCATCTCGTACTCCTAACACTACTGCCGCCGCAGTGGGTTTCGTTGCCAACGTGCATCAGGCCCCACGGCAATGCCTCGCTCCGGCGTTCGGACATCCAGGAGTACTGACCGGGCCGGCCTGGGCATCGCCTCGTTGGGGTCTGCGGGAAGTTTATGGAACGTTGCATACGAATGCAATTGTCATTTTGCATTCGTATGCAATCGCGGAGCGGCGGCGCCAACGACTTGTGCGGTTGGCCGTTTGACGTCGCAAACGTGTTTGCCTATGAAATTTGCGCCTTCGGAGGGGCGGCGCGATTGACCTGACCGAGAACCTACGCGCAGGACTCGTGCTATGCTCTGAACGTCATCGAAGCGGGAAGCCTCGCCCATGCCCACCCCCGACCTGATCGAACGCTTCGCCGCGATCGTCGGCCCGGCCAACGCGCTCACCGCCGCCGCCGATACCCTGCCGTACACGCAGGAATGGCGCGGGCTCTGGCATGGCAAGACCTCGCTGGTGCTGCGCCCCAAGACCACGGCGGAAGTTTCGGCCATCATGACATTGGCGAGTGAAACCGGCACGCCGATCATCCCGCAGTCCGGCAACACCGGCCTGGTCGGCGCGCAAGTCCCCGACGAGAGCGGCGAGGAGGTCGTGCTCTCGCTGGCACGCATGAACGCCATCCGCGCCATCGACCCGGCTGGCTACACGATCACCGCCGAAGCCGGCGTCACCTTGCGCAATGTGCAACTCGCCGCCGAGGCCGCCGACCGGCTCTATCCGCTCAGCCTCGCCTCCGAGGGCTCCTGCATGGTCGGCGGCAACCTCTCCACCAACGCCGGCGGCATCCAAGTGCTGGCCTATGGCAACGCCCGCGACATGGTTTTGGGGCTGGAAGTCGTGCTCGCCGACGGCCGCGTCTGGAACGGCCTGCGCTCCCTGCGCAAGGACAACACCGGCTACGACCTGAAGCACCTGTTCATCGGCGCCGAGGGCACGCTCGGCGTCATCACGGCCGCGGTGCTGAAACTGTGGCCGCGCCCGCGTGAAAAGGCCACCGCCTTCGTGGGCTTGGCCAGCCCCGAGGACGCGCTAAAACTGTTCGAACGTATGCGGAGTGCCGCCGGCCCCTGTCTCACCGCCTTCGAGCTGCTGCCGCGCCTGGCCATCGACTTCGTGACCAAGCACTTTCCCCAGCACCGCGATCCCCTGGGCAACCGCCACGCCTGGTACGTGCTGCTGGACCTCTCCGGCTTCTCCACCGACGGCGCAACCCGCGCGCTCGCCGAGCGCGAGCTTGGGCTCGCGCTGGAGACGGGCAGCATCGAGGACGTGGCGCTAGCCGAAACTATCGCTCAAGGCCGTGCCTTGTGGGCCATGCGAGAAGACCTGTCGGAAACGCAGAAATTCGAGGGCGGCAGCCTGAAGCACGACGTCTCCGTGCCTATCGCGGCGATCCCCGAGCTGATCGCGCGCGGCAACGTGGCTGTGGCGGCGGTCATGCCCGGTATCCGCCCGCTCCCGTTCGGCCATTTCGGCGACGGCAACCTGCACTACAACATGAGCCAGCCCGTCGGCATGGACAAGGCGGCGTACCTGGCGCGGTCGGAGGAGGTCGGCGCGGTGGTCTACGGCCTGGTGCGCGAGCTGGGCGGCTCCATCAGCGCCGAACACGGCATCGGGCGGGCCAAGCGGGAGATGTTGGCGGAGGTGAAGGGGGCGGTGGAGATGGAGCTGATGCGGGCGGTGAAGGGGGTGCTGGATCGGACGGGGGTGTTGGGGCGGGGGAGGGTGTTGTAGGATCGATTCAACAGACATTACCCAGGATTGATTACTGTTCCGTCTTCATACCTAACCACCCAGCCATCAGCTTCGACCGTCGCAACTATTTTATAGTTTTCTCTTTTTGGCGTCCAATGCAATGGTTTTCCTGTCCAATGTATGCATCCTGCTACGAATTGACTACTCACGTCCTTCCTTTCTATAGAAATAGCTCCGTTCAATACATCGGTGATTACAAATTCCTCGACGTATTCCAATCCCGTGCACTGCTCCACAACGCCGGGGTGCAGTGCTAGGCATTCAGCGTACCTAGGGGACGAGACTGACGGATATAAGATGCATCCGATTCCATATTTGTGTGCTTCACGTTTTGTGACAACACTACCTTCAGGCGATTCGAGGAGCGCACCAACAGTTACACACTCAGTAATGGCTGAAGTTATCTTGTACTGACTTGAGAACACTTCATGCACAGGTTGAGAAAATTTCGTTTCAAAAAAAGTAGCGATCGTCTCCATCCTTCGATCAACTACGTATTCCCCTTGATCGGGAGGGATTACTTGCGTGAAAAACTCTCGTTTGACCGCCCAGCAACTGACGTATTCGATGTCGCCGACCTTGGCGTCAATTTCATAACAGGCTGTCGCCTGATGTGAAGCGCAATAAAACATCGGCTTTCCAGGTGGATTGCAGCGCTGATAGCTCACCACACTCGACGCCGGCGGATGGCCAAGCTCTGTTACATGAAGTATTTTTTTGCTGCTTCTCCTGGCACGATACAATCGCGTGCCGGGATTCAGAATTTTGCCGGTAAACGGCACTCCAACGATTAACTGTCTAATTCTTCGCACAAGATAGCTATAATCCGCGTCGGCGAGTTTCAATCTGTTTATTGACGATATAGTTTCCCGCACCTCACGCGAACTCATGCCTTTTGGCAAATCAGACATTTTCTACCCCGCAACCATGACCCATCTTTCGCCACTACCCACCCCCCGGCATCCCACCAGGATCGCGCGCGCCATGCCTCACCGCGTGGATGACGATCTCATCGCCAGCCACCTCGTAGAACACGAGATACGGATAGGGCGCGGTCGTCAGACGGCGGATGGCCGGAACGTCCGTCGGCGTGCCGATCTTCGGAAAGTCCACCAGCAAGCCGATGGCCCTTTGAATGCGCGCCTGAACCGAGCGCGCGCCCTGTGGCGAACGAGCGGTAATGTAATCGAGAATGCCATCGAGATCGGCGAGCGCGGGCTCCGTGTAGCGCAGCCTCATAGCCCGTGCTTGGCCCAGACGCCGCGCACCTGCTCGTCCGTGGCGAATTCACCGCGCGAGGCTGCGGCCTGCGAGCGGGCGATGGCGTCGCGCTCGTCCGGCGTCAGGGTGATCGGCGCGCCCGTATCTTCGCCCGCGAGCGCCAGGATCGCGCGCGCGATGCTGTCCTGCCCGGCAGGGTCGAGCTTGCGGGCGGCGTCGAAGGCGCGTTGCAGGAGTTCGGTCATGGGCGAGTCAGCTACTCTCAATTCAACACATAGTCGAGCAGCTCCATCGCCTTCTCCCATCGGGAGAAGGTGCCCGAAGGGCGGATGAGGGGATTGCGGTCGGAGGGTGTTGCACCTGCGTGCGTCTCCCGCGCCTCCAACCCCCTCATCCGGCGCAGTGCGCCACCTTCTCCCAAAGGGAGAAGGTAGTTCATCACCCCCCGTTATCAGCACACCAACAGCACACCAACTGACCTCCCCCGCCCCCCCCTGCTACCGTCCCCGGCATGTTCACCCCCAGCTTCCGCATCACCCCGGCCACCGCCCGCGCGCTGATGGCCATCGAGGCCGACCGGCAGGCCGTGCTCGCCCTTCCCATCGACGTCATGCTGCTGGCCTCCTTGCGTGAGACCGCGCGCGTCGCCGCCACGCATTATTCCACGCGCATCGAAGGCAACCGGTTGACCGAGCCGCAAGTGCGCGAGGTGCTGGCGGGCGCGCGCTTTCCCGGCCGCGAGCGCGACGAGGCCGAGGTGCGCAATTACTTCCGCGCGCTGGAATGGGTGGAGGGGCGGGCGCAGAGCGGGGGCCGGCTCACCGAGGGGGACGTCAAGCGGCTGCACGGTCTGGCCTTTCATGGCCGCAGCCGGGGCGCCGCCTATCGCGATGGGCAGACCATGATCCGCGACAGCGGCTCAGGGCGCATTGTCTATCTGCCGCCCGAGGCTGGCGATGTGCCGGGCCTGATGGCGGGGCTGGCCGGCTGGGTCGAGGCGCAGCTCACGTCGGCCGAGCTGCCGGCGCCGATCGTTGCGGCGCTGGCGCACTATCAGCTCGCGACGATTCACCCCTGGTTCGACGGCAACGGCCACACGGCACGGCTGCTGGCGACTCTGATCCTGCAGCGGGCGAGCTATGGTCTGAAGGGCATCTATTGCCTCGACGCCTATTACGCGCGCGATCTGCCGGCCTACTACCGTGCGCTGACGGTCGGACCATCGCATAATTATTACGAGGGGCGCGCGGCGGCCGATCTCAGCGGTTTTGTTGGGTATTTTTGCGCGGGCATGGCCGAGGCGTTTGCGGCGGTGAGGGCGGCGACCGGGGCCGAGGCGCGCGCGGCGCCGGATCAGTCGGACGCGTTGCGAAAACTCGATCCGCGGCGGCGGCGCTTGCTGGAGCTGTTCGGCACGCAGGATCTGGCGACGGCGGTTGAGATCGCGGACCATCTCGGGCTCGGCCGGCGCACGGTGGTGGCGCTGTGCCGCGACTGGGTCGCAGACGGCTTCATGGAGTATGCGGATCAGTCGCGCCGGAACCGGGCCTATCGTCTCGGGTCGGAGTATGTGGGGTTGGTGAGGTAACGCGACACGTAGGGCGCAATAAGCCACTTCCGGCCGTATTATGCCGCCGGACCCGACACGACCGATGTCGCTTACCATTGGCCCCTGTGGCGCAATACGGCCGCGACGAAAGAGCAGCCTATTGTGCCCTACGGAGACCGAATACTCAAAATATACCAATTATTAACCACCGTATTCTTTTTATACTAGACATTCTCGCAGTATTGCGTCAGTATTCCGTCATCGCCTGCTGCAACGGGACGCCGTCATGACCGTCATGCGCGTAGCAGGGGACTGCGGTGGCCGGAGCCTCGGGGTCGTGCGTCGAAAGACGCATGAACGGACCCTGGAGATCCGGAGGCCGGGCGGTCATGCCCCCCGATGGATCTATCCGGCAACGGAGCGGTTCAACGGGTGCCAAGGAGGCAGGAATGGGGGTCGAACCCCGGACCTAGAGCAAGGGCCACGGCGAAATCTCCGCGATGTGGGCGCCAGAAGGCCGCACACTCGGGACTACCCCCTACGCGGCCTTCTGGCGTCCGCACCCCCCTCGCCGTGCCTTGCACGGCGAGGAGCCTTGGCTTGCGCACGGCGACACTCGTTCGTCGCGCCGGCCGCCCTGCGCGCTGGATAGGGCGCGTGCCACAAACTGACATCTCACCACTGCGACCGCCGCTCAGGGGCGGCGACAGCAACCAGCCTCAAGGACCACCCAAATGAGAAAAACGCACCTCACGGACCGAACGTTCACTGCCAAACCGGAACCCACTTCGGCTTTGCAACAGCCGCAACAGGACGGCGATGACGCTCGATGTCGCGCCGAAGTGGCCCGCCTGATCAACGGCTTGCTGAGCGCCACCGTGCCCGATTGCGCGCCGGCCGACTGTTCAAACCTGCTGTGCCGAAGAACGCAGCTGTGCCAGGCATGGCGCCGGAACATCCAGATCTACCATGCCGGGCGGCCGCTGACCGAGAACATCAAGACGGTGCGTGCGGTGCTGTTGCGCGCCGCGCGCGCGATCACGATCGCCGCGATGTCGGGCGATCAATCGTAAGCAACAGGAGAGGCGCGGTCACAGGCACTTGTTGCGCTTGCACGGATCGTGGCGGTGTTCACCGGCAGCCAGTCAGCAAGAAGTGCCTGATACCCCGTTCGCCCGGACGTCGCGACCGTACGGGGTGTCAGGCACTTGCGAACCGCAAGATGCCTGACACCGGGTCAAATCAACCGCCGCTGCTCCACCCGCCGCTGCAGTTCCGGCCCGTCGTTGCGCGAATTCCCCAGCGCCTTGTTGACTTCGAACAACTCCAGCAGATCGTCCGGCGCGGGCCGCAGCAGCTTGGCCGCCTCCACGGCGGGCACTTCGCGCACGTCGAGCCAGGCATCAAAGCGCTCGGGCGGCAGGATCACCGGCATGCGATCGTGGATTTGGCCCACCGTGCGGTTCGCGTCGGTGGTGATGATGGCCATGGACTCCATCTCCGAGCCATCGGGGCTCATCCAGTGTTCCCACAATCCTGCGAAACCCATGAGGGAATAATCGGGGACAGTATACCTATTTCCCGGATCGCCCTGCGATGGCACGGGAAGCGGGGCGGAAACAGGTCCACTGTCCCCAATTATGCGCCGGATCAGATGCGGGCGCTTGTTCGGAGAGACGCCGGTCCATTCGTAAAAGCCGTCAGCCGGCACCAGGCAGCGGCGGTATTTCATGGCGTTCTTAAAACTCGGCTTCTCGACCACGGTATCGGCGCGGGCATTGAGCAGAGTGGTAAAAGTGTTCGGGTCCTTGACCCAAGATGGGATCAGGCCCCAGCGCACCAGGGTGAGCTCGCGCGCGCCATCGGGGGCAATGCGGACGATGTGCACGGGTTGCGTCGGCGCGATGTTGTAGCGCGGCGGGAAGGTTTCCGTGGCCGCCCCAGTCAAGACGGGGATTTTAAAGTAGGCGCGAACGGCTTCGGCCGGCGAGGTCAGGGAGTAGCGCGAGCACATGGGTTTGTCCCACAAGGTTCCGATGGTCGTTGTCCCGCCCCAGTGGCTCGCATAGTATCGGCTCGCCCGAAGATTGCGAGCAGGACTGAACGCCGATGAACAATGCGACATTTCCCGGCTGGCCAAAAGCCTCGGCGAGCGCGGCCATCTTCAAAGGCGACAGCGTGCTGATCGTGAAGAGCGGCAAGGTCGCGCACAACAGGATGTGGACGTTGCCGGGCGGGCATATCGAAGCGGGGGAAACCTCCCGGGCGGCAGCGCTGCGCGAAGTGATGGAGGAGACCGGGGTCGAGGTCAGGCTGGATGGGCTGGTCGACGTGGTGGACGTGATCCGCGCGACCGAGGGGGTGCTGACGGCGCATTACCTGCTGGTGGTGTTTCATGGGCAATGGCTGGCGGGCGAGCCGGTGGCGGCGACCGATGTCACCGAGGCGCGCTTCGTGCCGGTCGATGAGTTAGGATCGGTCACATTGCTGGCGGGAAATGCCGATGTTATCCATCAGGCTTGGGCGCTTGCCCGGAAGGACGATTGGCGTGAGGTTTAAGCGATGGATAACTGGGTCATGCACGGCGTTGGCGCTACTGTACGCGATTTGTCTGCCTACGGATTTTGCACGCGCTGCGGGTGAAGATTCCAAACCCTACGACGACAAGTTGCTGCGCCTTTCGGAAATTCTGGGCGCCGTGCATTTTCTGCGCGAACTGTGCGGCGCCGACGAGGGCCAGATCTGGCGTCAGCAGATGGCCGATCTGGTCGAGGCCGATGGCGGATCGGGGCTGCGGCGGGTGCGGCTGACCAACGGCTTCAACAAGGGCTACCGCAGCTACCGGCGCACCTACCAGACCTGCAATGGCGGCGCGCAAGGCCAATTGGCGCGCTTTCTCACCGAGGGCGCGGAGCTGGCAAAGGCCTTGGCGGAGTATAAACCTTGAGCGGTCCCGATCTGACCCAGGGTCTGGCTGCCGGCTTAAGCATATTCACAGCCTCGTGCTGTCAGGGATGCCGCCTGTGCTAGCAACAGGGCAAGCAGATTGCGCAACCGAGCGACCGGGGCACAAACGCAGCGCTGCTGCGGGGGAGAATTGCTATGCAGATTGCCAGCAAACACGAACTCCGGCGCACCAGCATCGAGGCGCTGAAGTTCATTCTGGAAGCCTGGGACGAGGGCGTCGAAGAAGGGCACGATCCAGATATGCTGGCCAATGCCGCCTTGTTCACCGCGTTATCGGGATTGGTCGCCAACTATGGCGAGACCGCCGTTGTCGAGTTGGTGCGCAAACTGCCGATCCGCGTTCTGGGCGGCGAATTCAGCCAGCGAACGCTGCCGCAATAGGTGGCTATTGCAGCGCGACCGAGCAGCGCGGCGCGGCGGCGCACCAGTCGCAGCGCACGCGCCTGCCGAACGGCTTGGCAAGGCCGACGCTGAGCAGCAATGCGCCCAGATCGGTGCCGTCGCTGAGCTGCACGTCGGCCAGGATACGGCCATATGCGTACTCGGGGCGGACACGAACCAACCGCAGCACCACACCGGCCACGGCATTCTCGACCAGCTTGCGGGCTTCCAGTGCCTTGACGCGCGCGCCTGCGCAGGGGCTGGTCAGCTCGGGTGCATCGATACTGGCGAGCCGCACCCGGGCGCGCGTGGAGAGGCCGGGCCAGATGTTGGCAACCACCTCGAGGGTGTCGCCGTCGATCACCCTCTGGGCCGTGGCAGGGATCGGGCCGGGCAAGATTTCATCGGCATAGGACATCGGCGCGGCGAGAGTCGTCAAGCCGACGAAACCACAACCAAGAATTGCAGAAACAAGCCATTTCATACAACCTTAGGTAGTATAAACGCCTTAAAAATCAAGTCCCGCAACGAAATGTTTTTGCACCTCTTGACGCCGATCCGACTCTGGCATTCGGGCCGACCCCGACCTATATCCATGGCTCCATTGGCCTGTTGGAGTGCACCCTGATGTCGCTGATCCGTACCGGTTTGCTGCTGCTGGTGCTGACCGCCTTGTTCGTAGTGGTTGGCTACGCGCTCGCCGGCCAGACCGGCGTCCTGATCGCCTTGGCGATCTCAATCGCCACCCATATCTGGAGCTATTGGGCCTCCGACAGCATCGTGCTGCGCTTGCATGGCGCCGTCGAGGTCAGCGAGCGCGACGCGCCTGGCTATTACGGCATCGTGCGTGACCTCACCACCAAGGCCGGCCTGCCGATGCCACGCGTCTGCATCATGCAAAGCCCGCAGCCGAACGCCTTTGCTACCGGGCGCAATCCGAGCCACGCTGCTATCTGCGCCACCACCGGACTGCTGGAACTGCTGAACCAAGAGGAAGCGGCAGGCGTCATCGCACACGAACTGGCGCATGTGAAAAACCGCGATACCCTGACCATGGCGATGGCCGCGACCTTGGCTGGCGCCATTTCGATGCTGGCCAATTTCAGTCTGTTCTTTGGTTCGCGCCGCGACGAGCGGGCGCCGTTCAGCCCGTGGGTTGGACTGCTGGTTGCCTTGGCAGCCCCGTTTGCCGCCATGCTGATCCAGATGGCGATCAGCCGCTCGCGCGAATACGCCGCCGATGCGGAAGGGTCGAGGATTTCCGGCCACCCATTGTGGCTGGCATCGGCGTTGCGCAAGCTCGAAGCCTCGCGCAAGCGCATTCCTAACCTGACGGCCGAGGCCCATCCGGCCACGGCGCATATGTTCATCATCAACCCGCTGACTGGCCGCGGCCTTGATAGCTTGTTCATTACCCATCCGAGTACGGCAAACCGCATTGCCGAGCTGGAAGCGCTGGCGCGTCGCATGGGCGAGCCGATGAGCGAGGCAACGCAAACCGGCAGGCCAATGATGGAGGCTTCGAGCGCAACGACAAGCAACCAGCCCGGTCCCTGGAGCGGCGGCCAACCCGGCCCCGGGTCAACCGGCCGCGGGCCCTGGGGGTGAGTACACGCCCCGATACGAGCGCAACCAGCAAACCCCGCAAACTCCCCTCGGGCCTTGCCGCCCGCCAGCGCGCGGTCGATGTCTTGGCCGACGTTCTGTTGCGCAAGAAACCACTCGAATTCGCCCTGGATGTCCTTCCAGAGCCGCCAGCGGCGGGCGCCGAACACGCCGGCGACGCCGGTCTCACCCGGCTCATCGTGGCTACGACACTGCGCCGCCTTGGCCAGATCGATGCGGTGTTGGCGCAATTCCTGGCCAAGCCATTGCCCGAAGAGGCCGCGCGCATCCGACTCATTATGGCCAGCGCAGCTGCGCAATTGCTGTTCCTGGGCACGCCCCCGCACGCCGCCATCGATATCGCTGTATCGCAATGCCGGGAGGAGCCGGGGCTCGCCCGTTTTGGCGGGATGGTCAATGCCGTGCTGCGCAAGGTTGCGACGGCGGGGCCGGCGGTTGTCACCGCGCAGGATGTCGCCCGTCTGAACACGCCCGATTGGTTGCTGCAGCGCTGGACCAAGACCTATGGCAAGGAGACCACGGGCCGCATCACCGACGCGCATCTGACCGAGGCAGCGCTGGATTTGAGCGTGCTCGGCGATCCCCAGGCTTGGGCCGAGCGCTTGGGCGGCCTGGTGCTGCCGACGGGATCGGTGCGCCTGAAAGCCAAGGGCCGCATCGAGGCGCTGGACGGTTTTGCCGAGGGCGACTGGTGGGTGCAGGACGCGGCAGCCGCAATCCCGGCGCGCCTGCTGGGCGATGTCGCGGGCAAGCGCGTCGCCGATCTGTGCGCTGCGCCCGGCGGCAAGACGGCGATGTTGGCGGCCATGGGCGCGGAGGTGACGGCCGTGGACACCTCGGCCCGGCGTTTGAAGATTTTGCAGACCAATCTCGACCGCCTGAAACTTCATGCCGAAGTGATCACCGCCGATGCGACCACCTGGGCGCCGCCCGAGCGGTTCGACGCGGTTCTGCTGGATGCGCCGTGCCTGGCCACCGGCACCATCCGCCGCCATCCCGATCTGCCCTATCTGAAGCGTCCTTCCGATCTGAAATCCCTGGTGGAGTTGCAAGCGCGGTTGCTGGATGGCGCCGCCCGCCTGCTGAAGCCCGGCGGCGCCTTGGTCTATTGCACTTGCTCGCTGGAACCCGAAGAGGGGCCCGAGCAGATCGCGCAGTTGTTGGCGCGGCGACCGGAGTTGACAGTAGCACCGATAACGTCGGGTGTCTACGGATTGTCTGAGGACTGGCTGACGAACGAAGGGTCTTTGCGAACGCTGCCGTTCCATCTGCCGATGCAGCCGGCGGAGCTGAGCGGTCTGGATGGGTTTTTTGCGGCGCGGCTGGTGAAGCAGCACTAATTCAAGGAGCGCTAACATCCAGCTTGCTCTTGAACTCTTGTACCATGAGCTTGAGCGGCGGTAGATGATCCTGGACAGTTCGCCAGACCATAACAGAATCAATTCCCTCGTAGAGATGCCGGTAGATGTTCCCTGCGTCCGCCATGCGTTGCCACTCGATCTCTGGATGCGCCGACTTCAGTTCGTCAGGAAAATCGCGAGAGGCCTCGGAAACGATTTCGAGGCACCGCTCCACGGCACGGTAGGTCTTGGCATCGCGCAGGAATGCGTCGAAATCCATGCCTGCGGTAAACTGCTCGATTTGCGTGATCGCCTCCAGAATATGGACGACGACATCGCCAACCGGACGGCGCTTGCGGGGTTTCAAGGGCATCGACACTCACAGCACCTCGATCAGATCGTTGACATACCTGTGCGCATTCGCCGGACGGAAACTGCTGCGCGTTGAAACGTGCGTCTCCAGGCCCGTCTCGTCGCCGATGATATGTTGCACGCCAACCATATCGAACAGCGAGAACACGTCAGGGTTATACTCAACCAATATATCGAGATCGCTGTCACGGTGGTGATCGCCCCGTGCGCGCGATCCGTAGACATACAGCGCCGTCACGCCGAGGTCGCGAATCTGCATCTCTCGCTTGCGGATCGCGGCGATGACGGGGGCCAAATCGGCGGGTATGGTCTTTGCCACCTGCATGATCTGGATACTACGCTATCTCTCGAAGTATTCCAAGATCGAACTGAGTGTCCTACCCCCTCAACCGCAGATTCTCCGCATCCCAGGGGCTCTCGCCGATCACCACCGCGCGCTTCTGCTCGCCCAAAATCGTGATATCCAGCTTCGTGCCGAGCGCGGCGAACTCCGGCTTCACCATGGCCAGCGCCAGCGACTTGCCGCAGCGCCATCCGTATCCGCCATTGGTCGCGCGGCCAATCAGTTTCCCGGCCTTGTGGATCGGCTCCGACCCGCGTGCGTCCGATCCCGCGTCGGTCACGCCGTGCACTTCCATGGTGACAAAATTCCAGGCCAGCCCCTTGGCGCGTCCCGCAACCAGCGCGTCGCGGCCGATGAAGTTGCCCTTGTTGGGATGCACGAAACGGTCGAGGCCGCTCTCATAGGCTGAGTATTCGATCGAGAGTTCGCGCGGGATCAGGCGATAGCTCTTTTCCAATGACAGCGACGACATCGCCTTGATGCCATAGGGCTTGATGCCGAAGGACTTGCCGGCGTCCATCAGCGCATCGAACAACGTGTTCTGCTGCTCGATCGGGTGGTGGAACTCCCAGCCGAGTTCGCCGACGAAATTCACGCGCAGCGCATGACAGGACGTGTGCCCCACACTGATCGGTTGGCCGGTCAACCAGGGGAAGACCTTGGTCGACAGATCCGTATCCGTCAGTTTCTGCAGCACCGCTCGCGAGTTGGGGCCGGCCAGCACCAGCACGCCCATGGACGTCGTGAGATAGTTCAGCTGCACCGAACCGTCCGTGGGCAGCAGTTTGCGCAGGTAGTCGTGGTCGTGGCGCTCGTAGGCGCCGGCGGACACCAGGTAGAAGCGGCCGGGCGCATGCTCGTAAACCGTGAACTCGGCGCGCACGCCGCCGTGCTTGTTGAGCATATGGGTGAGGGCGATGCGGCCGCGCTTGGTCGGGATCTTGTTGGCCAGGATCGACTCCAGCCAATCGCGCGCGCCGGGGCCTTTGACCTCCATCTTGGCGAAGGCGGACATGTCCTGCAGGCCGACATTGTCGCGAACATTCAGGCACTCATTGCCGACGTGTTGGAAATAGTTCGAGCGCCGGAACGACCACTTCTCGACGATCCGTCCATCGTCCGTGGCCGGAGCGTGGTTGTGGCCGGTCAGCACGTCGGGGATGTTCAGGTCTTTCGCCGACAGCGACACGTCCTTGGACGCGAACCAACCGGGGCGCTCCCAGCCGTAGACCGAGCCGAACACGGCGCCGAGATCCTTCATGCGCGAATAGCACGGCGTGGTTTTCAGCGGACGCGCGGCGATGCGCTCTTCGTCCGGATAATGCGGGGTGAAGACATTTGCGTAGGCTTCTTCGTTCTTGGTCTTGAGGTAGCCGCGCCCCGCATACGGGCCAAAACGGCGCGGATCGACGCCCATCATGTCGAGGCTGGGCTCGCCCTCCACGATCCATTCGGCCAGCTGCCAGCCCGCCCCGCCGGCGGCCGTGACGCCGAAGGAATGGCCCTCGTTCAGCCAGAAATTCTTCAAGTCCCAGGCCGGGCCGATGATGGGAGACCCGTCGGGCGTATAGGCGATGGCGCCGTTGTAGATCTTCTTGATGCCGACCTCGCCGAACGCCGGAACGCGGGTGATCGCGGTCTCCACATGCGGCATCAGGCGGTCGAGGTCTTCCTGGAACAGTTCGTATTCGGACTGATCCGACGGACCGTCGACATAACAGCAGGGCGCGCCCTTTTCGTAGGGACCGAGCAGCAGGCCGCCCTTTTCGGCGCGCATGTACCAGGACGAATCCGCCTCGCGCAGCACGCCCAATTCCGGCAGGCCTTGTTCGCGGCGGGCGACGATTTCGGGATGGTCCTCGGTGACGATATATTGGTGCTGCACCGGGATCACCGGCACATCCAGCCCAACCATCGCGCCGGTTTTGCGGGCAAAATTGCCGCTGCACGAAACGACGTGCTCGCACGTAATGTCGCCCTTGTCGGTCTTCACCAGCCATTCGCCGGACGGCAGCTTCTCGATCGCCGTCACCGCCGTGTTGCGGTTGATTTCCGCCCCCAGTTTTCGCGCGCCGATGGCCAGCGCCTGCGTCAGGTCGGCCGGCTGGATGTAGCCATCGTCCGGGTGCTGAATGGCGCCGATGATGCCGTCGATGTTGCACAGAGGCCAGATCTCTTTCACCTGGGCCGGCGTCAAGGTGTTCACGCGCACGCCGATGGTCTCGGCCACGCCGCGATAATACAAAAACTCGTCCCAGCGATCTTTGGTACGGGCAAGGCGGATGTTCGAGCACACTGAAAACCCAACGTTTTGGCCAGTCTCTTGCTCCAGCTCCTTGTAGAATTTCACCGAATACTTGTGGATTTGTCCGACCGAGTAGCTGAGGTTGAACAGCGGCAACAGTCCGGCGGCATGCCAGGTCGAGCCCGATGTCAGTTCCTTGCGCTCGCACAGAACGACATCGGACCAGCCTTTTTTCGCCAGATGATAGAGAGTCGAGACGCCGACCACGCCACCACCGATCACCACTGCGCGTGCGTGCGTTCGCATGTCCGTTCTCCCTCGCCAACTGGATTTGGCACAGAGTTATACCAGCCCACTTATGGTTTGACCTGTCACTTTGAAGGTCGTGACAGAGGTCATGGCGTAGGGGCGCACAGCAGTGCGCCCGTCGAGCTGCGCGGC
>JANLQJ010000458.1:0-2156 GCA_031367715.1 Hyphomicrobiaceae bacterium | reverse complement strand
GGGCGCGTCTTCCTGCTTCATGCCCACGGTGTGATAGCCGGCGTCGACGTGGTGGATTTCGCCCGTTACGCCCGATGCCAAGTCCGACAGCAGGTATAGCGCCGCGCCGCCGACGTCCTCGATCGTCACGTTGCGACGCAGCGGCGCGTTCAGCTCGTTCCACTTGAGGATATAGCGGAAATCGCCTATCCCGCTCGCGGCCAGGGTGCGGATCGGGCCGGCCGAGATCGCGTTGACGCGGACGTTCTGCGGCCCGCAATCGTTGGCGAGGTACTTCACGCTGGTCTCGAGCGCGGCCTTGGCCACGCCCATCACGTTGTAATGCGGCACGACCTTCTCGGCGCCGTAATAGCTCAACGTCAGGATGGCTCCCCCGCCCCTGCCGTCTTCGAATTTTGGCATCATGCCCATCGCCCGCTGCGTCACCGCGACCAAGCTGTAGGCCGAAATGTTCATGGTCATCAGGAAGTTGTCGAGCGTGGTGTCGTAGTAATGCCCGCGCAACTGGTTTTTGTCGGAAAAACCGATCGCGTGGACGACGAAGTCGATCGTCGGCCAGCGCGCCGCCAGCTTGGCGAACGCAGTGTCGAGCGCGGCCATGTCGGATACGTCGCATTCGATCAGGAAATCGCTGCCCAGACTGGCGGCGAGCGGCCGCACACGCTTCTCCAGCGCCTCGCCCTGGTACGAGAACGCCATTTCAGCGCCATGCTCCGCCAGCGCCTTGGCAATGCCCCACGCGAGCGACTTGTCATTGGCCAGGCCCATGATCAGCCCCCGCTTGCCCTTCATCAATCCGCTCATGCGTTTCCTTCTGTCGCGCGTTTGCGATCATCGGCTGCGGTCATCGGCTGCGGTCATCGGCTGCGATTATCGGCCGCGATTATCAGCCTGCCCCAACATGTCGCGCTCCTCCGGGCTGACGGCGAGCGCGGCGTTGAGTTCGGCCCCGACGACCACCCCTAGTCCGACGAGCCAGAAAAAGAAAAGCGCGATCATCACCCCTGCAAGGCTGCCGTAAGTCAGATCGTACTTGAAGAAGGTCCTGAGAATGGCCGGAAGCCCTCCCATCACCGCCAGCCACCACGTCGCCACGAACAGCGCACCGGGCCACTTGGGATAGGCCCGCGAGCGATAGGCCTTGGGCGTGAGCGACAGGAACAACAAGTAAAGCGAGCCATAGAGCCCGACAGCCGGGACGAATCGCGAAAGCGCCAGCCCGTCGATCCAGCCGGTCAGTCGTGGCGCATAGACCTCGATCGCCTGCTGCGCGGCCTCGATCGCAACTTGTGCACCGATGCTGGCGATCAGCAGCAGCATTGAGGCCAGAATCAGCGCGGTAGAAGCCAGCCGGTAGCGCCAGTAGCCATGCTCCCACGGCGTGCCATAGGCGCGGCGCAGCACATCGCGCACGGTCTCGATCAGACTGCCGACGGTCCACAGGCCGACCACGCCGCCGACCCACAGCAGCCAGCCCTGCCGCGCCACGATCACCGAACGCGCCACTGGCTCGATCGAATGCGCCACGATCGGCGGCAATTCGAGCAGGATGGCGTTGATCGCCGCCGCGCGCTGGCCTGGTTCTCCCAGCAACGAAAAAGTTGCCGCGCCGACGATGCAAAACGGGAACAGCGCGATCAGCACCATGTAGGCGAAATTGCCGGCATGGATAAAGCCGTCGTTGATGACCCCGGTCCACACGCGGGTGATGATCTGGTGGAAATGGCTGCCGGGCCCAAGCCGCGCGTTGGCATGGGCAAGCCCGGCGCGCCAGCGCAAGGCCTCGGTGCGGCGCGCCTCGGGCGAGTGGTCGGTGACCACTGCTGCGCGAGCGCTGGTGCCAGCGCCGCTCCGCGTCAACTCGTCTGTCAAACGCCGAACCGGCTGCGCAGGTCACGGCTGTCGCGCCAGCCCTCCAGCCGCGCGGCCAGGTCTGCATCCTCGGGCGGCAACTCGATCTGCAAGGTTACCAGCTGGTCGCTGCGCGTGCCGTCCTTGCGCACGAATCCCCTGCCCTTCAGCCGGAGTGTGCGGCCAGAACTGCTGCCGGGTGCCACCGTCAGCATGACCGGGCCGTCGACCGTCGCCACCTTGACTTTGGCGCCGCCAACCGCCTCGTCGAGCGAAATCGGCAGGCTGAGCAGGATGTTGTCCTC
>JANLQJ010000417.1:0-4163 GCA_031367715.1 Hyphomicrobiaceae bacterium | reverse complement strand
GTCTTGCCATCAGCAACCAGCCGCTCCAGTGCGGTGCGATCATCCGAGCCGATGCAAAGGCATGCCTTGATGTTCCTCATGCCGCCAATGAATCTGATTTGCGGGCAAATGGGAATCTTATAAATGGGTCAAAACACTAGGTGACGAGCTATCGACCGCGCATTGATACCGTCGAACCGGTTTTTGACCGTTGCCAGACCCAGGCCGAAGGCTCGCGGCCATGCTGCCAGCCCGACGGGGTGATAGCACGAACAGGCCTCATGGCGTAGGGGCGGACCGCGCCGGGAAGCCTGCGGTCTGCCGCAGCGCCTCGCCCAGCACCATCGCGGTCGCGACCGCGATATTCAGCGACCGCAAGTCAGCCCGCATCGGGATGCGCACGCGAGCTGCCGCCGCTTCGTGCACATGCGGTGGCGCGCCGGCACTTTCGCGGCCGAGCAGCAGCACGTCGTCGGGCTGGAACCGGTGCTCGAGATACGACATCGCAGCCGCCGTCGTCAGCAGCACCAGCCGGCCGCCGCTGCGCGTCTGCAAAAACGTCTCCCACGACCGATGCCGCTCAAGTTGCACATGCACCAGATAATCGAGCCCCGCCCGCTTTAAAGTCCGGTCAGAAAGATCGAATCCCGCCGGCTCGATGACGTCCACGGCAACCCCGAGGCACGCCGCCAGGCGCAAGATGGTGCCGGTGTTTTGCGGGATGTCCGGCTGATAGAGGGCAATGCGCATCGCGCAACCTTGCAAATAGCTCGCGGCAGGGCAACCCGTCGCATTCTCATTGCCGCCGCCGCGTGCGACCAGAGATAGATGACAGCGCCGAACCTGCTTCACCCCAGTTATCCCACGGGGGGCAAAAGGTCGCGCTGCAATCTGTTCCGACACGCGTGCGTCCAGCGAACAACATTGACATATTGCGCCCGAACACACGTTCGGGTTGCGCGCCATCCGGGCAGCCGGGTGCGCGCGCGAATGCGAGGCTAAGGAGGCCAAGTTGGCAAATCAAGCAAGCACGGCCGCCAAGGCCACCCCGCCCTCAGGGCAGCCAACGGGCCACGCGGACGACGCCCATTCGCGCCGCGACTTCCTCACTATCATGGCCGGCGGCTGGGCACTGGTCGGCGGCGCCACCGCGCTGTGGCCGATGATCGATCAGCTGAACCCCGATGCCAGCGCGCTCGCGCTCGCCTCGATCGAGGTCGATCTGGCGCCGATCAAGGAAGGCCAGGCCATTACGGTGAACTGGCGCGGCAAGGCGCTGTTCATCCGCCACCGCACGGCCGAAGAGATCAAGAAGGCCGAGGCGACGCCGATCGATGAGCTGAAAGACACCAAGGCGCAAAACGATTCGCTGCCCGACGGCTCCTCGGCCGCCGACGCCAACCGCGTCAAGGCCGGCAAGAGCCAGTGGCTGGTGCTGGTGGGCGTGTGCACGCATCTCGGCTGCATCCCCAAGGGCCAGGCCGCCGGTGACGTGCGCGGCGAATATGGCGGCTGGTTCTGCCCCTGTCACGGCTCGCAATACGATACCTCCGGCCGCATCCGCAAGGGACCCGCGCCACGCAATCTGGAAGTGCCGCCCTACGCCTTCCTGACAGACACCAAAATCAAGATCGGCTGAGAGGACAACAACCGGCCATGGCACACGAATCCTCATACCAGCCCAATTCCGGCTTCGAGCGCTGGATGGACGATCGCTTGCCGATCATCCGCATCGGCGCCGAGATGATGACCTTCCCGACGCCGCGCAATTTGAATTATCTGTGGACCTTCGGCGGCATCCTCACCTTCTGCCTGTTGACGCAGATCGTCAGCGGCATCGTGCTGGCCATGAACTATGTACCGAACGTGGCCATGGCCTTCGATTCGATCGAGCACATCAAGCGCGACGTCAATTGGGGCTGGCTGATCCAGCCGATCCATGCGGTCGGAGCCTCGATGTTCTTCCTTGCGGTTTATATCCACATGTTCCGCGGTCTTTATTACGGCTCCTACAAGGCGCCGCGCGAGGTGCTGTGGATCCTCGGCATGCTGATCTATCTGCTGATGATGGCAACCGCCTTCATGGGCTACGCGCTGGTCTGGGGGCAGATGAGCTTTTGGGGCGTCACCGTCATCACCAGCCTGTTCGGCGCCCTCGATGAGATCATCAAGGGCCTCGGCACCACCATCGTGACCACCATCCTCGGTGGCTTTTCGGTCAACAACGCCACCCTGAACCGCCTGTTCAGCCTGCATTATCTGCTGCCGTTCGCGATTGCCGGACTGGTCGTGCTGCACATCTGGGCCCTGCACGTGGTGGGCAACAACAACCCGACCGGGCTGATGGTCAAGAAGGACAGCGACACCGTCCCGTTCCATCCCTATATGACGATCAAGGACGGCTTTGCCCTCTCGGTGTTCATCCTGCTGTTCGCTTGGCTGGTGTTCTACGTCCCGAACTATCTCGGCGATGTCGCCAACGCCGAGCAGGCCAACCCCCTGAAAACGCCCGAGCACATCGTTCCGGAATGGTATCTGCTGCCGTTCTACGCCATCTTGCGCGCCATCCCGAGCAAGCTGTTCGGCGTGCTGGCCATGTTCGGCGCCATCGTGATGTGGTTCCTGCTGCCGTGGCTGGATACCTCGCGCGTGCGTTCGGCCAAGTATCGCCCCGCCTACAAGTGGTGCTTCTGGTTGTTCGTGGTTTCATTCATTGGTCTGGCCTATCTCGGCGCCAAGCCACCCGAGGGCTGGTATGTAATCTGGTCGCGGATCTTGGCGCTCTATTACTTTGCCTATTTCCTCATCCTGACACCGCTGCTCGGCCTGATCGAGACGCCATTGCCGATGCCAAATTCGATCACCGAGTCGGTGCTTGGCAAAGCGGGTGCCGGTGGCGGAGCGCCAGTCGGTGCCACCGCCTCGCCTGAACAGCGCTAGAGCCCAGAACAATGACCCCCAAAGGAGTCGTGACAAAGATGCATGGCATCACACACAAGGTGTTGCCCGCCTGGGCGCGTACCGTCGTGGCCTGCGGCGTGATCCTGGTTCCGGCTGTGGCCATTGCGCAAGAGCTGGGCGAGCATGCCGCGCGCCAGCGCTGGAGCTTCGCCGGGCCGCTCGGCCATTTCGACCCGGCTCAGTTGCAACGCGGCTACAAGATCTACAAGGAAGTCTGCTCGGCCTGTCATTCGATCCGGCTGATCAAATACCGCAATCTCTCCGACGAGGGCGGCCCCGGCTTCACTGAGGGCCAAGTCAAGACACTGCTCAAGGATATCGTGTTCGAGGACGCCGTTGACGATAACGGCAATCCGGCCAAGCGCCCCGCGGTTCCGGCCGACGCCTTCTTGGCTCCGTTCGCGAACGAAAAAGCGGCTCGCGCGGCCAATGGCGGAGCCCTGCCGCCCGACCTGTCGAAGATGGCGCACGCCCGCGAAATTCACGCCGAGGTGCCGTTCTACGAACTGCCGTTCAAATGGCTTAGAGATATCAGCTCCGGCTATCAGGAGGGCGGCGTCGATTACATCCACGCCCTGCTGACCAGCTATCATGACAAGGCGCCGGCTTATGCCGTGGACGCCAACGGCAAGCTGAGCATGATCCCTGAAGCGCAGACGACCAAGGACGCGCTGCGCTGCGCCACCGTCACAGCTGGCGAAGGTAACGGACCGGATGGCAAAGCCGCCAAGGACGAGTGCAACAAGGTCGGCGACGGGCTTTACTACAACAGTACCTTCCCGGGCCACCAGATCGCCATGCCCGCCCCGCTCGCGTCCGACGGGCAGGTGCAGTACACCGACGGCACGCCGGCAACCATCGATCAGTATGCGCGCGACGTCTCGGCCTTCCTGATGTGGACCGCCGACCCGAAGATGGACGACCGCAAGGATGTCGGTCTGCGCATGATGATTTATCTGCTGATCCTGGCCGGGCTGCTATGGCTGGCCAAGCGGCAGGTCTGGAAGCGGTTACACTGAAGGCATGAGTTTCCGAAGGGGCGTTGGGGGATATTGGCCGGCCATTGAGCCGGCCATATCTTTTCCTGTTTACCCACCAACCTCAGTCGCATTTACGCCACACGAATCACTGACTTTCCCCAGTGATTTGAGGGAGATGGCTGATGGCGCGCAACAAGGTGCAATTCCAGAAAGGCCTGTCGGAGGCTGAATTCCAGAAACTCT
>JANLQJ010000413.1:0-3552 GCA_031367715.1 Hyphomicrobiaceae bacterium | reverse complement strand
CACGACCAAAACTGGCCTGCGCGTCGCCAGTGCGCTTGATACCCGGACCTACGAAAAAGGCATCAAGGTCAGTGACGCCGAAATGAAAGCCCTCGATATCAAAGGCGACGAGTTCCATCCTGAATGGAACTACACGATCCGCCCACGCTCACCCGCCGTCAATCGGAGCGGTTAATTTGGCGGATGTCCTTGGCGCGGTCGGCTTCGTAGTTCATGTGCGACGGCTCGAACAGGCCCAGGATTTTCGCGCCCGAGGCGACGTCGATGGCGTCGAAACTCGCCTTGTCGAAGGCGATGACGTGGTTGTTGTCCTTGGCCGTCCACTCGGTGATCAGGTTGCGCTTGTCCTTACGGTCACCCTTTTTGGCGTCATTCTCGGGATCGGTGACATCTTCGGGCAGGAATTTCAGCCGGCCGCCGCCCAGGATCACCTCAAAGCCATCGCCGGCGGGCCAGTTGATCAGCTGATCGGCGATGTCCTTGCAGCCCTTGCCGACGTTGACGCCGAGGTCCTTGTCGCTCTCCCAGTCGCGGTTGACGCTGTGGGCGTAAGCGGCGGCGGGCGTCGCGTGGGTGACGCGGGTGGTGGTGACGACGCCGGTGGCCAGCCCCGCCGCCTCGGCCATCTCGAAGATCGATGTGACCGTGTTGGCCGCTTGGGTGGAGCAGTCGTTGTAGACGGCGTTCGACGAGAGGCCGAGCATCTCGTTCTTGGATTTGACGCCCGTGGTCATGGCCGACGCGGACGGCGCGGAGTCCGTCACCTGCGAGTCGTGGCTATAGGTGCGCGACAGGGCGACGTAGGGGAACGCATCCATGGTGAGGTTGTTGGAGACGCCGTCGACGCCCCGCGACTGGCCCTCGAAAATGCGCGCCGCCGTCACGGTGCTGACGCCCATGCCATCGCCAATCATCAGGATGATGTTCTTGGCTTTGTTGACGTTGGGCTTTTGCGCAAGACGGGCGGCAAGCTGCGCCTGGCCCGATTGGAAATACGGGTCGCTTTTCTGGGGCAGATCGGCGGCCTGCAGCGATGCCGTCATGACCGCGAACGCGGTCCCGGCCAACAGAATCGATTTCAGGGACATGATGCAACTCCTTTAGGCGATATCGCCAGGAACGCGCTTACCCGCGCGCCATGACAAGCGCATTGCAAACACGTGTCAGTCCCATGACAATCGGCCAGGAGGCGGTGCGTTTCTCCCGAACCCCCAACAGCCAGATTGCCGTTTGGCGCCGTTGCGATAAGGTTTTCGCCAACAAAGGAGCCGACGAGGTTGTCCCAATGGGAAACGCCAGATATTCGATGGCCAGCATCCGCGACGCGGGAAGGTTCAGCCGCCGCGATGTCCTCGTGTCGGGCGCGACGATGGCTGGCGCCGTCTTGGGCACAGTGCGGTCCGGCCTCGCAGATCAACCCTTCCGGTTCGGCTTGACGCCAGTGTTCCTCAGCAACGACTTGGAGCTGCTGACCAAGCTGAAGCGTTATCTCGCTCGCCAACTCGGCCGCGAGGTCGACCTGGTACAGCGCCGCACCTATGAGGAGATCACCAGCCTCTTGGTCTCTGGCCAGCTCGATTCGGCCTGGATTTGCGGCTTTCCGTTCGTTGCCTACCGCAGCGAGCTTTCGCTGGTCGCGGTGCCGGTGTGGCGCGGCAGGCCGCTCTATCAGTCCTATCTCATTGCCCGCAAGGGGCGCGCGACGGGCGATCTTGACGCCCTAAAGGGCGACGTTCATGCCTTCTCCGACCCCAACAGCAATTCCGGCTACCTCGTGACCACGGCCCTGCTCGCGGCGCGCAAGACCAGGCCGGCGCAGTTCTTCCGCCAGACCTTTTTCACCTATGGCCACCGCAATGTGGTGCGCGCCGTCGCCTCGGGCTTGGCGCAGAGCGGCAGCGTCGATGGCTATGTCTGGGAAGTGATGAGTGAGATCGAGCCGGAGCTGACATCGCGCACCGAGATCGTGCATAGGTCGGACTGGCTCGGCTTTCCACCCATCGCCTGCCCGCGGTCGGCCGAAGCCAGCTCACCGGTGATCGCCTTGCGGCGTGGCCTTATCGGTATGGCCGCCGACCCCGATGGCAGCGACGTGCTCAAACTGTTGCGGTTAGACGGATTTGCCGAAGAGCCTGCCAGCCTGTTCGACAGTATTGCGGCCGAGCTTGCCATGGTCAGGAGCTTTGGATGAGTAAGGTTCGGTCAGGCCTCGGGCGCGTGCTTCGGCCCTGGGCTTGGCCTTTCACGATCAAGGTGCCGGTTGTGGTCGCGCTGCTGATGTTAGCGGTCAGCGCCGTGATCACACAGGGTGTGCTGACGAAACTCTCCGAGGTGCAGGAACGGCATCTGGAGCAACTGACAGGCGCTTATCTGGACGGACTTTCGACCTCGATCCTACCGCATGTGCTGCGCCAGGATGTGTGGGAGGTGTTCGATGCGCTCGATCGGGCGACAACGCTCTACAAGGGTCTGGATGTGGTCTGGACCACGGTCGTCAATGAGAGCGGGCAGGTGCTCGCCTCCAGCATGCCGGAGAAGTTTCCCTCGCAGAGCCAGCTCCCCCAGGCCATGACGGCCGCAACGACTGCACAACCGTCAGTCGATATCGACAGCCAAGCCGGCATCGCCCACGTGCACCGGACGCTTGACTACCAAGGCCAGCGCATCGGCATCATCTATGCTGAGGTGCGAATCGCCAACCTCGAGCGCGAGCGCGCCAACATCCTTGTCGCGCTGCTGGCAACCAATGCTGCATTGACGTTGTTGTTGGCTGCCCTCGGCTATGCCGCCGTGCGCCACATGGTAAGGCCAATCCGTGTGCTATCGGCGCATCTTGACGAAGGGCTGCAGGGAACCGTCGAGCCGATCAACGATGTTCAGTGCCGGCAGGCTGGGTCGGAATTCGGACGCGTGTTCCGACGCTTTAATGCGTTGGTCGAGGCGGTCAACGAGCGAGAGCTGCTGGCCTCAAAGCTCGCCGAAGAGGAGCGGCTGGCCAGCCTCGGACGGCTGGCGTCGGGCATGGCCCACGAGATCAACAATCCACTCGGGGGAATGCTCAACGCTCTCGACAGCCTGAAGCGGCACGGCGAAAGTGCACACGTCCGGGCGACCTCGCTGCGGCTGATCGAACAGGGGTTGACCGGAATCCGCGAACTCGTCCGCTCGACATTGGCCACCTACCGCTCGGACCGCACGATTAGGGAGCTGACGGCAACCGACCTCGACGATCTGCGGCTGCTCGTGACACCGGAAGCACGGCGGCGCCATCTGCAGCTCGACTGGAGCATCCAGCTTGACCGGCCTGTGCCCGTGGCGGCCTTGGCGGTGCGCGATGCCGCCCTCAACCTGCTGCTGAATGCCTGTCACGTCAGTCGTGAAAATGGCTCGGTCGGCCTCAGGGCGGGTATCGACGGCAGCCGTCTGGTGATCGACGTTATCGATACGGGACCCGGCCTGCCCGAGCATGTGCGCGAATACATCGAGCGCCCCGGAGCGGGCTCGGCTCCCCTGGATCGCAGTTCCGGGCTCGGGCTCTGGATCGTCAAACGC
>JANLQJ010000410.1:0-18978 GCA_031367715.1 Hyphomicrobiaceae bacterium | reverse complement strand
ATACCGTCCAACCTATCGTTTGACCTGCAGCAGTTCTCAATTTGGGGCACGGCGTCTGAAGCGGCGAGACGTGTCTCGCCCGTCTCGCCACACGGCACACGCAGCGGCTGTTGCACCCCGGGCGAGACAAGTCTCGCCCCTACGTTTTGGTGTCCTGCCCCCACATTGAGAATTGCTGACTAGGCAATCGTTTGATGGCCGCGCCAAACCACAAGAACCGGTCCCGATGACCGCATGCCCGTGTCATGTGCGCAGCGCGCTCCTGGCAAGGGCGACTGGCAGTTCGCCCCTGTACGCCATCGGCAATTGTACATTTGACGCGCCATGCAGCCGACGATCGATTGCGTTGCAAGCCTCGCCAAGCATTGCCCGAGCAGGCCTCGGAGGGCCATGATATACTGATGGCATGGAAGAGCGAATGAACACACCGCAGCCGCCCACCGATGACCGGCCGAACCGTATTGCCTGGCCGCCGATCCTCTATGTGATGGCGTTCGCGGCGGCCTACCTGCTGGAGCACAGCGTGCCGCTGTCCAGCATGCCGCGTCACGCCGCCTGGCAGCTGCTTGGCTGGGTCGTGTTCGCGGCCGGCATCGGCATCGGACTGGCCGCGATCGTTGGCTTCAAGGCCATCGGCACGCCGGTCGATCCGACCGGGCGGGCGACGCAGCTGGCCACCACCGGCATTTATGGCTGGACGCGCAATCCGATGTATCTCGGGGCGGTCATCAGCTTTGTCGGCCTCGCCGTCGCGCTCGGTTCGGCCTGGCTGTTGGTCCTCGGCCTGCTGATGCCGATTGCCTTGCGCAAACTCGCCATCGATCGCGAGGAGGCCTATCTCGGCCGCCATTTTGGCGCCGCGTATCAGGCGTATCGGCAACGTGTGCGTCGCTGGCTGTGAACCTTGCCGGGCACTGCGACAGATCGGCTGACCGGTTCAAAGCCGACGCAGGGCGCTGTATGCTGGCGCAGATGAGTCACCGCTGATTTTGCAAGGACACGACATGGCGAACCCCAAGGACCCGAAAGCTCCACCCAAGAAGCTGCGTTCCCGCGCCTGGTTCGACAATCCGGATAATCCGGCCATGACAGCGCTTTATCTGGAGCGGCAGCTGAATTATGGGCTGACGGTCGAGGAGCTGCAGTCGGGCAAGCCGATCATCGGCATCGCGCAGACCGGCTCGGACTTATCGCCATGCAACCGGCACCATATCGAGCTGGCCAAGCGGGTGCGCGACGGCATTATCGCGTCCGGCGGCGTGCCGATCGAGTTTCCGGTGCATCCGATCCAGGAAACCGGCAAGCGGCCGACCGCCGCGCTCGACCGCAACCTCGCCTATCTGAGTTTGGTCGAGGTTCTCTACGGCTATTATCTCGATGGTGTCGTGCTGATGATCGGCTGCGACAAGACCACGCCGGCGCTGCTGATGGCGGCCTCCACGGTCAACATTCCGGCGATTGCGCTGTCGGTCGGCCCGATGTTGAACGGTTTCCACCGTGGCGAGCGCACCGGTTCGGGCACCATCGTGTGGAAGGCGCGCCAGGAGCTGGCGCAAGGCAAGCTCGACTATAAGGGCTTCGTCGATCTGGTGGCGACCTCCGCGCCCTCGACCGGCTTCTGCAATACCATGGGCACCGCAACGACAATGAACTCGCTGGCGGAGGCGCTTGGCATGCAGCTGCCGGGCTCGGCCGCCATCCCGGCGCCCTATCGCGAGCGCGGCCAGATGTCGTACGCCACGGGAAAACGCATTGTCGAGATGGTGCACGAGGATCTGAAACCCTCGGACATCCTTACCCGCAAGGCGTTCGAGAATGCCATCGTGGTCAATTCGGCCATCGGCGGCTCGACCAATGCGCCGATCCATCTGGTGGCGATTGCCAAGCATATCGGCGTTGAGCTGAACAATGACGATTGGCAGAAATTCGGACTGGAGATCCCGCTGCTGGTGAACCTGCAACCGGCGGGCGCCTATCTCGGGGAGGACTATCACCGCGCCGGCGGCGTGCCGGCGGTGGTGGCCGAGCTGATGCGCGGCAAGCTGCTGCCGAACCCGGACGCGCTCACCGTCAACGGCAAGAGCATCGGCGCCAATTGCCAGGACGCCGAGATTATCACGCCGGATGTCATCCGCTCACTGAGCAATCCGATCAAGACGCGGGCCGGTTTCGTCAACCTGAAGGGCAATCTGTTCGATAGTGCCATCATGAAGACCAGCGTGATCTCGGAGGAATTCCGCAAGCGCTATCTGTCGAACCCGAAGGATCCCGAAGCCTTTGAGGGCAAGGTGTGCATTTTTGAGGGACCGGAGGACTATCACCACCGCATCGAGGACCCTGAGCTGGGCGTCGATGAGTTCACCGTCCTGGTCATCCGTGGCGTCGGCGCCATCGGCTATCCGGGGTCGGCAGAAGTGGTGAATATGCAGCCGCCGGCCAGCCTGATCGCGCGCGGCATCACCTCGCTGCCGTGCATAGGCGATGGCCGGCAGTCGGGCACATCAGGCTCGCCGTCGATCCTGAATGCCTCGCCGGAAGCGGCGGCGGGTGGCGGGCTGGCGCTGTTAAAGTCCGGCGACCGGGTGCGCATCGACCTGAAGAAGGGTGAGGCCAATATCCTGATTTCCGCCAAGGAGTTGGCGGATCGTCGTGCCACGTTAACCGCGTCGGGAGGATATCCCTTCCCCGCACATCAGACGCCGTGGCAGGAAATCCAGCGCGGGATCGTCGACCAGCTCAATAATGGCATGGTGCTGAAACCTGCGGTGAAATATCAGCGCATCGCGCAATCCAAGGGCCTGCCGAGGGACAATCATTGATGACTGTTATGCTCGCCACGGCAAGTCGCCGTCTGACGTTCTGCTGGTTCCGCGCTTTGTCGATCTCACTGCTGACAGCCAGCAGCAGCGTGGCCGCCGGATCTGGCGGTCTGCCGGCGCAGTGCTGGACGCCGGCGGCGCTGGCCAGCGACCCAGCCGAGCGGGTGATCCAAAAACTTCACGGTGAACCCGACACCAAGCCGGTGAAGCGCACCCTGACACCGTTCGAGCCGGTCCCAGCCAAGCGCATGGGCTCGATCCGCAGTGTGAAGATCGAGGACGGCCGCAAGCTGATCGCCTTGACCTTCGACCTGTGCGAGGCGAACGGCCAGATCACCGGCTATGACGGCGCCATCGTTGATACGCTGCGCCTGAACGGGGCCAAGGCGACGTTCTTTGCCGGCGGCAAATGGATGCTGGATCACACCGAGCGGGCCGAGCAGTTGATCGCCGATCCGCTGTTCCAGATCGGCAATCACAGTTGGAGCCACGCCAATGTGCGCCGGGTCGAGATGCCCGGGACACTGAGGGAAATCCGCCGGACCCAGGCCGCTTATGAGCAGGTGCGCGAGCAGTTGACCCAGAAGCAATGCTTTGCCGGCCAGCCGGAGGTGGTCTCAAGTATTCCGGCCCGGTTGGCGCTGTATCGCTTCCCCTATGGCGCCTGCAATGCCGAGGCCCTGCAAGCCGTTGCCGAGCAGGGCCTGTTGGACATCCAGTGGGATATCGCCATGGCGGACCCGGCGGCTGTCCAGACCGCAGACATGATTGTGCAGGAAGTGCTGGCCAAGGTGCATCCGGGGGCGATAATCATCGGCCATGCCAACGGTCGCGGCGTGCACACCAATGAGGCTCTGCAGACCCTCATTCCGGCGCTGCGGAAGAAAGGCTACGCGTTCGTCACCGTCGGCGAGTTGCTGGCCGCCGGAAAACCGGTAATTGCCGAGGAATGCTTCAACGAGAAGCCCGGCGATCTCGACAAGTACGACAAGCCGGCGGAAAGCAAGGCGAACCCGAACCCGAACCCGATCTCCGTCTCCGACCCGAGCCTCGGCCCAAATCCCAACCCGGATCCCAAGCCCCGGCCAAGGCGCAAGGCTCCTGTCGCCAGTCCTGCTGGCAATGACTGGTTGTCAACGATTTTTCTGGGCAAGGGTTGAGCGCGGACAGCGATGGACCTCTGGCCCCGTTCCCCGCAGGCACTTGGAACGACAGCTTCGGGCCGCCGGGCTGGCCTGATGCCCATGACGGTGGGACAGGCGGAGAATCTGGCCGATCAGCTCGCCGCTATCAATCCCTGGTCGACGCTTGGAACATCGATCAATGGGCTTGTCCAGGCGATGGGCCCCGGCTCGCAAGAGCACGCGAAAAGCTGGTGCCTGACTGTCGATGGCGAACCGGCGGGGGCCATGGTGATACGCGACGGCTGGCTGAAGGGGCCGTTCCTGACGCTCTTTGCGGTCATCCCGCACTATCAGCGCCAGGGTCTCGCACGGGCGGCGATGGAGTGGTGGGAGGTTGACGCCCGCCGCTCGCGGGCATCCAACTTGTGGCTGAGCGTGTCCGATTTCAACATCGCAGCACAACAATTCTACCATAAGACTGGTTTCACTCAGGTTGCCGCGATTGACGATCTCGTGGTCGACGGCAGGAGCGAAATTCTGATGCGCAAGCGGTTGACCGGGGCTCACTCGTCTGGCGCTGCCACAAAGACTTGAGCATCGCCCGCTACCGACAGGCTTGTGCGCGCCCATTTGGCCAGCCATAAGTACGGCAACAGTGTTGACCCATCGGCGCGCGGCCGTCCCGCGCCGGCAAGGAGCCCATCCCATGTCGACCAAGCAGGACCACGGCGGCAGCGCACCGATCGGCTCGCGCCACGACCTGGCGCGGCATATCGAAGAGGGCTGCAAACCGACCGCCGAGTGGCGCATCGGCACCGAGCACGAGAAATTCGGCTTTCATCGCAAGGACCATACGCCGCTGGCCTATGCGGGGCCATCGGGTGTGCGTGCGATGCTCGAAGGCCTGATGCAGCGCTTTGGCTGGCTGCCGGTGATGGAAGGCGAACACATCATTGCCTTGAAACGGCCGGATGGGGAACCGGGCGGCACGGTCTCGCTGGAGCCGGGTGGTCAACTCGAGCTATCTGGCGGCATCCTTTCGACCGTCCACGAGACGGCGTCCGAGATGGCCGGGCACGTGCGCCAAGTGCGCGCCGTCGGCGCCGAGCTCGATGTGGGTTTTTTGGGCCTTGGCTTCTCGCCGCTATGGACGCGGGCTGAGACGCCGCGCATGCCAAAGGGCCGCTACGACATCATGACCGCCTACATGCCCAAGGTCGGCAAACTTGGCCTCGATATGATGTATCGCTCGTGTACCGTGCAGGTGAACCTCGACTTTGCCAGCGAAGCCGACATGGTCAAGAAGCTGCGCGTGTCATTGGCGCTGCAACCGATCGTCGCCGCGATCTTTGCCAACTCGCCGCTGACCGAGGGCAAGCCGAACGGTTATCAGACCTTCCGCAGCGAGGTCTGGCTCGATACCGACAAGGCGCGCACTGGCATGCTGCCGTTCGCCTTCGAGCCCGGCATGGGCTTTGAGCGTTATGTCGACTACGCGCTTGATGTGCCGATGTATTTCGTCTATCGCGGTGGCCGCTATCTCGACGCCTCGGGCAAGAGCTTTCGCGATTTTTTGGCCGGCAAGCTGGACCTGCTGCCGGGCGAGCGGCCGAGCATGGAAGATTGGGCCGATCATCTCTCGACGCTGTTTCCCGAGGTGCGCCTGAAGCGCTTTCTGGAAATGCGCGGCGCCGATGTTGGGCCCGCCGCAAGCGTCTCCGAGCTGCCGGCCTTGTGGGTCGGATTGCTCTACGATCCGGCGGCGCTCGATGCCGCCTTCGAGTTGATCAAGGACTGGACCGCGGACGAACGTCAGGCTGTGCGCAACGCCGTGCCGCGGACGGCGCTCAAGACGCCCTTCCGCAAAACCTCCGTGCTCGCCATTGGGCGCCAGGTGCTGACCATCGCCGAGGGCGGATTGCTGCGCCGTCACCTGGTCAATACCAGCGGCGAGGATGAACGGCTGCATCTGCGCGGTGTGCAAGAGATCCTGGCCAGCGGGCAAACGCGCGCCGATCGCGTGTTGGAGCACTTCCACGGCGCGTGGGGCGGCGATGCTTCGCGAGCCTTTGACGACCTCAGTTACTGAACCATCGCGTCCGCTGCTGGCGGACGCCGGGCGAGTAACGAGTTGAACAGCCCGCTCAGCATGCCGCCACGCTGGCCCTTGGCATCGGCTCGCACCAATTCAGCCAGATCGGCGAACGGGTCGGGCGAGGCGGCGTGGAGGGTGCCCAAGCGCCGTACCAGGACTTCGCGCGCCGGCCCCTCAAGCGTGCTGCGCAACGCCGCCATCAGGAACAGCGCCACATAAGGCATCAGCTGCAACAGCACACGATAGGACACGCCGCTGGCCGAGGCCGCGCGCGCAATTTCTGTACTGTCGATTTCGCGCACCTGACGAAACTGGCCGAGCATCTGCTGGCCACGGTCGCGCTCGAATTGGTTGTTGAAAATCGCTGGGTTGCTCAACGTGCGCTCGTGGCCGCCACGGCTCATGGCCTGCAAGAATGCATCGAGCCCCTCGGGCGACGTTACCCAGGCCTCGAATGGTCGCGTGAGTGCCGGAAGCAGGCGTTGAACCGCGATCGCCGCTTGCCGTTCGCTGATCATGAAACGCCGCGCCAGCAGGGCAAAACATTGCCCCTGAAAGCCCGCGGCGATGACATCGTGTAAACTCATGAACCCCACTCCAACGCAGCACATTTGGAGGTACGAACCTCAATTTCTAATCCAATACCAAGGCTTTGACCATATCCACAGCTATTTTTCGCGAACTTATGGCCCCGTGTCACAAAATTGCATCATGACCACGTTGACGGGACCTGCCGAGCTCGCTCGAACCGCCTTAGCCGTGCCGTAATCATCCTCAGACTGCAGGAAAATACTGGCCCCGGGAGGACGGATTGTCGCTCATTCCATTCATGGCGCGTTGCATTGGCCAGACGGCTGTAGTGGCGCGGTTGCTGGGCCTGCTGACTTTCGTGCTGGCGGGTTCGGCGCCGGTGTTGGCGGCCGAAGTCGGACAGGTCCGGCTCGGCGACGATTATGCGCAATTCTTCATCGGCGGGTCCGACTATCGGCCGTGCGAAAAGGAATGCAGCAGCGACACCAACTGTAAATCCTGGAGTTACATCACCACCACCGGTCAATGCCGGCTGAAAAGCAGCGTGGTGCCGGCGCGGCCAAATGCCTGCTGCGTTTCCGGTGTGAAGGAAGAGGTCAAGACCGCCGTCATCAATCCCGACGAGCGCGATTGCACCAAATGGACCAATGAAGCCGTCGCCGCCAATGACGGCAATCTGCTCAGCCAGTGTGGCTTGTCGGGCCCGTTGTGGTCGCGCTCCTATTCCGATCTGAACGCCCATTGCCTGGATTCATCGCCGCGCCGGCGCGCACGCGATGCCGACGAACGGCGCCAGGCGCTCGACGCCTGCCAAAAGGTGACTGGTCGCACGCGCTCATTGGCTTGCGACCACTATGGGCGCATGGCGGTGGCCGAGGCGCAGAGCAATGAGGCGGGTCGTTGCGGCTTGGCTGGTCCACAATGGACGGCCACGTTCAATGACCATGTGCGGTTCTGCCAGACCGCCAACCCGACCCAGGTGAGCGACCAGATCGCCGCGCGCGAGCGCCAGCTGTTGGAATGCCTGAGCCGCGGCGGCGGCGGCGGCGATCAAGCTTGCCAGGGCTATGCCGATCAGGCCACGTCGCAATTCGTGCAATCGGTGCGCGGACGCTGCGGCTCGGCCTTTGCCGGACCGCAATGGACCGACGACCAGGCCCAGCACTATCGCTGGTGCCGCGCCCACAGTCCGGCCGAACGCGACAACCAATTGCGCACGCGCCAGGCCGCGCTCGCCCAATGCGATGACGATCGCAAGCACTTCAAGCTGATTTTCAAGTTCTGACGTCACGCCATTGACTGCGCAAAAGGCTGCGATCCTCATGACCGACCTGACTTCCAAACCAAACCGAGCCTTTGCCCGTTCGCTGCTCCAGTTCGCCGTCGCGCTGGCCGTGCTGATGTGCGCGGGCGGCGCCGTGGCGCAAGACCGCAGATTGATGCTGGACACCATGATCCAGGGCGGCGACTATGATCAGTTCCAGGTGCCTGGTTTGCGCGGCGGCCGCGCCTGCGCGGAGGCTTGCGCCAACGACCCACGTTGCCAGGCCTGGACCTTCATTCGCCCGGTCGGACAATGCCGGATCAAATTCGAGGCCGGCCCGGCGGTTCCCAACAAATGCTGCATATCCGGCATGAAACCGACCGCCGAGGTGGCTGATATCGGTGGCAAACAGGGCTATTGCGCTGATTATGCGCGCCGTGGCGTGGCCGCCAGCAACCAGAACCTCAGCCAGGGCTGCCGGCTCGCTGGAGCGCGTTGGGGCGGCGATTTCCAAGCGCATTACAACTGGTGCATGAGCGTCGAGCGCGCCCGGGCCCAGAGCGAAACCGACACGCGCGCCGCTGATCTCGCCCGTTGCACCACTTCGGCCAGCGACGGCGCCGACGCCAAATGCGATCACTACGCCCGTGTCAGCGCGGTGCAGATCGCGACCGCCAAGAAGGCCAATTGCACCATTGCCAGTTATGATCGTCTGTGGACGGGAGATGTCGCGACCCTGAAAGCGAACTGCCAGCGGGCGCCGTCGCGCCTGCTGCCGGCCGATATCGACCGGCGCGAAAGCATCCTGGCGGCGTGCTTTGGCTCGGTCGGCCAGCTCGAGCAGGCCTGCGGCGGCTATGTCGAGACCGCGCTGAAACAGGTAAGCCAAGCCAGCGCCAACGAGTGCGGCTTTGTTGGCCGCAGCTGGACCAGCAGCCGCGCGCAGCATTTGCAGTGGTGCCTCGATGCCGGCCCGGCCGCGCGCAAGGCCGAGACCGATGCTCGCGGCCAGCAGATCGCAGCGTGTACGCAGCAGGCGGCACGGCGCGCGGCCTGCGATCAGTATGCGCAGAACGCAACCCAGCAGGCGGTGAACAATGAAAGCCAGAATTGCGGCTTCTCGGGCGCTAACTGGAGCCGCTATCAGGACGATCACGTCACCTTCTGCATGCAGGCGAGCGATACCCAGTTGCGCAGCGAAACGGCGAACCGGACTGCGGCGCTGCAGCAATGCCAGTCGCGCAACTATGTCAGCCCCGAATGCGACGAGTACGCCAAGCGAGCGGTGCGGCTCTCCAGGATGAATGTGGAGCGGGCCTGCGAGAACGAAGGCGAATTGTGGAGCCCGAACTACGCTGATCACTATCAGTTCTGCAGCCAGAGCAATCCGCAGGAGCGCCGCGATACCATGATGCTGCGCCGCCAGGCCATGCACGCCTGCTCGGACGATCACGGCTTCCGACTCGAGCTGGGGTTCTAATCGGCGGACGTTATGGAGTAGGATAGGGCAGGAGTTGCCTCCGAAGCTGTTGAAACAGCCACCGCGCCAGCGCCTGCCCCCACCGACCGCCCAGCTCTTGGCGCAAAGTTGCGCTTGCCCATCTGCTTTTGCGCCTCCGCCCAGGAGGGATGGTCTCCTCTCCCCGTCAAAAACGCGGAGAGGAGAAAAAAGCGCCGCCACGCTCATTGTAGCCCCTATGCGCCTGCGCCTGGATGACGAGTCTTGCGGGTACCAAATGATTGGGAGAGAACACTAACGACGGTTTGCGAAAAACAACCGTAGCAAATCCGCCGCTTTCCCCGCTTCGATGCCGTCATAAATTTCGGGAGCGTGGTGGCAGGTGGGCTGCGCAAAGACCCGCGCACCGTGTTCGACGCCGCCGCCTTTGGAATCGCTGGCGCCGTAGTAGAGCCGGCGGATGCGGGCAAATGAGATCGCGGCCGCGCACATGGCGCAGGGTTCCAGTGTCACATAGAGATCGCATTCAGTTAGCCGCTCGGCTTTCAGTTCGGCGCAGGCGGCGCGGATCACCAGCATTTCGGCATGGGCGGTTGGGTCGTTCAGTTCGCGCGTGCGGTTGCCGTCACTGGCCAGCACGCGGCCATCGGCGCCGACCAGCACGGCCCCCACCGGCACCTCGCCGCGCGTTGCCGCCTGCTTGGCTTGCCGGAGCGCCATCTGCATGTGGCTATCGCTGACATTGAGTGGCATAACGACGATCCCATCGAAACCAGCAGGTATCTCATGCGGCCGCCCACTCTCAGTCAAGCTCGGCCCCGTCCAGCCGCCTCCAAGGCAACACCTGCGAGCATCGACACCGCCGAAGCAGCCGGCGGCATGCGCATTGCCAAGGCGATTGCCCGCGCCGGCCTGTGCTCGCGCCGCGATGCCGAGCGCTGGATCGAAGAGGGGCGCGTGTTTGTCGATGGCAAGAAACTGACCAGCCCAGCGCTGGTGGTCACCGGCCGCGAGGCCATCGTGGTCGATGGCAAGCCGCTGCCGCAGGCCGAGGGCGTGCGCTTGTGGCGCTACCACAAGGCCAAGGGCCTGGTCACTTCGCACAAGGATCCCGAAGGCCGCGAGACGGTGTTCGACAAACTGCCGGAAAATATGCCGCGCGTGATCTCGATCGGCCGGCTCGACTACAATTCCGAAGGCTTGCTGCTGCTGACCAACGACGGCGCGCTGGCCCGGCATCTGGAACTGCCCGCCACCGCCTGGCTGCGCCGCTATCGTGCCCGCGCCTGGGGCCGTGTGACAGAGGAACAGTTGGAGGAACTCGGCAAAGGCATCACGGTAGATGGCGTCGCCTACGGACCGATGGAGGCCAAGCTCGACCGTGAGCAGGGCGATAACGTCTGGCTGACACTTGGCCTGCGCGAAGGCAAGAACCGGGAGGTGCGTAATGTCTTGGCCAGCCTCGGCCTGACCGTGAACCGGCTGATCCGGGTGTCGTTCGGGCCGTTCCAGCTGCAGGACCTGAAGCCCGGCGATGCCGCCGAAGTCGACCGCCGGGTGCTGCGCGAGCAGCTGGGTCACGGGCTGGCAACCACTTTAGGTTTGACCGGCCGCGCGCCCGAGCCGGCCGAGACGCGCAAACCCTCGGCGCGCCTGCCGTCAAAGCAAGTCACCAAGCCCGAGGCCACGCGTGGCCCCCGCAAATCCGCCCGGCCCAAGCGCTCGCCGCGCTGACGGGGCTTGCAAACTCCGGCAAAGGCATTAAATGCGCCTGCATTGAATTTCATCGGTAAGCTACGAAAGAGCCCTGTCATGTCCGAGCTGTCGCACGATGCGTTGGAAACCATTTTCCTTACCGCCCGCACTCGCAATGGCTGGCAGGACAAGCCGGTTCCCGAGAGGCTGTTGCGCGAGATCTACGAGATCGCCAAGATGGGGCCGACCACCGCCAACAGTCAGCCGCAGCGCATCGTGTTCGTGACCACGCCTGCGGGCAAGAAGAAGCTGGAGCCGGCCTTAAGCGAGGGCAACCGTGCCAAGACCATGAAGGCGCCGGTGGTGGCAATCTTTGCTTTCGACATGCGCTTCTTTGAGTTGATGGCCAAGGTGCTGCCGCACAATCCAGGCTCCCGAGCCTGGTTCGATTATCCCGGCAATGAGGCCGCGCTGCACGAGACTGTGCTGCGCAACGGCTCGCTGCAGGCCGCCTACGTCATGATCGCGGCGCGCGCCAAGGGGCTCGATTGCGGGCCAATGTCCGGCTTCGACCAGGACAAGGTGAACGCGGCGTTCTTCCCCGATGGCCGGTTCAAGGCGAACTTCATCTGCGCCTTGGGCTACGGCACCGAGGAGAACTTGTTCGGCCGCTCGCCACGGCTGGACTTCGATGAGGCGTGTGCGGTGGTGTAGCGCGCCAGGGTGGTCATGCCGGATCAGCGCCGCTGCATGAAATGGCCAAAGCGCAGCCGGGATGAGCTTGTGCGTCGCAGCAGCAACCGGTTCCGTCAGTCCTCCGACGGCTCTTTACTCCAGTGATGCCAGCAACCGGTCCAGGCGCATGGTCTTGGGGACTGAGCCGTCCTTTGACGCGAACTCGAACCACCGCAGGTACCAGCGCCGCGCTTGCGTGCTGTCGCCAGTCGCATCGGCATGATCCAGTGTGCGCAGATAATTGCCGTCGAACGAACGGGCCAGGGTCAGGGCGAGGCCGGAACGGGCGCGCTCGGCAACGCTGTCGGCCGCACCAAGCAACAGCGCACGAGCCTGTTGGACATGGCCGCCTTCGAGCAGTTTGCGCGCCTGATCCGCCACGTCCGATTGTGTTGGTACGGCCGGCACTGCTGGCAAAGCGGCTGAAATGGTCGCCTGAGCCGGCTCGGGCTGGGGTAGGAATGCAGCTTTTTTTGCCAGGTCGGGTGCCAGACTCCTGGCGATCACCGGCACAGCCGTTGGCTGCACGGTCAGGGCCGGGTCGAGAGCCTTGACCGGAGCCGTCGGCAAGCTCGTCGGCAGCATCAGCATTGATGCCGAGGTCGCGGTGGCCGGTCGCGCCTCCGTCGACGGTCCGGCCTGCAACCAAGTCGCCACCCCAGCCCCGCCGATGGCAACGGTCAGTGTCGCCGCCAGCACCGCCCGTGACTTTGTCCCGTCTCGCGACCGTGGTGGGTGGCTGCGCAGCGCCAGCGCCTGCTCGGGCTTGGCCCGCAGCACCGGCAGCTGCGCGCGCGCTGACGCCGACGAAAAATCGAGATCCAGCCCGGTGAGATCGATGCCTTTGCCCTGGCCCGCCATGACGCTGGTGATGGCGCCGCGCACGGCACTCATGACCTCGCTTTGCAAGGCCGAGATAGGCTCGCCGGAACGGCAGCCTATTCGAGGCGTCGCTGCTGCCTCATCGACTATGTGCTTGTCAGCCGCCATCAGGCCCCCTGCCGGGCCAGTGCCCGCCCGGCAATTATCGAGTGTTGTACGCAGCAGCCCCAAGCCCGCAGCTACAACTGAGCATCGTGATCCAATTGTGGCGCAGCGGGATTCTCGGCTTATTACTCGATCCGAGAAAACGCAGTCGGAATCGTGTTGCTGATGGCAATTGGCCCGAAATTGTCGTGCTGGCACCGCAAATCAGCCCAAGTCTGTGGCGACAAGGGGCATGGCTGCAGGTACTAGTTTTGCGTTTTGGAGGGATGCCCGTGAGCCTCACCATCGGTTGGCCGAGTGACACTGCGCCACGATCCAATGCCCGTCACCAGCAGGGTCATCTCAGGATCAGGGATCTCGCCCAGAATATCGAGGCGGCCGAGCTGCCGCATCGTCAGCAGCGGCAGGTGATCTCGGCCGGCGGCGCGCTGCGCCAGTCATACGAACTGAGCCTGCGCAATATCGACGACAATATTTATGCCATGGCCGCCGCCACCGCTGCCCTCGATCGGGTCGAAGGCACGCTGCTGCAGGCGCGGGCGCAAATCGAGCACCTGTGCAGTCAGGGCGAACCGGTCGATCTGGTGAAGGTCGAGCGCACCCTACTGGCGCTGGCCGATCACATCAACCAGTCGGTGCGGCGTGCCGACGAGAATTACATCAATCTCTTGCGCGATGCCCGGCTGCAGATCGTCATCAGCGAAGCTGGAGATCGCGAACAGCGCAGCATGAAGGTCGATCTGACGCTGATCTCGCTCGACAAATTGATCGCCTGGAAACTGCGCGAAGGCCCGGAAGATCCCGAGGCCTGGATCGATCTGATCGATGCCATGGGCAAGGTCGTGCTGCAAAACGTGCAAATCCTGTCCAGCCTGATCCTGACGCTGTTCGCGGCGCGCGACTATACCACCGGCGTGGTCGGGCTGGTGACCAACAACGGTCAGGACCACGCGCGTGCCGGTGCGGCATCCTCGATCGCCACCGACTTTGTGCAATCGGCACGCGTTGCGCTGTTGCGCGACGAGGCACCGGCGCATGCATCGCTGCCCAAGCTCGGGCACCAGCCCCGCCAGGTCGCGCGCCGGCAACCGCCGAGCCGGCTGATGGCGTTCCTCAATCAGATGACCTTCCAGGGCTGATTCAGCGCATCACGACGATCAGGTCGCCCTCGGCTGAATAGCCGAGCACCGAGCGGGCGGCCTCGTCCAGGCTGTCCTGGTCCAGGTGCTCGTCCTGCAGCAGGGCAACATCGCGCTTGAGAGTTGAGAGCATGATCTCGAGGCCCTTAAGCCGCTCGTGGAGGACCTTAGCCTTGACGTCCAGCGCCAGGCGAGCCTCGAGACCATGTCGTCCCTTGATCGCATGAAAGCCGAAATAGCCGGCTAGCCCCAAGCAGAGAAGCACAACTGTCAACTGCTGGAATTTGCCGTTTCTAGCCATCAGCGTTTTTTGGGTGTGTACGCAAAACTATTTTCATGTCGATGCTTTCGACATGACCTTTTTACCGGCTTGACGTTAAACGCGAGTAAAGCGTCGTGCCGGATTGCATGTTTTCTTTCGGGCCGGTTTCCGTTTGAGCGCAAGCTGGCACGGAGCGAAGGCTCAATAGTCGACGCGCACCAGATAGAGGCCATCTGGCGGGGCGACCGTGCCGCACGCGGCGCGGTCGCGGGCCTCTAGCGCCTTGCGCATGGCGCTGACCGGCCAGCGGCCCTCGCCCACCAGCTTCAATGAGCCGACCAGCGAGCGCACCTGATTGTGCAGGAACGAGCGGGCGCCGGCCTCGATGTGGATTTCCTTGCCGACCCGCGATACCGACAGCCGGTCCAGCGTCTTGACCGGCGAAGCGGCCTGGCATTGGCCCGAGCGGAACGTCGTGAAGTCGTGATGGCCAAGGATGCTCTGGGCGGCGGCATGCATGGCTTCGGCCTCAAGCGGGCGGGCGACATGCCAGACCTTGTGTCGATCCAGCGCGGGCGGAGCGCGGCGGTTGAGAATGCGGTAGAGATAGAGCCGGGCACGCGCCGAGAAGCGGGCGTCGAAATCGGCAGCGACCGCTTCGACCTTAAGGATGCTGATCGGGTCGGGCCGCAGGTGCGCATTGAGCGCTTCGCGGAGGCGCTGCGGGTCCCAGTCCTTGTCAAGGTCGGTATGGGCAACCTGGCCAAGCGCGTGCACGCCGGCGTCGGTGCGTCCTGCCCCGCGCACTCCGGCGCTGACCGGCTGCAATCGTTTGATGGCAGTCTCGATCCGTTGTTGGACCGAAGGACCGTTGGCCTGGAACTGCCAGCCGGCGAATGGCGTGCCGTCATATTCGATCAGCAACTTGAAGCGTGGCATGGTTGCAAGGGCTCTGTTGACGACCTGGGCAGCCCACTCTTGGCGCAGGGGCGACAGGTGTGTCGTCCCCCATGAGCAAGCACCGGCCGCGCGAGGGCGATAGACGTGTCGCCAACGCCAAATCGGACATTTGTTTTCAATACCTTAGGTCTCGCTTTACCATTCCGGCCGATCATCGATCTCGAACATTTCATGCATTGCCGAGGTCGCCATGAGTGAAGCTGCCGTAAAACTGACCGTTTCCGCACCCGAAGCGCCCAAGCTCTCGCCCGCCAACGACACGCATGTACTAGATGTGTCCGAGGCCGAAAAAGTGCTGCCGCTGCCAGTCATGCTGAAGACGATTTCTACCAAATATAACAAAACTTTACAGGCAATCGTCGGCGAAATCGCCAAGGCTGCGTTTGGCCAGGGCAAGCTCTCCAGCGAAGAATATTTCACGCTGCGGTTGTTTGACGATGCCAACATCGTCGGCGACAAATCGGCCTTCTGCGGCATGAGTGGAATGCGCAAATTCTGGCCGATTGCCAACTACACTTCCGAGTGGTTCGGCCCGATCACCGACAAGCTGGCCTTCGATACGCTGATCGGTGGCTATGGCCTGCCCGCCATCAAAATGCGCGCCTACTACTTCACCGAGGGCTTTCGTGTTCCCGCGCAACGCATGCTGAGGACGCGCGAGGATCTCAAAGCCTTCCTAACCGATCCGGCCAGCTACCCGTTCTTTTCCAAGCCGCGCGCCTCCTCGCTGTCGCTGGGGTCGGCCAGCGCCACCGGCTACGACGCTGCAACGGGTCACATACAACTCCTCACCGGCAAGACCGTCGCCATCGAAGCCTTCATCGACGACGTCATCACGCATTTTGGCGAAGGCTACATGTTCCAGGAGCGCGTCGTCCCGCATGCGGACGTGCGCGTGATCTGCGGCGATCGGCTGCCGACGGTGCGCGTCTATACCATCAACGGCGAGCATGGCCCCGAAATCTTCCGTGTCTGCTGGAAGGTGCCGGCCGGCAAGAACGTTGCCGACAATTTCTGGCGCAAGGGCAACATCCTGTGCGCGGTCAACTATGAAACCGGCAAGATCACCCGGGCCATCCACGGCTTCGCGCTCGATCAGGTCGAGATCACGCATCATCCCGATACCAACGCCCCGCTGGTCGGCGCGGAGATCCCCAATTTCAAGCCAATTCTGGCCCTGGCGCTGGAAGCGGCCCGCGTTTTCAACGACATTCGCGTGGTCGGCTGGGACATCGCCCCGACCGACGCAGGTGGCGTGATCGTCGAAGGCAACTACGCGCCCGACTTCAAGCTGGTGCAGATGGCAGAGCGCCGCGGCATTCTCGATACCCGGATGAACGCGTTTTTGGCCTTCTGTAAGAAGGAAAAGGCCAAGTTCGAAGGAACGCTGAAAACCCGCCGCCGCGAACAAAGCCGCGACGACCTGCGCAAGTACAAGAAATCGGCCTGGATGCGCTAGACGCGCATTGCGCGCTGCCTGCGCCCAAATGCTAGGCGGGAAACCGCGAACTCATGCCGGTCCCCGATGCCGAAACCGAAACCACGCCCCGAAATATTTCCGGCATCGAGGCACTGCCGCCGCAACGTGTCGGCGAGATCGTCGACGGCATCTTGCATGTCAAGGGCCAGTGATCGCCAACAGCAATTCTCAATGTGGGGGCAGGACACCAAAACGTAGGGGCGAGACTTGTCTCGCCCGGGGTGCAACAGCCGCTGCGTGTGCGGTGGGGCGACCCGGGCGACAAAATTCCCGCCCCTACGCTTCAGACGCCGTGCCCCAAATTGAGAACTGCTGGATCGCCAACGCGCACGGCGGCCGGCTCGACGCAGGAGCGTCGCCCGTGCGCAAGCAAGACGTTTTCACCCCTTCCCTCGCCGCCCATCACCCCCTATATTCAGCCTGCCGACTCGTTCGGCTATGGCGATAAACAGGCGTTGGAATAAGCTCATCGGACCCGGGGGCGGTACCCGGCGCCTCCACCAAGTGCGCACTGCTCAAAGCCCGCAAAGGCTGAGAAGAGTGCCCATCTGATGGGGGCGAAATAGGATTGACGAGGGTGTAAAGAGCGTACTTTTGCCCGGTATGGTACCACCGTCATCGGGCCAAACATGTAGTTGCAAATGACAACTATGCTGAGGTCGCTCTGGCCGCGTAAGCGGTTCGAGTCCTCGAATGAAAGTCCTTAGCCTCTCGCAGGGTTAAGGCGCGGTTCGGAGGGCACCGGGCAACAGAAGCCCTCCATTTCGCGGGGTGCCCGGCAATCCGCGACGGCAATTTCGTGGCGTAACGCTGGGCGGTTTTCAAGCCGGATCATGACAGACATCAAGATTGACTATGAGAACCTGGCACAGGACGCCCTGCGTGGCGTCGTGCGCACCGTTCTGGCTCAGGTGTCCCAGGGCGAGCAACTGCCCGGCAATCACCATTTCTATATCTCGTTCAGCACCACCCGTGATGGCGTCGGCATCTCCAAACGGCTGAAAGACCAGTATCCCGAGGAGATGACAATCGTGTTGCAGCACCGTTATTGGGATCTGCAGGTGCACGATGACCGCTTCGAGGTCAGCCTGACCTTCAACAGCATCCCTGAGCGTTTGGTGGTGCCGTTCAACGCGCTGAAAGTGTTCTTCGATCCGAGCGTTCCTTACGGCCTGCAGTTCGATAATTCCGGGGCTGGCCAGCCGCTGACACTGCCCGATCCAACGTCGGATACCGGCGACCAGCCGCAACGCCGCCCTGCACCCAAGCGGTCAAAACCTGTCGCGGTCGGCAAGGATGGTGTGGTGGCGCCGCCGAGTTCCAAGGAAGCCGTCAAGCCGCGGACACCCGAGCGGACCACCAGCGCGCCTGCCCTCGGTTTGCCCAAGCCGCGCGGGGGCGTTGGCAACGCGCCTGCCATCGTTTCACCGTCAGCACCCGCAAATGCGTTGCCGGGACGGGACCAGCCGACGGCCTCGCCCGCCGCCGCTGTGCCAGAAACGCCCCCGGCCAATCGCGTCGTGCAGCTGGACACCTTCCGCAAGAAGTAGCTGGCCGCTAGGCACTTGCGAATGTGTGAAGGGTTAGCCGCTGCGTTCAATCCGTGTAGACGCAACCATCGCCGCCTTTCAGATTCGGCGTGGAATCCGTTGCAAAGGGGAGCTATTGTGCTCGCTATCGGATCAGACTTTGCATCAGGGAGGATAACAAAATGCGCTTTATTTCCATTATCGCCGTGGCGGCTGCGGCTTTGGCGGCTCTCGTCGCCTACAACTATGCCGGCAGCGCGGCCGCCTTGCAGGGAAAGTTCGAAGATTCAATGAAGCAGATGGCGTCGGTCACGGATCAATTGAAGGTTGCGTCCAGCTCGGGCGAGACTTTGAAGACTAAGCTCGGCGAGCTCACCAAGGAGTTGACGGATACCTCGAGCGAGCGCGACGGCCTGAAGGCCAAGCTCGGCGATCTGATGGGCAAAGTGACCGGCACCTCCGGCGAGCGCGATCAGCTCAAAGCCAAGGTCGATGACGTGATGAGCAAGATGCAGGCCATGATGGGCGAGCGCGACCAGCTGAAGGCAAAGACCGATGAACTGATGGGGCAGGTCAAGAACAACCAATCGGGCCAGGGCGATCTGATGGCCAAGCTCGATGCCGCCACCAAGGGATTGGCAGGCACGGCGGGCGAGCGGGACAAGGCCAAGGCTGATCTTGCCACCACCACGGCGGCCAATTCGGATCTGACCGCCAAGCTTACGGCTGCCACCAGTCAGGCCAATGACGCCATGGCAATGGTGAAAACACTCAAGAACCAGCTGATTGACGCCGGCCTGCAGCCCAAGGTGAATTGAGGCGGGCGCTCTAATACCGGCCAACCTATCGTTTGACTCGTGCTCGCAAGCGTAGGGGCGCACAGCAGTGCGCCCGTCTAG
>JANLQJ010000363.1:0-9118 GCA_031367715.1 Hyphomicrobiaceae bacterium | reverse complement strand
CCGCGCGCCGGCCGCCAACGCTGAGTTTTTGCTGGTCGTTGGCGACACGCGTAACCGCGCGCCGGCCGCCAACCACGTGGCTCCGCGCCCGGCGGCCGGCGCGCGGTGACGCGTGTCGCCGGGCGCCAACAAACGAGCGACACAGGATCGACATGCTTATCTGATTCACTATGGTGTAGCATCGGGCCACCGAACGGACCGGCGCGCGCGACGGAGCGGGACCACGGATGACTGCCACAAGACAAGTGATGCTGGTGCTGGCGATGCTGGTTGCGGCGGCGCCGGTGGCGCGCGCCCAAAGCTCGCCCGCGCTCGATCAGGCGCTATTGCCGCTGTTTGCGCAACTGCCGTCCGCTGCCGATCTGGACGCGGTCAAGGAGGCCGTGGCGTCGGTCAACCGCAAGGATATCGCCGGCGCCGAGGCTATCGCGGCCAACATTGTCGATCCGGCGGCCCGCAAGCTGGTGCGCTGGTTCGAGCTGCGCAGTGGCCGGCAGTCGGCCCCACCCGAAGAGATCGAGACTTTTCGCAAGCAGAATCCCAATTGGCCGGGCGCCAGTTTGCGCGCGGAAGCCGAGGAGGCGCTGCTGATCGGCGCTGAGCCGGAACGGATTCTCGCCTTCTTTGCCGGCGGCAAGCCGGAGACCGGCGCCGGCAAGGCGGCGCTGGCGGTGGGGTTGCTGGGCAAGGGCGATCTGGTCAAGGCCACGGCCCTGGCGGTCGATGCCTGGCGCAACGAGACCATGAGCGAGGATGCCGAAGCCGCCGTGCTGGCGCGCCTCGACCGGCTGCTGAAACCGGCCGATCACAAGTTCCGCGCCGACCGAATACTCTATGCCGATACCGCATATGACAATATCCGGGCCCTGCGCGTTCAATCGGTCACGCGTCTGATGGCGCATGTGGCGCCAGCCGATCAGGCCAAACTGGCGGCGCGCCTGGCGGTCTATCGCTGTGCGCATGGCACCGGCTGCCTGGCGGCCGCGCGCAAGTTGATGGCCAAGCTGCCGGTCGACGCGCAGCACGATTGGGGCGTGTTCTTCCACAGGGCGCTGATGCTGCGGCGCTCGGGCGCGGCGCAACAGGCCTGGCGCACCATGCTGCAGGCCACCACCGATCCCAAGCAGGCCATCAGCCTGGATCAGTGGTGGGACGAGCGCCGCATCAATGCCTATGCCGCGCTCTATGCCAATGATCTGCCGTCGGCCTACCGGCTGGCCGCCGAGCACGGACCGCTGAGCGTCAATCCGCTGAAGGAGGCCGAATTCACGGCCGGCTGGATCGCCCTGCGGTTCCTCAAGGACCCCAAGCGCGCCAGCACGCATTTCACCGCCATGCGCGCCGCCGCCGATGGCCCGGTGAGCCTGGCACAGTCGGAATACTGGCTCGGCCGCAGTCTGTCGCAGGCCGGCAACGCCAAGGGGGCGACCCCGCATTACGTCGAAGCCGCCAAGTATTTCAACACCTATTACGGCCAGATCGCGCGCCAGACGCTGGACAAGACCGCCAGCGCCATGAACGTACCGCCGATCCCGGTCGCCGCGCCCGAGCTGATCCGCCGCTTCGTTGCCGACGATGCCATCCGCGCCATCGCCATCGCCGGCAAGGCCGGGCTGGTGGATGTCATGCGCATGCTGATCACCGATCAGAAGGAGCGCATTGCCAGTGAGCCGGGCGCAGCGCTGGTGGCGCATCTGGCGCTGACGCTGGGCGACACGCAGATGGCCGTAAAGGTCGGCAAGGCGGGGCTGGAGAGGGGCTTCTTCGGGCTGACGCGCTATGCCTATCCGACCGTCGCCATCCCGACCTTCGAACCCTTGCGCAAATTGCCCGAACCGGCCCTGACTTACGCCATCGCGCGCCAGGAGAGCGAGTTCAACACCCTGATCAAGTCCACCGCCGGCGCGCGCGGTATCCTGCAGATCATGCCCGGCACCGCCAAGGGCGTGTGCGGCCAGTACAAGCTGAAATGCGAGATCGGCCGCCTGATGAGCGATCCGGCCTACAATGCCCGTTTGGCGACCGCCTATGTCGCCGATACCACCGACGATTTCGGCGGCTCCTACATCATGGCCATCGCCGGCTACAATGCCGGGCCGGGCCGCGTGCGTGAATGGGTGGGCAAGAACGGTGATCCGCGCGATCCTGCCGTCGATCCGATCGACTGGGTGGAAAAGATCGGCCTCGATGAGACGCGCGATTACGTGAAAAAGGTGATGTCGAACATCCAGGTCTACCGCGCCGAGCTGGAAGATCCCAAAACCGCCCTGCGCATCCGCACCGACCTGCTGCGCGGCCGTACCGGGCCGGCAACCGCCGCCAATCCGTAGCGGCCCGCTGGTGGCAAAAAGCCACGGCCGGTAAAATTCGGTTAAGTACTGCCGGCATGCCATTGCCTGTCCCCGGTCCGCCATGCAAGCGTTCGCGCGGTGACAAGTGGGGCTGGGGGATGTGGCAGGACTATTGGTTTTCCGTCCGCGACGGAACGCGCCTGTATGGGCGGAAATACGGCAGCGGCCGATCGGCGCGGCGGCCGTTGCTGTGCCTTGCGGGGCTCGGCGGCAATAGCGCGCAGTTCGATGCGGTAGCGCGCGCCTTGAGCGCAGCCGGCCCCGAGCAACGCGACGTCTATGCCATCGACATGCTCGGCCGCGGCCGCTCCGAACATGGCTCGCTGCGGCACGAAAGCTCGCTGCTCGCCGACTGCCACGATGCGCTCGATTTCTTGACGCTGGCGGGGCTGCGGCAGGCCGCGCTGCTGGGTTCGGGGCATGGTGGCCAGGTTGCCATGCTGATGGCAGTGCTGCGCCCGTCCGCCATCGGCGCCGTCATCCTGAACGATGCCGGCCCCGAGTTCGAGGCCGAGGGCCTGGTTCGAGTGGTTGGCGAAATCTCCAGTTTGCCGGTGCCGGCCACGTTCGCCGACGCCGCGCACCTGATGCGCATGATGCGGAGCGGCAGCTATCCGCGCCTCGGCCCGGAAGATTGGCTGGAGCTGGCGCGGGCGCAATATCCGAACCAGGGTGGCAAGCCTGGCCGGCCCTACGATCCCGCGCTCAGCCGCCACTATTCGCTCACCCGCGGCAGCGGTCTGCGGCTGTCGATGTGGAGCCAGTTTGCCGCGCTGCGGCCGCTGCCGACATTGCTGCTGCGCGGCCAGCTGTCGCGTTTGCTCAGCGAGGCGACGGTGGCCCGGATGAGCGATCTGCACCCGCGGCTGGAGATTGCCAGGATCGCCGGCGAAGGACACCCGCCGCTGCTGCGCGACCCCATCAGCCAACGCACGCTGGCCCAGTTCCTGGCCCGTGGCGAGCTGCGCGAGCAGCGGACCGAGCCACAATTGAAGGCGGTTGCCTGAGTTTGGCCGCGACTGGCCGGCACTGTCCCTAAACGACCGTTACCGACCGCTCAGCTGTTGGCCAGATCCCACAGCACATCGGTTAACACCCTGGCGCCATCACCAGCCGCCTGCGGCGTGATCCGCTCGGCTTCGCTATGGGTGAAACCCTTGTGGCAGGGTATGAAGACGATGCCGCTCGGGCAATGCTGATAGAGGCTCTTGGCATCGTGACCGCCGAGCGCGATCAGCGGCAGCGTGGTCAGCTCGAGGCGCCGCGCCGCCAGCTCGATGCTGGTCAAGATCCGCTGGTCGAACTCGATCGAGGGCGCCGAAGCGCTCTCGGCCATGGTGAACGTGCACGGACCTTTCGCACTCTCGCAGACCAGCCGGATGGTATCGCCGAGGCGGGCCAACACGGCATCGTCCTGGTGCCGGATGTCGACGGAAAAGGTGGTGGCGCGCGGCACCACGGAAGGGGCATTGGGCTCGACGCTGAGCTGGCCGACCGTGAACGCGGTATCGGGCGCGGCATAAAACCCCTCCAGCGCGCCGATGATCCGGACGGTGGCGCTCAGCGCATCGCGGCGCTGGTGGCGTGGCATGACCCCGGCATGGGCTGCCTCGCCCATCACCCTGACCTGGAACCGGCGTACCCCCCGCATGCCGGTGACGATACCGATCCGGCGCTGGTTTTCCTCCAGCACGGGACCTTGCTCAAGATGGGCTTCGACATAGGCCGCGCAGGCAAATCCCAGCGGCGCCCGCGGCAGCTCCGGCTCAAAGGCGAACCAGTTCGCCAGCGCCTGCGCCACGTCCTCGCCCGCCTCGTCGCGGACGGCCAGGATGTTGGCCAGGGTCTGCCGGCCGGCAAAGACCTCCGAGCCCATATAGCCCGGACGGAAACGTCCGCCCTCGCCATTCATCCAGGCGACGGCGATGATCGGCCGGGTTGGCGCAATGCCGGTGCGCGCGATCGCGGCCATCGCCTCGAGCGCCGCCAGCATGCCGAAGCTGCCGGAATACTTGCCACTGTTGGTCTGGGTGTCGAGATAGGAGCCGGTGAGCACCGGCGCGGCGCTATCCGAAGCGCCGGCGAGCCGCAGAAAGAGGTTTCCTGCCGGGTCGGCAAACGTCACCAGGTCAATCTCCCCGGCCCAAGTGATGAGCTGGTGGCGGGCCGAGAATTCTGCCTGCGACAAGGCCGGCCGGTGCACGCCTCCGCTTGGCGTCGCGCCGATTTGCGCCAGTTCAGCCAGCCGCAGCCAGAGTCGTTCCGCATCGAGAAAATCCGAGGGAGATGGATGCTTATCGGAGCCTTGCAGCCGAGTTTGCGTCATTGGATGAAACCGCTGCTTATCAGATCAATCATGGTTGCATTTCGAGTGAAGTTTGGATCGACGGCACGGCAAGGTCTAGCCCAAACAGCCGCATGCATACGGCGGCGACCAATTGCATCGAGGGCCTTGATTACGCGTGAACCGCCAAATGGAACATCTGGTCGTGAGCCGGCCCGTGCCCGCCGGCGCGCGCGCAGCCTGTGTCGGACGATCAAGGATCGTCTGCCCTCATGGTATTGACCGCAGCCGAAACTCAAGCACTGACAACGGTACAATCTCGCGGGCTATTCCATGGCTCATACACCGAACCGGCCGCGAAGTGACCTGGGACTGCTCCTAGTACTCACTATCGCAAATCCCTGGCACGTCCGATCGCCGACGCTTGCCGGGGGCGTCGCGCGGTCTTGACGATGGCCCACATCGCCGGCGACCGCGCTCCTGCCCGGCAAGCGTTTTGGGCCGTCGTACGTGCCAGGGATTTGCGTTAGTGGGTACTAGGTCACAGCCACAGCTGTCACGGCGCTATGGTCGCCGATCAGGAATGGGTCACGAACGAAGCCAGTATGTTCGACAGCTGCCAGCGCGCCAGCTCGCTCCAGGCCAGTTGGCACAACACGATGCCACCCAAGATCGAGGCTCCAATCGCCAGCAGCGCTAGGATGGCTGCCAGCGCCAGCTGGATTATCAACCAGACCAGGCGAAAAAAAGGTATCCTGATGCCGGTCACGACCACCTGCTGGACATCGTCGACAAACAGCGGTGCATCGCGGCGCGACGGGGCAAGCGGGCGCCGCGCCGTCGGCAGGTCGGGAAGTTCGTGGCGCTCGAACGCCAATTTAACGCGCGACATTGTTGCAACCTGAAGATAGCGACCGTATCAGAGGGTGATCGCCAAGGTCTGTAGCCCAAGCCGCCGTCGGCTGCCACGGGTTCTCGATGACAAGGCAAATGGCGACTTCAACGTGGGAGGCAGGCAAGGCCGTTGCCATGGATCTGAAACGTCTCATACGCACCATTCCCGACTATCCCAAGCCGGGCATTCTGTTTCGCGACATCACTACCCTGTTGGGCGACGCCGAGGGCTTTCGCGAGGCGGTCAAGGCACTGGCCGCGCCGTTCGAGCAGCAGCGCATCCAGGCGGTCGCCGGCATCGAGGCGCGCGGTTTCATCCTGGGCGGGGCGGTAGCGGATCGCCTCGGCACCGGCTTTGTGCCGATCCGCAAAAAGGGTAAGCTGCCGGCCAAGACCATCGGCCAGGACTACACGCTGGAATACGGCGTCGACGTGATCGAAATGCACGAGGACGCCATCGATCCGGGCGAGCGGGTGCTGCTGATCGACGATCTGATCGCCACCGGTGGTACGGCGGAGGCTGCGGCCAAGCTGATCCGCAAGTCGGGCGGCGAACTGGTCGGCGCGGCTTTCGTCATCGATCTGCCGGACTTAGGGGGCGCCAGACGTCTCCAGGCGCTCGGCATCAACTGTCATGTGCTGCTGGCATTCGAGGGACATTGATGCGCATTCATGGCCGCCACTTTCGCACCATCTGGCTGCGCGACGACGGCTGGTCGGTGGAGGTGATCGAGCAGACGCAGCTGCCGCATAAGTTCACCACCATCGCGCTGAAAAGCGTCGAGGACGCCGCCCATGCCATCAAGTCCATGCAGGTGCGCGGCGCGCCGCTGATCGGGGCGACTGCGGCTTATGGGCTGGCGCTGGCGCTCAGGCAGGATGCGTCGGATAGGGGGCTGGCGGAGAACATCGCGTTCCTGGCTGGCCAGCGCCCGACGGCCGTCAACCTGCGCTGGGCGCTGGAGGAAATGCGCAAAGCTCTGGGCCCGTTGCCGGTGGCCAAGCGGGTTGCGGCCGCCTATGCCAAGGCCGCCGCGATCTGCCAGGACGACGTGGAAACCTGCCGCATGATCGGCGTGCACGGATTGAAACTGATCGAGGCCATCGCGGCCAAGAAACCGGCGGGCGAGCCAGTCAACATCCTCACCCACTGCAACGCCGGCTGGCTGGCCTGCGTCGACTGGGGCACCGCCACCTCGCCGATCTATCAGGCCCATGACAAGGGCGTGAAACTGCACGTCTGGGTGGACGAGACGCGTCCCCGCAATCAGGGTGCGTTCCTGACGGCCTATGAGCTGGGCGCGCACGGCGTGCCGCACACCATCGTGGTCGACAACGCCGGCGGGCATCTGATGCAGCACGGGCGGGTTGATATGGTCATCGTCGGCACCGACCGGGTGACGGCGAACGGCGATGTGGCGAACAAGATCGGGACGTATCTGAAGGCGCTGGCGGCGCATGACAACGGCGTGCCGTTCTATGTGGCGCTGCCGCATTCGACCATCGATTGGGCGCTGGATGACGGGATGAAGATCGAGATCGAGGAGCGCTCGGGCGACGAGGTGCTGAAGATGGCGGGGCGGCTGCCGGACGGCAGCGTGCGGACGATGGAGATCGCCGCGCCGGGGAGCGGAGCGGCCAATCCGGCGTTCGACGTGACGCCGGCGCGGCTGGTGACGGGGCTGGTGACGGAGCGTGGGGTGTGCGCGGCGAGCCGGGAGGGGTTGCGGGGGATGTATGGGCGGGGGTGATGGTTTGTTGCGGAATTTGCGGCTTCATATCCGGCATGGTGCACTTCAAATTGCCATTGCCAAATCTCCTCAGAACTGCGCGTCGAAATGTTGACTCGTTAGTCGACACTCCTTTGCAAACAATATTTGAACTGCATGTCTGATCATGGCGCGCATAAATCATCTCGATCACTTTGCCGTTCGGTCCATAGACGGCTAATCGTACTGAGTCACTTTGCCACCATCGCGGACGGCCGAGAATCTGCGATGTAGCCGATTCAATGGCTGGGAGGCTAGCATGGATCGGCAGCAATGCGACAGCAGCGCGGAGAGATTTGAGGCCTATCTCAACGAAATTTCCAGCGTGATCGGTCACGCGGCGCGCATCGGGCCGCTGAAGGATTATTGCAGCGGTCTGTTGCTTCCGGTCGAGCGCAAGAGCGTGGAACCGATGGCGGCCGTGACAGCGCCGGAGCGGGTGGCGGCCCAGCACCAATCGCTGCTTCACTTTGTGGGCGCTGGCAACTGGTCCGACGACAAGGTGCTGGCCAAGGTGCGCGAGCTGGTGTTGCCACAGATCGAGCGGCACGGCGCGATTGAGGCCTGGATTATCGATGACACCGGCATGCCCAAGCATGGCCGGCATTCGGTCGGTGTCGCGCGCCAGTATTGTGGCCAATTGGGCAAGCAGGATAACTGTCAGGTCGCAGTGTCTTTATCGATCGCCAATCATCATGCCAGTTTGCCGGTGGCCTATCGCCTGTATTTGCCCGAGACTTGGTCAAAAGATAGCGATCGCCGCAGAACAGCCGGCGTGCCTGAAGACATTACATTCCAGACCAAACCGCAGATCGCCCTGGACCAATTGCGATGGGCCTGCGACGCGGGTTTGCCGCGCGGCGTTGTCCTGATCGACGCCGGCTATGGTGTTAACACGGAGCTTCGGGACGGCATCAGCAGATTGAATTTGACCTATGCGGTTGGCGTTGGCGGCGCGGCGATCGCAGCGACGACGGGCCCTGCGGCCAAGCGCGGCTCGCTCGAGGAGATCGCCCTCAGCTTGCCGGACACGGCGTGGCGCACCATGACATGGCGTGAAGGTACGAACACGCCGCTTTCGGGCCGGTTTGCCCGCACGCGCGTTCGCGTGGCGCATGGCGGGGTCAAGGGCGTCACCGGCCGAGCGGACGAATGGCTGCTGATGGAATGGCCTGAGGATGAAAAGAAGCCAACCAAATATTGGTTGTCCACGCTTGCCGAGGATGTCACATTTCGACAACTGGTCGATATCGTGAAGCTGCGCTGGCGCATAGAGCGCGATTATCTGGAGTTAAAACAGGAAGTGGGATTGGGACACTTCGAGGGCCGGGGTTGGCGAGGTTTTCATCATCACGCTACGCTCTGTATTGCGGCTTATGGATTCCTTATCTCCGAACGGGAGGCTTTTTCCCCCTCAGGCTCTCGCTCCCCAGTCATCGGCCCAGTCATCGGCAAGGAATTTGCCATTCCCCAAGGTTACCGACCCCGCGGCACCCCCATTGCGGCCTGAGCGGCACGTCGCCAATTCCATTCAAACCGTCCGTAAGCGCCTGATCGTGGGCCTGACGAGGACATTGTCACGCTGTCCGTGTTGCACCCAATCTGTCGCCAGAAGAACAGCCCGGCGGGAATTGTGACGCAGTAGGATTAGGTGGTCCTGTCTTGAACACTGAATTCCTTGATCAGGAAATCAACAGTAGCCTGATCGCGAAGCTTGCACACTATGTTTTGATTTGCAAAAGCGCCCTTGAAATACTTAGCATCGCCACGCTCAAAGGTTTTCAACCAATTGACTCCAACCACATAATTTTCCTTCAAAG
>JANLQJ010000357.1:0-4591 GCA_031367715.1 Hyphomicrobiaceae bacterium | reverse complement strand
TCAAACCCTTCGTGCGCGATCTGATGGCCAAGATGGAGCACGATCTCCACACCAAGCTCGACTGGGTGGCCTCCGATCACTTCAACACCGGACATCCGCATACCCACATCGTGATCGCCGGCCACGACGACCTCGGCAAGGATCTCGTCATGGCGCGCCATTACATCAGCCATGGCATCCGGCATCGCGCCCGCGATCTGGTCACACGCGAACTTGGCCCCGAGCAGCCGTTCGAGCGCGCCGTGAAGTTGGCCAACGAGATCCAGGCGGAGCGATTTACCTCACTGGATGTTGGCATCGTCAAGGATGCCAATAACAATGTCCTGGTCGTTTCCGCCCTTCCCGACGCCGACCGGCAACGCCAGGTCCTGCGCATCGCCCGGCTCCGGCACCTTGAGAAAATGGGTCTCGCCAAGGAGCCGTGGGCCGGCGTCTGGCACATCGACAACGATCTGCAGTCCAAGCTGCGCAACCTCGGCGAGCGCGGCGACATAATGCTCACGATGCATCGGGTCATGCGCGAGCACGGGCCAGATCGCCCGGCCGGCGACTTCGCCATCTTCTCCGGCGGCAAGGGAACGCCGCCGGTGATCGGCCGCGTCGTCGAGGTCGGGATTGCCGAAGAGATGACAGATCGCAAATTCATCGTCGTCAATGGCGCCGATGGCCGGTTGCATTACGCCGCGTTGGGATCAGCCTCAACAACAGCACGATCCCGAACCCGGCATGATTGTCGCCTTGAAGCCGGCGGGCGGCAGGTCCTCGGCCCGCACCGCCCAGGTGGACGTCCTGTCCTTGTGGCCAGTCGAACGTCTGCCGCCCGCCGAATTACCCACGTGGCTCGACAAAGCCATCGTCGACAACAAAATACCCTCGATGGCTGAACGAAAGTTCGGCGCCGAACTGTCTGCCGCGTTTCGGGCGCGCGCTGAGTGGCTCATCGACCAAGGCCATGCCTATCGCGACCCGGCCGGTCGTGTCACGCCCAAGGCAAACACGCTCAACACGTTGAATGAGCGAGGTTGGGCAGCGCTCGGCCGGCGGCTTGAGGGAGAACTCGACCAGGTCTACCGGCCGATGACCGAGGGCATGCGGATCACTGGCCGGCACACGCGCGATGTCACGTTTCCAGCCGGACGCATCGCCGTCATCCAGGATCGCACCTCTTTCACGCTCATCCCCTGGCGACCGGAACTCGCCCAGATGCGTGGCAAGGAGATCGACGTCGCAATCCACAACCGGACCCTCACGCTTGCCATTTCCCGAGGCCGCGACCGTGGATTGTCCCGATAGGCGATACTGGGTCCGACAGCTTGGGGCCTCCGGCAGCCAAGAGGCCGCCGTCCCGCCCTATCGCTCCGGCCATAGGCCTCCGCGACCGAGCCCCAATGGGTCTCGGCCCTCGCGGGTGACGGTCGGTAGGCCGAAGGAAGAACAACTGAAGGTGACAAACAATTGAGCGCAATCGAATAATAAGCCTATGTAGCTCTGAAGCCGAAACATCAACCGAAGATCTACACGCACAATCGAAAACCTGTCTTGTTGTCATAGCGAATTGCAAACACACTCTCGGCGCCGTTGGTCACGCTCCCGGACCACCCGCGGGCTTCACGTTCTAAGACGAGAAGCGGCATAGCCTGTTCCCAGTTTGGCCAGGTTTGTTTGGCAAGGCTGATTGACCGCTCCGTCTCCATGTCGGCCGACGGCACTCCGGTTGCCTTTTTGCGGCTGATCGAAACCTCAGACAGCGCCCAGTTCTTCGGCGAAGAGTGGTCGCCGCAATAGGGGACGATCCGTCCGCCGTCGCGCCGTCCAAGTCTGAAAACCGTCACTTCGTCACCGAGACGGGTCGGTGAGATGGTATCGGGCGTCCAGGCATTGTGTTGCCCGGCATAGCCTTGGGAGAGTTGCAGCAGATTTGCGTGTGCGAAGGTTTGAGCCGCCATGGACTCACCGAATGCGGCCAGCGAAGCTTTACGCAATGCTTCGGGTACGTCGTCTACGTCACTTCGATCGGGGCCATACACCGCCTCGACAAGACCACGCACACCGCCTGGCGTGGCGATAACCCCATCCGCAAATAGCTTGGCCGCACTGCGCCAAACGATACCGTGGTGCCGATAGACCCACTTGGCACGTTGCGAGACAGCGTCATACCATGTCGCGTCGGCATCTGTTGTCGGTTCTGCTGATAGAATAAGCAATTCTGGGCTTGTCACCGGGCGGACTACGCGGTCAGCATGACGCCATAGACGACCGGCGCGCTGAATTATGAGATCGATTGGGGCAATATCGGTTACCATGGCATCGACATCATAGTCGAGCGAGGCTTCCAGGATTTGTGTTCCGATCAGTACGAATCGCTCTCGGTCTGGATTGTTTCCTGGCCCCAATGAGGCGCTCACGCGCTTTTCTATGTCGAGACGGTCACCCATAGCGAAGCGGGCATGTAACAGTACCGGGGTCAGCGAAGGGTCGTGATCGCAGACCATATCCACGGCCTCAATGGCATCGTCGACAGAATTGCGAATCCACGCGACGCACCCGCGCTTGGCGGCAATCGAGGCGATATGCGCTACGGCATCTGCTGCGGTATCGATCCGTCTGACCATGACTGAGCGTGTGCGATCGGCGCGTGTTTCCGGCGTTTCAAACGAGGTCTTGGCCGATGAAACCAATGTGATAAGGGGGTACCGCGGCTCACCTGAATCCGATCCCGTCCGAGGTTGTCCCAGTCCGCGCGCAAAAGCCGATTCCAGTGCAGACCGTTGGCGTGTCGGCAATGTTGCCGACAGCAGGATCGCCGATCCGCCGAGTGCGGCATGGAATTCCGCCAGCGTCTCGATCTCTCGGCTCATGTAGGCATCGAAAGCGTGCACTTCATCGAGAATGAGGACCTTGTCCGCCAGTGCCCAGAGCCGCAACGATTGGTATTTGGACGGAAGAACGCCAAGGAGCGCCTGGTCGATTGTGCCAACACCGACGTGCGCCAGCAGCGCCTTACGGCGATCGTCAGCCAACCACGCTGTACAGATCGCCGTCGCATCCTCCTCGTGATCGCCGCTGCAAAACGACGAGGTTGTTTCGTCGACGCCGAGCACAGAGTCCTGGAATTCGTCGTTCAGATTTCGCTTGCCGTGGGCGAGCACCAACGATGGTTCGGAGCCTTGGGAAAAAACCAATCGGTATTTCTTCCGCATACGCTCGTACATCGCGTTGGCCGTAGCCATGGTCGGCAGAGCAAAGAACAACCCGGTCGCCTGTCCACTGGCGATCAGCCTGGCCGCGAGCATTAGCGCAGCCTCGGTCTTGCCGCTGCCGGTGACATCCTCGATGATGGCCAGCAGCGGACCGTCCGGCAGCGGAGTATCAGCCATCTTGCTCTGTAGCGGGCTGGGCGCTCTGCCTTCAGGTAGCAGGTGCTCGACAAGCAGGTTCGCGTTGGCGGTAATCGGACGGATGCCTGCTCTCGCAACAGCATCGGCGGCCTTGGCCTGGGCGCGCGGCCAATAGTCGGCAAGGCCGAACTGGGGATTTTCGTAGGGGAACCAATCGCGCCGAGATCCGATCCAGTCTGCGACGACTGTGAGTCCTGCCAGGGCCCAGGACAGGATTTGCAACCGGTCGTCACTCGGCTTCGGTTCAGTCAACGCGACGCGGTTGGGAAAAAGTGCCAGCACATCATCGCGGAACGCGCAGGCGGCCTGAATTGCCGGAGGCGGAAAGGCGCTGCCCATGTCACGAGCCTGGAAAGCTGGTTGGGTCACCTTCGGCATTCCATGGTGTCCGGAAACGGCGTGCCATAGGCAGTCGAAGGGAGGCCAATCCCAGTCCTCGAAGCAATCTTTCAGCGCCGGTTTCAGGCCGAGCACGACGCGGGCGCGCGAGGCCAGCTGAGCATGATCGCCATCGGTCCTTTGGTTCAGCGGAATGGCCCCCAGAACGCTATGCGGCCAAGCATCCGGAACTTTGGATTGAAAGGTCGTCGCGAATTTGCCGATATCATGAAGCGCAATCAGCGCGACCAACAGGTTACGAAAGCTGTCGACGTCGTCGGTCCTCGCTAGGCGCGCCATAGCCGCCAGCCGGCGGGGGTTCTGCCGCAAGATCTCGTCGGCGACAGCTGCCACATCAAGGCAATGATAAGCAAGTGGGTGCCGGTCGAGCGGATCGTCCTCAGTCGGTGGGCGGGCCTTGCCCCAGAAGGAGAGGTAGGTGGGTTGGGACATGGGTGGCTGACCTGACAGAAGGTTGGCATTGATGACCGTGGTCGGCTATCATATTGCCGTCAATGTACACTTGATCCCCGTGCGTGGGGCTGAACCGTAGCTCAGGTGTAGGACGCCTTGCGTCTTCACTCGTTCCCCGCTTCGCGGGGCTTTACGGGTTGCCATAAGTAGTTAAGGGGTAGCACCCCTTGAATAACCGCTTGTGCCTCGAGAAAATCAGTGCTAGGAGCCCGTCCAGATAGCCATTGTAGCCATGGCGGCGGGGCGGTTTTGCGATCGTAACCCGCCTCAGGCGGGGTTTGCACCCCTGAACAGCTTGCAGAGGTTGTGGGCAGCGCATACCAGGGCCCATTCCGAGCGCA
>JANLQJ010000351.1:0-12960 GCA_031367715.1 Hyphomicrobiaceae bacterium | reverse complement strand
TGCGCTCGGAATGGGCAATGATCTGCACCGCACACAACCTTTGCAAGCTGTTCAGGGGTGCAAACCCCGCCTGAGGCGGGTTACGATCGCAAAACCGCCCCGCCGCCATGGCTACAATGGCTATCTGGACGGGCTCCTAGCTGCGCGGCAAGCTCTTGGACGGGCGCACTGCTGTGCGCCCCTACGCCATGACCTCTGTCACGAACCTTCAAAGTGACAGGTCAAACCATAAGTGGGCTGGTACAAGCGGTTGCCGAACGATCGACCTACCGCGCGGTGATGCCCACGATCACCATGCGCCCGAGGGTGTGAGCGCCGGTTCCCCCCGCGCTCACACCCGTTGGCTACTGCAGCAGTTTGACTGCCGTCTGCGCACCTGCGGCCTTGGCAATGTCCAGGGCCGTTTCTTTTTTCTTATCGCGCAGCGAGGCATTGGCCTTGGCCTGCAGAAGCGCGGCAATCGCCTTGTCCTGACCGGCCGCCGCCGCGAGCATCAGCGCGGTCTGGCCAAGCGCGTTGCGCTGGTCGGGATCGGCCCCCGCTTTCAGCAGCCTGCCGACGATTTCGGGGTTGCCCTGCTTGGCCGCCAGCATCAGCAGCGTGCTGCCACTGTCGGTCGGGGTGTCGGCCGGCATGCGGTGCGCCAGCAGCTGATCGACCAGCCCGGCCTGTTGCCGTTCCACCGCCTGCCACAGCAAACCACGCCGTCCAGCGGGCGCTAGACCCGCATCGGCGCCAGCTTCCAGCAGTGCCGTCGCCCCGGCCAGATTGTTGCGATCGGCAGCGTGCCAGAGCGCCGTCCAGCCTTCTTTGTCACGGCCATTCAGCTCTCGCGTCACCTTGATCAGCCGTTGCACCACCGTAGCGCCGCAGCGATCAGCTGCCAACATCAGCGCTGTGTTGCCGGCAGCGTCAGTGACACCGGCATCGGCATGCACGGTGAGCAAAAGCTCGATAACGCCGCCAGCGCAGGCGCGCGAGGCCGTCAGCAGCGCCGTCTCACCGTCGCGATTGCGCGCTTCGACGTTGAGATCGCCGGTCAACAACAGCTTGGCAACGCTGCCATGCCCGGTGCGCGCCGCATGCATCAGCACCGTATCGCCAGCAAAATCCACGCGATTGGCGTTGGCTCCCGCCGCCAGCGCCTTTTGCGCCGCCGCCGGATCACCCTTGCGTGCGGCCTTGATGAGCGCGATGTCGGGATCGGCCGCCCAGGCGGCAGCCGGCAGCAGCAGGGCGGCCAGGAGGGCGCGAACACACGATTTGGCCCTTCGAGCCATCAGCGGGCCGTGGCAACGGATCAGGCGATGCATTTATTCCCTTCCATCCCAGCTCGGCAACAGGCGCGGCGGCGTCAAGAAATGGCCGGATTTGCCGAGCGTTAGTGCGTCTGGGCTTTGCATTGTACCGGCGAATCTGGCTGGCTTGTGTCGGCATCGGGCCGCGCCAGCGGATCGCCCCGTCAAATTGGGACTGGAGACTTGCTTATGAGCTTTCGCGCATCCAGCGTGGCCGCGCAACCAGCGGGGCCCGGCCGGCGCAGATTGGAACCGCAACTGGAGCTGCCGGCCCGGCCAGCGGCGCCAGCGCGTGCGACCAAGCCTGCCCCGGCCGCCAAAGCCGCGCCACCGCGTCCGAATCGGCTGAACGCGTTTGTGGCCAGCAGCGTTGCCGTATCCGTCACGGCCGCGCTGATCATGGGCTGGTTCACGCATGAGGCGTCCGGCCTCACGCCCGGCTTCGGGCTTGGCTATTGGCTTGGCATCGCCGGCGGCCTGACCATCCTGGCCGTGCTGGGCTACCCGATGCGGAAATATGTGCGCTCCTGGCGCAATTTCGGCAGCACGGCGGGCTGGTTCAGCGCCCATATGCTGCTGGGCACGGTCGGGCCGGCCATCGTGTTGTTCCATGCCGGTTTCCAGCTCGGCGCCTTTAACAGCAATGTGGCGCTGATCGCGATGCTGTTTGTCGCCGGCAGCGGCATCGTCGGGCGCTATCTCTATGGCCAGATCTACCGCGGCTTGCATGGCCGGCGGGCCGAGCTGTCGGAGATGACATCTCACGCCGCCGACATGCGGCTGGCGCTCGGCGGCGACCTGCCGCAGGGATCGCCGGTCTGGGACGAATTGACCGAGCTGGAAGCTGTGGCGCGGGTGCAGGCGCGCGGGCTGTTCGGCGCGGTCGGCCAGTCGACAGCGCTGTCCTGGCGGGCCAGCAAGATCCGCCGGCACGCAGCCAGTGACACCAAGCGCTTCATCAACGCCGAGAGCAAACGCATGGGCCTGGATGGCAAGCGCCGCAAGGCTTGGCATCGGGCAGCCAAGATGCATCTCGAAAGCTATTTCGCGGCGGTGTCCGGCGCCGTTCGCCTGATCCTGTTCGAGCGCATGTTCAGCGCCTGGCATTTGCTGCATGTGCCGCTGTTCGTGATCATGGCGCTGAGCGTCGTCGTGCACATCGTGGCGGTGCATTTCTACTGATCTACCCAGGAGGCCTTGGCGCAGTGCTGCTGCGGTTGCTTGCCAGTGTGACAGTCGGTCTGCTTTGCCTGCTGCTGCCCGAGCGTAGCGCCTGTGCGCAGACGCTGTTTGAGCGCCTTGTCATGCCGGGTCCGCTCAGCACTGCGCATGCGCAACTCGAGGCCATCTGCACCAATTGCCATCAGGCGTTTTCGCGTGAGGCGCAAAGCCCGCTCTGCCTTGGCTGCCACAATACCGTGGCGGTTGACGTTGCGACGCGCACCGGTTTTCATGGCCGCAGCCGTGAGGTGACCGGCTCGCAATGCCGGCGTTGCCATACCGAGCACCAGGGGCGGGAGGCCAGCATCATCTTCGTTACGCTGGACCTGTTCGACCATTCCGCCACGGATTTCGCGCTGACCGGCGCCCATATCGGCGTTGCCTGCGGTCGCTGTCACGCGCCCAAATCAAAGTTCCGCGCGGCCGACACGGCCTGCCATGGCTGTCACGCCAAGGACGATCCGCATCAGGCAGAACTGGGCGCCAATTGCGCTAGCTGCCACGGCACCGTCAATTGGACCAAGACGACGTTTTGGCCGCACAGCCTCTGGCCGCTGCAGGGCGCGCACAAGAAAGCTGCTTGCATGGCCTGCCATGCCGGGCCGCGCTTTGTCGGGTTGCCCAAGACCTGCATCGGCTGCCACCGCCAGGACGATGTGCATCGCACCAAGCTGGGGCCGAACTGCGCCGTCTGCCACCAGCCGACTGGCTGGCAGGATCTGCGCACAGGCGCGCGCAAACGCTGACCGGAGCGGGCCGCGCCCAAGTCAACGCATTGAAACACAATGGAAATACACCAATTTGACCAGGCCAAACCGGAGTCTGGCGAGAGGCTATGGATTCTTAACCAGGATTGCGCTATACGGATGCGCCGCGAACCGGTCGCTGATCCGCGAATGCCGTTCCGCGCCATAGGCTTTCCCCGGTAGCTCAGCGGTAGAGCAAGCGGCTGTTAACCGCTTGGTCGGTGGTTCGATTCCATCCCGGGGAGCCAATCAATTCAATGACTTAGGCGAATTAGATCCGACGACGCTGTTTTTCTTGGGTTCGCCGTTGCTACGTTGTTGCTACGGTCGTAGGCCTGTTGGCAATTGCGACCCACGCATGACCTCCCTCGGCTTCGTCCGCCTCGCCGACCTCATCGCCGACGGCAAGCTGATGTGGACCTTCTGCAGGTCATGCTGCCGCGAGCGCGACCTCGATCCCGCGACGATCCCGCTGCCCGGATCGCACCCGGTCCCCGATGTCGGCGAGCGCATGAAGTGCTCGGCGTGCGGGTCACGATCGATTTCGACCACGCCGGAGCACATGGCCGGCGGCGTTGTGGCGCATCGGGCGCGCGAGCATGCCAAACAGAAGGCCAGCGGCGAACGCTAATGGAAAGGGCGGCCCAATTGAGCCGCCCCATGCCGTCGCCCATGCCTCGCGCCTCAATGCCCAGGATCGTTGCCGGTGCGAACCGTGACCGCCTTGGCATCCCCACCGAGATTGCCGGCGACGCCCGAGCCGGCTGGCGTTTTAGCTTGCGAGTGCCCTAGCATTTTCGGTCGATCCATCTTGTTGTCGCGAAAAGTCAAGCTTCACATCACCCGGCGATTGACATATGCCGCGAATGGCCCCTCTGCTGATGGCGAGATCGATGCTGAAGATGGTTGCTGAGGCAATGGACCAATCATGAACCGTGGCGATTTGGTGCTTGCGGCTCTAGCATCTGCTGGGCCTGACGCGGCTCTTACGCCGGTCAAGGTTCAGAAGCTGTTTTTCCTCGTCGACCGTGAAATGTCGGGTCTGACCGGGGGGCCACATTTTAATTTTGAACCTTATGACTACGGTCCATTTGATCGGGGGGTCTACGAGGCGCTTGAGGAGTTGAGTGAGCAGGGCCTTGTTCGGATCGATGAAAGTTGCAGCTATCGGCGCTATTCTCTAACCTCTGACGGTTTTTTGGCCGGAAGCAAGAACTTGGGCAAGGCACCTCCGCCAGTGCGCGAATACCTGACGTCGCTGACCAACTGGCTCGGCAAGGTATCCTTCGCCCAGCTGGTGTCGGAGATCTACCGCCGCTACCCGGACACCAAAGTCAACAGTGTCTTCCGGCAATGACAGTCGTCGTAGCTTTCCTTTGCACTGACGGCGTAGTTGTTGCCGCCGACAGCATGCTAACTAGCAGCGCCGGCGGATTGAATATTGGCCATCATCATGGTCAGAAGGTGCATTTGCTGGCCGGCGATCAAGTCTTTGCATTTGCTGGCGATCTTGGGCTTGCCGCCCGTTGCAGACATCTTGTCAGCGTCAACCATAGCCATATTGCAAATTGCAAGCACCCAATCGATTACGGGTTAACGCTCAGCGGTTGCATGGTTCAAGACTTCAATAACACAGGCTTGAAGGTGGGAGATGGCGGCAATGTAACCTCAGTGATTGCTTTTCAAATGGGTGGAACGGCGCACTGTTGCGTATTCAGTGTCTTGCAACCATTGCTCTTAGATGCGCAGCATTTTTATATGGCTATCGGGTCTGGAAAGTTGTCCGCAGATCCATTCCTGCGGTTTCTGGTTGACACCTTCTGTGAAGGACGAAACCAGCCAACCGTGAGGGAAGCCGTCTTTCTATCGACTTGGGTCGTACAGCATGTGATCGAGACCAATCCTGGTGGCGTCGATGGGCCCATCCGTGTTGCGGTTCTTGAGCGAGGATCTCAGGGCTTTGGCGCCCGTGAGTTGCCGCAAAATGAACTCGACGAGCATCAGCAGGCCATCGGGAGCGCTCAGCAGTCGCTGCGTGATTGGCGCGATGCCATTCAGGCGGGAAACGTTAATTCCCCACCGTTGCCTAGCCCAATCAAACCGTAGATCGCGCTTCGCCGAAGTGCCTCGCAGATTACCTGTGACCTCCGAAACCCAACGGGGATCGTCAGAGCCCTCCGTAGGCGACACGCAAGGTCTCAAGGCACCAAGCCCGCGTTTCTAGAAAAGCGATATCGCGAAGAAGCCCACAATGGCGCTCGCTGCCAAGTTCAGCGTTCCCCAGACCGCTCTTGAGAGCCGCACCTACACTTCGGGCCAATTGGGCGCCAGCATGCGCGTCAACCTCGCTGATGCGAGGATGCTCAGTTTCAATGTCAGTCATCCCGGTGCTCCTTGGCTAGGGAAGGTTGCCACCACGAACACTGATTTGCGCGCCCTTTGCAAGATTGTCTCGGCAAGCAAAGACCCTCCTAACGACCACGTTAGGTGCCGCCGTCGTCGATGATACTGGATCAATGCCACTGAGCGTTGTGCGTTGCATCACCGGATTTCGCAACCGCCTCTATCGCCGGCCGCAAATGATCGGGCAGCGCGCGGCCACGGCGTGCGGATCGGCGCACCATGCCGGCGCAGGCTTTAGGGCTGAGGAAATACTTCGCGGGCACATCGCCGGTCACGACCACATCGGCCAGCGAGGACACGCCCATGTCGGGCATCCCTTGCGGAAGGCCGGTCCATTCGGGCATGCCGGGGATGATGCGGCACACGCCCGTGTCCGATGCCGCGACGCCGCACGAGGGAACGCTGCTGGCGGGCTTTGCGCGTCGGCTTGGCGTGATAGCACGGTCATTGAGAACGCCCGCCAGCGAGCCGGTATCGGGCAGCGCGAGGATCCTGGCCATGGTCGCGGCGGCCGGATCGGTCGCCGGTGCGATTAGGCCGTCGAGGTCGAACGCAATCTGGTCCGGGGAATGCCGATAGAACAGCTTACGCATGATCGGTCTCTAACGGATCAGGCCGCTATCGATCACAGCCAGGCCGTGACCGGCAGCGATGAGATCGGCCATGCGTGGGCGGCTGTCATCGAGCGCGGCCATGGCGTCGGCTCGCGTGCGGCCTCGTGCAACAATAGGCCGATTTCCTGGCACATCATGCCGCGCGATCCATTCGCCATTGATACGGACGATTTGCGTGCCGACGGACGCGGCCGAGATGCCGGCGCAGACCTAGCCGAAGCCGATCATGGTCTTGCCTCAGAATGCCGAATAGGACGTCATGGGCTCCATGTCGGGCGCGACATGAGGGCGGGCACGGCAGAAGTTTGGGAACGGGTCCGTGTTCGGCGGTTCGAATGCCCGAGGTTCGCCGGCCCTACCGCAGTCGAGCACGGCCCAGGCCAGGACACCGTCAACAAAATGGCGAACAGTCCGGCCACCGGTCTCGGCATAGGCGCGATTGAGACTTGACGCGAACGCCCGGTAGGCCCGCACAGAGGTCCAGTCGCACCCAAGCCAGCCATCATTCGTAAGGTCGATCATCAGCAACCGACCCGATACCGCTCCCGGACGCACATCCGGCAAATGAGTTTGGACCAGCACGATCGCTCGGCAGACCAGGGGTGCGAATGAGCCGTGCCGAAGCGCGCAGAGGGCCCGCGCCTTCAGGCCCTTACGTTTCCAGTTGTAGGGTTTCAGCGTCAGGCTCATCGTCACTGCTCCCGGCCGGGATGGCTGACATACCCCTTGGGCGCTAGCTGGTAGAACGAGGCCGCGCTGTCCAACGCCTCGCGGAACCGGCGCGAAACGTATTTCTGGTCCTCGCCCAATTCGGCCGTCAATGCCGCCAGGCCGACCTCATCGGAGAGCACGCGCTCCAACAAATGGAACGACACCGCGCCGACATGGGCCAACAGGGAGCCCAGCCGGCGGATGGCGTCGAGCCGGGCATCGGAGACGCCGTAAGCGCGCGGCTGTTTGGAAGCAGCGCCCCGACCATCCCAATCCTTCGACTGCTTCATCATGTCGGCCGTGCGGTAAAGCGCCCCGGCCGACACGTTGGCAACGCGGATGCTGGACTGCCGGGCGCGGTGGAAATCGCGAACCACGAGGCGGCCGGTTTCGAGCTGATACGGCTGCAATGGGTCGCGGGACCGGGAGGCGAGCCATTCGAGCGGGGAGGTATTCTGGACGCGGGCGACCGTGGCCGTTGAGCCATCGGGCGCGGTCACGTCGGCCGGCCGGTATTCGCGCCGATCACCCTCAAGCGACAGGCGGGCGATGACGGGCAACGGGGCGGCAGCACCACGGGTCGAGTTCCCTGGTTCATTTGCGATTGTGGAATTGATCCGAGCTGCTGCCGTCGCCATTTTCGCCCCCACATGCCGTCGCGAATGTTGAAGTATCAACTCAACAGACGCGAACAACTCCATGAATAGATGACAGAAAATATGGGCGTTTTCAATGGATGGGGAGGGTAATTCGGTCTTGGGCTGTGGTTTTGTTGCCGCAGTCGAGAGAAAAACCGCCGATTGTATTTTGCGAATACTTCGTCGGCGGGAATGTTGATCTTGCAACGATGGGCAATGTTGCTCCCAATCGCATCAACGCACGGCCCCGCCTGTGTCGCGGTTGTGCGGCATTCGGTGAGCTTTCTTGCTGGAGCAACGAGGAGGCTTCGGCCATTCCCAAAAGCGGGCAAGCGCGCCCAAGCCTCGGAAAATGCAGCACAATTCAGACGAATGTCCGCCTGCACCCCATTGAAATTAACTGTCATTTCGCGTATGTGTGGGATCGTTGATCTGCATCCGGAATGATCCGGTGCAAAAGAAACGGCCCCGGAAAGCGCTGATAACGCTCGCCGAGGCCTAGCCAAACCGAACGATCAAGGTTCGAAATGACTTCCCTTTCACATACCCTCAACACGCTTAAATTTCCACTCCCCCGGACACAAATTGTGGCCCGAGGGCTTTTCGGCTTTGTCACGCTCGGCTGCGTTACCGGCGAGATCGGCCTTCAGCTCCAACACCACGACGGCGGCTGGGACGCGCCCCCCCGCCCCCCGCCCGCCCCCCCGGTTATTGCCCTCGCCATCCTGCTGGGCAAGGAGCACGCGGGCGAAGAGCTCAACCGCACCCAGCGGCTTGGCATGTGGCTGGCCATCGGGCTTTGCATCGGAACCACGATGTGGTCGAGCGTCCAGCGCACGGCCGGAGCGTTGAACGTGATCATCAGCAGCGATGAGATCACCAAGCAGCATCACGACCAGCTCCTGACGCAGCGGGACGGCAAGCTGGCCGAGGCCCGGCGGTTGCGGGCGAACGCCGAGGCCGAGGGCAAGAAGGGCGGCTGCAAGGCGACATGCAAGAGCATCGAGGCGCAGGCCATGGACGCTGAGCACGCCGCCGCAGGTTTCGAGACAGAGGCCCGCGCAACGACCTACAGCCCGGAGGCGATGGCGCTGGTTTCTACCGCCGCCGCCTTCAACATCGATCCCAGAAACGTTCAGCTCTATGCGCCGATGATGTTGCCGATCGCGTTGCAGCTTGGCGTCATCTTCGCCGGGTCCGCCGCATTCGGACCGATCCGGCGCCGGCAGCCGATTGTGCGGCCCGCCGGCCTGACGCTGGTTGCCGCCAACGTCCCGACGCCGCCCAAGCCTGGCCAGCGGCACACCCGCCAACAAGCCGAGGCGGACCTGATCGCCCTGACGGCGGCCGGCGCGGTTCCGGTCGAGCGCGATCTGGCGGCGCGGTGGGGCTGGTCGCAAACCCAGGCGCAGCGGCTGATCGCCGACGTGAGGGCGTCCGGCATCATCCGGACCTTCCGGCAGGGGCGGCGCATGGCCTATGCCATCGCGTAGGGTCTCTCTAGGGCACGCAGGACGGCCGAAGGCTGGTGGGGGCTACCTTTTTGCTGTTCCGGGCCTCCTGCGCTTCACGTGTGGGCAGCGACGGGGCATCCGAGGCGGCATGCGTCGGGGGGGTCGGATCGCGATCGGCATCGATGGTGATCGTCGACCGGCAGACCGGCGCCGACCACGGGCGACCCGATCAGACCCAAGGGCAAAGGCGATTGACCCACAATTGACCCAACCGATTGACCCAAAGGCGTATTTCCGAGCTCTTCGATTGACCCCATGAGGTCTGTCCGGGTCTGTCAGGCCGCCGGACGGGTCTGTCGCATGACCACATGGGTCTGAGGGCGTCGTGCGATGGGTCTGCAGGTGTCGTTCTACCGCCCTACCATCGCCGGCGCCGCCAAAGGCTTACCGCCTCGTCCCGCGCCGCCTTGACTTCGGCCGCCCAGATGCGTGCGCCGCTCAAAGTTGCGGCTGGCTGCTGGGAAAGCTGCACGGATGCAGCCTCGATCTCGTCGAATGTGGCGTTCGGCCGGACCCCGAGAATGTCCCAACACGATTTTGGCGTGGCCGACGTTTCCAGCAGCCTGACCGCCTCCGCGATCGCCGCGCGCCGCTCGTCCGTTGTGATCTGACCGCGAAGGTGCAATTCGAACTCGGCATGGTTGCGAATGGCCCCAGCCAGTTCGGCGATCATGGGCATGTTCAAATTCGGGCGGGCGGCGGTGCGCATGCTGGTCTCCGTGATCGGCGGAAGGTCCTGTTGCGTGGAGTGGCGCTAAAGTCCAGGCCACAATCGCCGGTCTGGCGCAACCCGTTGAGACGGCGCGGACAAATCGCGCTCGGAACCGGCGGTCATGGTCCAGCAACCCGGCGGGCAATATTGCTTTTTCGCAAATTCGCAATTGCGGACACGCGGCTCCGATCCTATGTGTGATACGCATATGGCATGGAAACCGACCATTTCGAGTGGGACGACGACAAGGCCGCAAGGGTGCTGGCCGCCCGCGCCATTTCGTTTTGGGATGCCGCTCGCGTGTTCGAAGATCGGCGCTGCCTGCATCTTGCGGATCGGGACCGGCCAGAGGAACGCACCAAATCCATCGGCCTCGTTGACGGCCGGCTCCTGACCGTCATTTCGGCGGACGGCTTCGAGCGCCGTATCGCGATCATTACCGTTTGGCCATCCGAAAAAGGTGAAACCGATGCCTACTACGCTCAAGCCTGACGACGGCCCGCCGTTCGATCTGCTGCTCGAACCGATCAAGCAACGAACTCCGCTTGGCAGCAGTCCGGCCATCAAGTTGCTGCGGGCGCACGGCTTGGGGTTGAAGGAGGCCAAGGAAGCGATCGAGAGCCCGATGGCGGGCGCGGCCAGGGCGGTAAGATTGCCACATGTCGCCGACCCCAAGGCGTTGCTCGATAGCCTTGCTGCGGAAGGCTTTCCGGCCAAGGCCATGACGCCCCCTCCGACCGACGAACAGATTGCGGCCTGGGCGGCAGACGATCCCGACATGGCGGCGAGCCTGAAGATCGACGGCAAGCCCAATGCGCCGACGCTGGTGCAATCGCTTCGGCGCCGGCTGCAACTGAGCCAAACGCAGTTCGCGGCGCTCTACGGCATTCCGGTCCATAGCATCCGGGCCTGGGAGATCGGACGGCACAGTCCGGACGTTGGCATGGTCAGCTATCTCGAAGCCATTGACGCCGATCCCCACGGCCTTGCCCGCGCCCATGCCAAGGCGGAGGCAAAGAAGGCCAAGGCGCTGGAAACGGCCTGAGCGGTTCCCCAAAGGCCGTTTCGAGCTTTCCGCCGGGCATCATCGGTTGGAGGTCGACAGTGCGGATTGAGCGCAACGGCTGGACGTCGTACCCTACGACTTCAAGCGACAGCAGCGGTTTGCTGTCGCTGGTTGTGCCAAGAGACCAGTTAGGGGGGGTGAGAATCGTGTCAACTGCGGGTATTGTAGTGTTGGTCATGTTTTCGACGATTTGGTCATTGATGTTATTGAGTTGGTTTTGTCGCGAGCGCGTCGATGCTAGAGAGGGGCACCTAACAGTACGCGAACAGTCGTTCTCGGTAAACGATAGAGAATATCAGTTTGAAAGAGTTTATCAAATAAGTTATTATAGATCAGAAACAAGCCGATATTACAATTTTAGTTATAAAGGATTGGACCATAGAATGCGTTTGCGCATTCTTTTAAGGGGTGAGACTAAGCCTATAGTGATTGACGCAGGCCAGAGGACGCTATTCTCTCAAGGAGAGTTTGGCTTGCCGTCCGTAGAGTCGCTCAACGATAAGTATAAGCAGATTGCCGAGCGTTCGTGGGGTGCGCGATTCTCAAAGTTTTTAGCCGACTTTTATCAAGGGACCGGAGCGCAACTAGGTTCGGGGCGCGTGTCGAAGGATTTAGTGCTATCTAAGAATGGTAAAAGGATCGGCCAGTTAAACTTCCGGTCGAGCTTTCGAGTTGTGGAGGGCGGTTGCGCCGTCGAAATACTGCTGTGGGGATCGCGCGCCACTCGGCCGCGCAGTGTGACACTCTATGATGTTTGGGATATGGACGTGTCACTTGAGCACCTAAGAATGGTTTGCGCTCAGAAATTGTAACCGCTCACCTCATGCGGTGCAATTACGCGGCGGCAGCGCTGCCGGTGCCAAGAGCTTCGCGGATTGCAGTGAGCGCGCTCCGGCCTTTCTGTTGGCCGGTTGCCACAATCGAGCGGATGTCCGCATAGACCTTTGCGCCCCCAGCGTGATCGGAATCCGTTGGTCACTTACGGAAGATGACGGGCCGTCGCTCGACACCATCGTCCAAGTCCTGACCGCGCAGCGGATACCGATCGACCGGCGGTCCATCGACGAGGCTATCAAGTCGCTCGATGTGTCGGGCGAGCGGGACAAGATCATCGCGCGGGTCGCATCCGAGGCCGAGGCGCGGCTTGCCATCGAGGCAACGCAGGCGGCGGAGCGCGAGGCGGCGGCCTCGGCGGCGGCCGAACGGGCGCAACGGGCGCGCGAACGGACCAAGGACGCAAAGGGGTGCGAGAAAGCCGATGGCGAGCGCAAGGCCGCAGAGCGCTCTATGAACGGCAGCCGGTCCGCATCTGCCGGATCAAATCAGGTGGCACGTCCTCGCGGCGGCAGAACACCCAGGTGGCCGGATGAATGGCGCCGGGAGCCGAGCACGGCGTCTCTTGCCCGCCCCTGATGTAGGTATCGCCAGGACATGCGCAGGACCGAGAACCGCCCGGAGCCTGCCGATAGGTCGCGATCGAGATCTTGATCGCCATGTCTTTCAGCTGATTGTCAGATGGGCACCTGACGACTGGGGCTGGCAACCGGACGACCGTGATTGGCCGGTCGTGGGCGCAACCCGATAAACACAACGCCAGTCCGAGCACGCCAATACGCATCGCAACTCCCCCGCCGAGACATAGATATGGCAGGAGAACATCCTAGGCAATCACCTAGTTGTCGAAAATACCCTGCGGTGCAGCGCATGACCTGCGTTTGAGCGCATGGGGTTTCAAGAAATGGGGTGTGGTCGACCGCAGGGTGTTTCCGCTGGATTTTCAACGCGGTGACGCCCCTTGCCGGCGAGGGGAGTACCCCCCTTGTCGGCGAGGGGGGGTGTGGGGATACCTGGGCGTGCCGGAGGTATTCTGCAATACCCCCGGCGTCTGGTGCCGGGGGGTTTCGCCTTGCCGGGGGGGGGGGGGCCGTGCCGGGGGGGTTTGCCCTCAGTGAGTAAGGCGCCGGGAAAACTGGGCGCGCCAGGCGGGGGTAATCGGGCCAAATACCCGTTTCCGGTGAACGGGCGCCGCACAATAGT
>JANLQJ010000330.1:0-20053 GCA_031367715.1 Hyphomicrobiaceae bacterium | reverse complement strand
CACGGGATGACAGGTTTTGGGATGGGCTGCGCGCCCTCGAAAACGATGTCATCCCGGATGCGCTGCAGCATTCTTACGGTGCAGCGCTGATCCGGGACGTCATGGGGCGCTTGCCGCGTTGGACCACGGCTTGAGCCCCATGAGGTCCCGTGTCTGCAGCGCACCGTCAAAACGCTGCGCCGCGCACGGGATGACAATGTCGCGTCACGACCGCCTCGCTGCTCACTGCCCAATTCTTCATATGAAATGCTTCCCCAGCTTCAGCCCCTGCCCCTGATAGTTCGAGCCCAACCCTGCGCCATACAACACATCGGGACGCTCCGTCATCGGCTCATACACCAAGCGTCCGATGGTCTGGCCGTGTTCGAGAATGAACGGCACGGTATGTGAGCGCACTTCCAGGACGGCCCGCGCGCCCTCGCCGCTGGTACCGGCAAAGCCGAAGCCGGGATCGAAGAAACCGGCGTAGTGTACTCGGAATTCCCCCACCAGCGGATTGAACGGCACCATTTCGGCGGCCTCGTCGGGCGGCACGGTAACGGCTTCCTTTGAGGCCAGGATGTAGAACTGGTTCGGATCCAGGATCAGCCGTCCGCGTCCTTTACCTTGATGGATCTGCTCCCAGAACTCGGCGGTTTCATAAGCGCCCGGCTTATCAATATCGATGACGCCGGTATGCCGTTTGGCGCGGTAGCCGATCAGCCCGTCGGTCACCGATGCCAAGTCCACCGACAGGTCGACGACGCGGGAGTTGGAATCGGGCTGGGGACCGCGCCGGAAGCGGATCTGGCTGAGGCGCGAGCCAGTGCGCACCACAATTGGGAAGGTCTGCGGGCAGATTTCGGCATAGAGTTTGCCACGATAGCCTGCGGGCATCTGGTCGAAGGCGGGCACGCCATCGGCGATCACGCGGGTGAACACATCGAGCCGCCCGGTGGAGCTTTTCGGGTTGGCGGTGGCGGCGAGATCGGGCGGCAGCGCCAGCATTTCAAGCAGCGGCACAAGGTAAACGCAGCCGGTTTCCAGCACCGCGCTGTCCCTTAGGTCGAAGCGATGCAGGATCAAATCGCCAAGCTTGCTTTCGACCGTTTTGCCCGGCTGCGGCAGGAAGCTCGCCCGGATACGGAAGGCCTCGGTGCCCAGCCGCAGATCCAGGCTGGCGGGCTGCAACTGGCCAGCGGCCGCGGGGGTCGCGAGCGAAATTGCACCGCTGTCAATCAGCCGCACAATGGCTTGGCGGGGCAGAATACCCGGAATAGCAGCGGCTACTGTCATGGCGGTCTTTCAATACGGAATTTTCCATTTTGCTGTAGACGACATTGCCGGGGTCGCCAAGTCTGCGGTGCACGGGCGTGCGTCAGCCTTGCGGTCAGCCCCCTTGGCCGAAGGGGTCTGACCCGATTGCCGCGTCACCGTCCTGCTGTCTCGTTTCAACCCGTGGTTGCCTGTGTGAGCGTGACCAGTAGCAGGACGGCTCCGTCGCACCCAGCTTGCAAATCGCCTGTCACCGGAAATCCCACCGATAGCGTCTGATCTGGCGTCAGCGTACTGATCTGATCGTTGGCCGAAACGTGCCAGTGCCCCGAAACGACGTAAGCCAGTACAATTTGGCTCTCGACCGGTGCCACTTTAATGTGACCCGAATGCCAGACTTCGGTCTGCGCCAGCCACGTTTGGCGCCGCACCATGACGTTGAAGTCGCGAACCGGCCCCGCGATCAGGCGGCCGTTAACCCCAATGCCACCATCGAAGGTGAACGGCTTCAACGGCAACAGGTGGTGCATGGAGCCGTCCGCGAACTGTAACTCCATGCCGTTGCCGGTGACCATTACGATCGTCCTATGGATGCCCGGAAAGGTCGAGAACGGCCCATCGGCCACAACATCGGCCGCGCTCACACGCCAGTCGAAGTCGAAACCGCCTGCAGTCCCATCGGCATAACGGGCGATTTCGGTGGTGGTGCCCAAACCGTTTTTCCACGGCGACACGGTGTAATCGGCTGGCGTCAGGAAGCGCAGCATGGTCGCCTTTCGTCTAGCGGTCAGACCCCATTGATGTGTCATAGACGGATCAAGGGTATCCCCATTAAGGCCTGGACGAATAGCCCGAAAACTGCACTGAAGTAGACCGTTGCAACCATCGGCATCAACCACGTCGCGCGCGTCCCGATCAGCCGGTCCGCCAGCAGTCCCGCGATTGGCAGTGCCTGGATGGCGTGCGTGGCAAAGAAATGCGGTACGCGCAGGTCGCCGCCGCGCGTCGCCCAGCCCAGGAAAGGCAGGCCGAAAGCGTCAGTCTGCGGCCCGCCGACCAGATGGCTGTGGCCTGCGCTCATGAAACCGGCGACGACAACCGTCACCACCGAGCCCAGGATCAGTCCGATAGCCGCACCGCGCCGCAGATGGTTGGCGCCGGGCCGCAGCGGCGAACGCCACAAGGCGTAGCCGAACACACCAGAACTCCACACGATCAGCAGCGAGCCGATGCCCGCCAGCGGATAAAGGAGCACCTCCAGGGGCGTCGCGACATTGAAGTGCGAGGCGCGGCCAAGTGCGGCCTCACTCAGAATCCAGAAAATCTCCAACAGGGCGGAGAACCCGGCGGCCTGCAGCGACCAGCGCAGGGCCCGCGATGTCTGCCACGCTGGCGACAGCATCGGCAGTAACAGCGCGAGGGTGGCGAAGTTGATCGCCAAGGCGAATTCGAAGTGGATCGGTTTCAGCCACAGGTTGGCGCCGTTCAGCGTTCGTTCGTCCATGCCGGAGGCAAGCACGGTCGGCAGCAGCAATGCTAGCATGGCGGATGTAACGGCAACGGGGGTGCTTCGAACTGAGTTGTCCGGTGTCGCTCTGCCGCGTTGGCTCCCAGTCCAAGCGGCCGCAGGCGATAGGGTTTGTATGGCAATATTCATGACAGGACCTCCGAGGTGGACGGCTTGGTTGATGCCAGGACGAGATTGACGGCGGTAAAGACCAGGTAGCCGATTGGCCCGAACAGGAAGGTCAGGGCGAGGATCGGCGCCTGGATCAGCCGCGATAGCCCAAGCGCGCCGGCCCGCTCGGCGATCCAGGTACCGACGAACAGGTCGAAAGCGAGGTAGTGCAGCCAGCCGGCCAGCAGCGTCGGCTCGGTGCCCAACAGCGCGCGCACCTGCGCCAGTGAATTGAACCCGCCGCCTTCGATGCGGAAAAAATAGACAGCGGCCAGCAACGTGTAGGCCACGGCCAAGGTGGCGGGGACGGCATAACGCAGGATGGCGCGCAGCCACGGCCAGCGCGGCAGCAGAATGAGCGCCGCCCAACTCGCCAGCGCAACCGAATTGGCGCTTGAAAACCAGTTCTCCCAGGTCATTCCGACTCTCCATCTTGACAGCGACAACATTGACTATGCGAACGTCTGTTGGCACTGTCAAGAAAATGTTGTCACCGCCTAGATTGTGCTTTTTCGGGTCTCGGTTTAAGGTTGACCCATGACCGACCGTTCCCGCTACCATCACGGCGACCTGCGCAATGCGTTGTTGGCGGCGGCAGGCGCTATCCTCGAGGAGCAGGGGCTCGATGCCCTGTCGCTGCGCGCCGTGGCTGCGCGTGCCGGTGTCTCCCATGCCGCGCCAGCGCACCATTTCCCGACGTTGAAGGCGCTGCTCGCCGCTGTCGGCGCAGGCGCCTTCGAGCGCTTCGTGCGCACCATCCAGAGCGAGATGGACCAGGGCCCGAGCGATCCGCGCAGCCGCCTGAAGGCGGCCTGCGACGGCTACATTCGCTTTGCGCGCGAGTGCCCCCAGCAGTTCCGGCTGATGTTCTCGCCATCGCGGCTGGACTGGAGCGATCCGGCCTTTCGCGGGGCGGGTGAGGTGGCGCGCCGCCAGCTGGAGGAGATCTGCGCGCCGATTGCGGTGCTGCGCGGCGACACGTCGGTCGAGGCGCGCCAGGCGCTGGAACGGCTGGTCTGGACCAGCGTGCACGGCTACGCGCATCTGCTGCTGGCCGGGCAGTTCGGCACGCCAATCGACGGTCCCGGCGTGCCGTCCCGGCCCGATATCGAGGGGCTGTTGTTGGGTCCTGCGGTGCGTTAAACGCAGCTTGGGTCAAGCTTTGCGCGACCCAACGACCATGGGCGGCGTGTGTGGTTTGTCGGGTCGCGTCACAAGGCTTGGCCCAACCGACAAGTTACCGACCCTTCCACACCGGCGCCCGCTTCTCGGCAAAGGCGCGCGGGCCCTCCTTCTGGTCTTCGCTGGCATACAGCGTGTCCACCGTGCGCAGTTTTCGTCGGTTAACCAGCGCCATGGCCTCCAGGAACGGCTTGCCCTCGGTTTCGCGCATCACCTCTTTGATAGCGGCGAATACCAGCGGCGGGCCGTCGGCCAGAAGCTGGGCGATTTCGCGGGCACGCTCCATGAGTTTGGCGGCGGGGACCACCTGGTTGACCAGGCCCCACTGCTTGGCTTCGGCTACATCCATCCAGCGGCCGGTGAGCAGCAGATCCATCGCGATGTGATGCGGGATTCTCCGCGACAACTTGATGGTGGCGGCATCGGCGAGCGTCCCAGCCTTGATCTCGGGCAACGCGAAAGTGACGTGCTCGGCGGCGATAATCATGTCCGCAGACAGCGCCAGCTCGAACCCGCCGCCGACCGCCATGCCGTTCAGCGCCGCGATCACCGGCTTGTTGAGATCGATCAGCTCTTGCAACCCGCCGAAACCACCGACGCCATAGTCGGCATCGGGCGCCTCGGTGCCGGCCGCAGCCGATTTCAGGTCCCAGCCGGCGGAAAAGAATTTTTCCCCAGCGCCCGTAATTATGGCGACGCGCAGCTCCGGATCGTCGCGGAAAGCGCGGAAGGTCTCGCCCATCAGGCGCGAGGTCGGCGTGTCGATGGCGTTGGCCTTGGGCCGGTCGAGCGTGACTTCGAGGATGCGGCCATTGCGGTGGATACGGATGGGGGAGGTCATGGGGTCACTCGATGATGTCGGAACGGAGCTCTTGGGACACGTGGACCAAACGACGGATCAGAATATGATCGGGCTCAAGACTGTAAACGATGTAGTGGGATTGAAATCGATAGAGTTTCAGGCCGACGCCGATTTCATCCGCGACCCGACCTTTGCGCGGAAATTCAGCAAGCAATGCGATGCTGCGCTTCTGGGCTGCCAAGTATTTCTCGGCCCGATTGCGGCCAAAGCGCTCTTCACTGAATTGATAGATCTCTTCAAGCCGTATCGTCGCTCGATTCGAAAGTCGAAAGTCGGACATGGCTCTTGGCAGCCGATCTGGCTCGGGCTCTGATTAGAACGTCGTCAAGTGACATGCCAGAATCGGTTCTCGCCTCTGGCCCATCAACCGCCTCCCGGAACACCGCCAACTGCTCCTCGCGCGTCAGGGCGTCCCATGCCGCGCATTGAGCGGGAGTAGGCTCCAACACCAAGTTGCCCCACGGAGGGAGATTTTTCGAGTGCTTTATCATGACCAATTCCTATCACATGTCTGAGGCTATTCAAACGCCGGATTGTCGAACCAGAGCATCTACCGCCACCGCCCCCTTACCCTCCGACCGGACGATCAGCGGGTTGATGTCGAGTTCGGCGAGCGTATCGGCGTTCGCCCCGGCGTAACGAGCGACAGCCAGGATGGCGGCGACCGCTGACGCGATGTCGCCCTTCGGCTTGTCGCGGAAGCCTTGCAGCAATTTTGCCGCCTTCAGCGACAGCACCGCGCGCTCAGCGTCGGCGGCGCTGACCGGGAACAGCAGCGTGCGCACGTCGCCGATCAGCTCCACCAGAATGCCGCCCGAGCCAATCATTAGCACTAGTCCGACCTGCGGATCGCGCTTGATGCCGATGATCAGCTCAGCGACGGTATCGGTAACCATCTCTTCGACGATGAAGGTGTCGGCAAGGCTGGCCATTGAAGCGACCGCCGCCGCCGCATCGTCCGCACTGCGCACATTGAGTCGCACGGCGCCCGCCTCGGTCTTGTGCAGCAGTACGCGTGAGCAGGCCTTCACGACCACTGGACCGCCAATCGCAGCAAAGGCCGCGCGCGCTTCTTCGGCGTTTCGCACCAGTTGGCCCGCGGGCAGCAGCAGGCCGAACGGTCGCAGCGCCTGCTTGGCCTCCCACTCGGAGAGCGCGACCACATCGGTCAGGTCCGCGCCCAGGCCAAGCGGCACGAACGGTTCACCTGTTGATCGGCCGATGAAGGCGGCCTTCTCGATCGCCGTCAGCGCCTGATCGATGCCCATGAACGGTACGACGCCCTTGGCCATCAACGCGTGGGCGTAAGGTTCGGGCATGCATTCGTTCAGCGTCGCCAGTATCCCCGCCCGTGCGCCCGTCGCCTCGGCCGCAGCGATGAACGCGTCGCTGGCAATTTTGTATTCGGCGTCGTCGCAACGATCCGAGCGCGGCATGTCGAGAACAAGAAAGCCCATATCATAGCCACTGTTCAGCACTTCGGTGAAGGTCGCCAGCAGCCGGTCATGCTTTGCCCAATCGAAGGTGTGGTAGTCGAACGGATTGGATATGGTGACGATCGGGTTGGTGGTCGGCCGGATGCGCGCAATATCGGCCTGCGTAAATGGCGCGAAATCCAACAGCTTGCCTGCCGCCGTGTCGGCCATCAGCAACGCCTCGGCGCCCGAACAGCTCAGGCTGACGATGCGGTTGCCCGGCAAAGGGCCGTGAACGTGCAGAAGCTTCAGCGTCTCAAGGAAATCGGGCAGCGAGAATACGCGGGCGACGCCGAGCCGGGAGAGCAAGGCCTCCATTACCTCATCGGAGCCGGTCAGCGAGCCGGTGTGGCTCATGGCGAGGTCTTTGCCTTGCTCGCTGCGGCCAGCCTTCAGCGCTACGATGCCGACGCCGTGTTCGCGGGCAGTTTCGGCCGCCCTGGCGAAGGCCACGACATCTGGAATGCCCTCGATCCAAAGCCCGATCGCCGACACCCGTCCGGTCGCGGCAAGTGCACCAGTGAGGGTGGCGAGATCCACCTTGGCCTGGTTGCCTAGCGCGGCGAGATAGGCGATCGGCACGCCGCGCCGGTTCATGGTCATGTTGATGGCGATGTTGCCAGACTGCATGAGAATGGCAACGCCGCGTTCCGTGCGTTGGCCGCCATGCTGGTCGGGCCAGAGCAAGGCTCCGTCCACGTAGTTGATCAGGCCGTAACAGTTCGGGCCGAGAAACGGCATGTCGCCGGACGCCGTGATGAGGTCCCGCTCCAACTGCGCGCCGTCTGGCCCAGCTTCCTTAAAGCCGGATGCAAAGCAGATCGCGCCACCCGCCCCGCGTCTGGCCAGATCGCCCATCACCTCGACGGCGAGAGTACGATTGACGGCAACAAAACTGGCATCCGGCGCGCTCGGCAGGTCAGCGACTGAGGCGTAGCACTTAACACCGCGCACCTCGCGCTTGCTCGGGTGCACGGGCCAGACCTCGCCGGCAAAGGCCATTTTCTGGCATTGCTCGACAACGCGTTCGGCCCAGGCGCCGCCGAAGGCAGCAATGGAGCGCGGGGCGAGCAAGCGGGAGAGGGGCGTGGCGGGCATGGCGAGAAAAACTCAGTTGGCGTTGCCGGAGGACGACCCGCTGCCTAGATGGCGCGGCAGGGTGTCGTCAATCTCGAACCACGGCACCCGCTCGGCGACATGCACATGACCGGTCGGCACGAATGCCGCTGGATCGCTGAGCGTGCCAACATAAAGATGTACTTCGCCCGGCCATTTCGTGCCCTCAAAGCTCATTGGCGAACCGCAGCGGGCGCAGAAGCTGCGCGTCACTCCAGGCGAGGAGGCAAACTTCGCGGGTGTGCCGTGTGTATATCGAAAGCCCTTGACAGCCACGCCGACAAAGGTCGCAACCGTTGAGGACGTATGCCGCCGGCAGCTTTCGCAATGACAATAAGCGACCCACAGCGGATCGCCATCGAACTCATAGGCGAGATCGCGGCAGAGGCAGTGACCGGTGGTAGCCATGGCGAGCACCTCGCAAGGGATTGCGGAACCGCAGTCTGCCACGTTCAAGGTCAGGTGCAAGTTGTGACAATGGGGTTGTGATAATGGGGTCAGCCCCCTAGTTCGCCTGCCCGCCATATGGCTGGTTCACGATCAGCTGCCTGCAGGCCACTTCGGCCGCACGGATCTGCTCCGTCGAGGTTGCGGTTTCGAGATAAAGCTTGCGGCTGCATCTCATCACCGCTGACTCTGCAGCATCCGCCTTTGTCGGCACCGGAGTCGACCCCGTCACATCGGGATCGGCGACCCTGGCGCGTCTGGCAACCCGTGTCTTGTGGCGATGCGCGGCTAGTTTCGGCGCTTTTGGATGCACGGCCATCGCCGCGGCCCAACCCCATGGCATCTCGGGTTGCAGTCTGGCGCATCCGCTAAGGCCGAGCCCGGCGGCCAATGCCAACACCAGTCCAATCCGCTGTGCCGATGTCATGTGTCTTCCCCAGCTGCATGCTCCTAGGAAAGCCTATATGATTCGAGGGATTTTCAAGTGGTTAGCCATTTGATTGCGCGGTGGACAACTCGACCTGATTGGGACGAATCGCCGAAGCTCATAACTCGCCATGGGCCGCATTCGTGCCAACTACACCAGCCGGCTCTGCTCCACCGCTGCCGCCACGAACGAGCGGAACAACGGATGCGGCTCGAACGGCCGGCTCTTGAGTTCGGGATGATACTGCACGCCGATGAACCACGGATGCGTCGGCATCTCGACAATCTCCGGCAACAGCCCATCGGGCGACACGCCGGAGAACCGCAGGCCTGCCGCTTCCAGCTTGGCGCGATAGCCCATGTTCACTTCGTAGCGGTGGCGGTGCCGCTCGGAGATGCGCGTGCCGCCGTAGATCCCGGCAACTCGGCTGCCTTCGGCCAGCACTGCCTCGTAGGCGCCGAGCCGCATGGTGCCGCCGAGATCGCCGGCGTTCGAGCGCTTCTCAAGCTCGTTGCCTTTGAGCCATTCGGTCATCAGGCCAACGACCGGTTCCTTGCAGGTGCCGAACTCGGTTGACCCCGCGCCATCGATACCCGCCGCATTGCGCGCCGCCTCGATAACAGCCATCTGCATGCCAAAGCAGATGCCGAAATACGGAACATTCCGCGTGCGCGCAAACCCCGCGGCCCGGATCTTGCCTTCGGTGCCGCGTTCGCCAAACCCGCCCGGCACCAGGATGCCGTTCACTTGTTCCAGGAACGGCGTGGCATCTTCGCGCTCGAACACTTCCGAGTCGATCCACTCCAACCGTACCTTCACATTGTTGGCGATGCCGCCATGGGCGAGCGCCTCGGATAGCGATTTGTAGGCGTCCTTCAGGCCGGTGTATTTGCCCACGATGGCAATGGTCACTTCGCCTTCGGGGCTATTGATGGCCTTCGAAATGCGGGTCCAACGGCTCAAGTCAGGTGGCGGTGCCTCGCTGATGCCAAAGGCGCCCAGCACCTGCGCGTCCAGCCCCTCGCGATGATAGGCGATCGGCACGTCGTAGATGCTGGCCACGTCCAGCGCCTGAATGACGGCCTCGGGGCGCACGTTGCAGAACAGCGCGATTTTCTTGCGCTCGGAGGCCGGCACTTCCCGGTCGCAACGACAGAGCAGGATGTTCGGCTGGATGCCGATCGAGCGCAGCTCCTTGACCGAATGCTGCGTCGGTTTGGTTTTCAGCTCGCCGGCGCTCGGAATATAGGGGATCAAGGTGAGGTGTATGAAGATCGATTGCCCGCGTGGCAGCTCTTGGCCCAACTGGCGGATGGCCTCGAAGAACGGCAGCCCCTCGATGTCGCCGACCGTGCCGCCGATCTCCACCAGCACGAAGTCGACGCCCTCATTGCCTTCCAGAACAAAGGCCTTGATGGCGTCGGTGACATGCGGGATCACCTGCACGGTGCCGCCGAGATAGTCACCGCGCCGCTCCTTGGCGATGATGTCCTGATAGATGCGCCCGGTGGTGAGATTGTCCTTCTTGGAGGCCGGCACGCCGGTAAAGCGCTCGTAATGCCCGAGATCGAGATCGGTCTCGGCGCCGTCGTCGGTGACGAACACCTCGCCGTGCTGGGTCGGGCTCATGGTGCCGGGATCGACGTTCAGATAGGGATCGAGCTTGCGCAACCGCACGCGAAAGCCGCGCGCCTGGAGCAGAGCTCCGAGGGCCGCCGATGCCAGTCCTTTGCCAAGCGAGGAAACCACGCCGCCAGTGATGAAAACATATCGCGCCATGGGAGATGAGTAGTAGCCGAGGATGGCGGCGATTCGAAGGGGGATTTTGCGCGAAGGGGTGGATGGGGGTGTGGGGGGAGGTCGCAGGGGTTGTGGGTGTCGGGCACTTATGGTGTCGCCGAACCGGTGCGGCCGCACACATGGCGGCCAGCGCCGCCGTAAGTGCCTGACACCTGCGGACATTCGCGCGATCCGCGAAAAGGAAGGCGTCAGCCAGGCTGTGTTTGCTCAGTACATCGGCGTGACGGCGGGTCTGGTGTCGAAGTGGGAGTGTGGCGAGAAAAAACCAAGCGGACCCTCGCTGAAGTTGCTGACGATTGTGAAGGCCAAGGGGTTAGCGGTGATCGCGTGAGGACTGCTGCAAGCCCCCTCAATTCCTCCCAATCACCTTCCCACTTTCCCGCACGATCTTCCCATGCCCCTCGGCCAGATCGATCTCCAACCTTGCATACCCCGTCCCGCCGCTGTGCTTGGTGGCTGACGCTTCCCTGAAATCGAATACGAACGTGAGGTCGTAGATGCGCCCATCGGCCCTGAGCGGCCGGATCGCCAGCGATCCTGGGCGCAGCGTGAATTCGCGCACGGGCCAGCGGGAAAAATAGTTCAGCTTGTCGGTCACGATCTTGTCGATGCTGGTGCCGGGCTTACCGTAATAGTTGACCTTGCGGGCGTAAATTCCGCGTAAGACGTCCGGGCTGATGTTCTCGCCGCTCAGATAGAAGTCGGTCACAAAGCGCGCCAGCCTCGCTTCGATGTCGCTGCGGTCCGCGTTGACCGGCGGCTGATAAGGGGAGGCAGTGCCGTCTGGCCTGAGGGTGGCGATCTCGGTGCGTCCGGGCTCTGGCTGCACTCCGCCATCGTCGGCCTGGCCGTCATCGGCCACCACCGCGCCGCCACCGGCGCCCTCGTCGGTACTGGGCACCGCGATCAACCAGGCGTTGCTCAATACCGCGTCGCCGGTGTGCCGTGCCGGATCGGGTGCATCGAGGTAGCCCGCGACCACGATCTTTTCGCCGATCAGACTGTCGAGTTTCTGCTCGCCGGCCACATCGCTGGTCAGGATCTGCACCGTCCGCACGCCGTCCAGCCGCACCGGCGCGCCATCGACATCGGCGGCATCGGCGCAGGACGGGTGGGCAAGTTCGATCTGGTAGCCTTTGAGACCCTGGCCGGAGTGGTTCTGCAGCCGCATGAGCGCGAGTTGCCCCTGGATCGGCCGCTTGTTGGTGAGGCACCGAGCCTCAGTGGAGACTGCGCCAAGCGAAGCGAATAGGCCAATTCCAAGGAGTATGCGGAGTGCTGGGCGCATTGAGGTGTCCCCTTGTGGCAGGCTCATGTTGTACTCGGGCGCGAAATAGCATCCAAATTGTGTCTCTGCCATGATGCAGGACCGCTTGCCCAAGGACGTTTCACCATGCCTTCGCCCAAATCCAACGACCCGCTGCTGCAACCCTATCGGCTCAAGCACTTGACGTTGAAGAACCGCATCATGTCGACGGCGCACGAACCGTCCTATTCCGTGGACGGCATGCCAAAGGAGCGCTACCGGCTTTATCATGCCGAAAAGGCCAAGGGCGGCATCGCCCTCACCATGACCGCAGGCTCGGCGATCGTGGCGGCGGATTCTCCGCCGGCGTTCGGCAATCTCCATCTTTACAAGGACGAGATCGTGCCGTGGCTCACCGAGATGGCGGACGCCTGTCACGAGCACGGCACGGCCATCATGATGCAGATCACGCATCTGGGGCGACGCACCAATTGGAATAAGGCCGATTGGCTGCCGGTGCTGGCGCCTTCGCCGGTGCGCGAACCGGCGCATCGCGCGTTTCCCAAAGAAATGGAAGATTGGGACATCGCGCGCATCGTCACGGCCTACGCCGATGCAGCAGAGCGGCTGCAGGCGGGCGGCTTTGATGGGTTGGAATATGAATGCTATGGCCATCTGATGGATGGTTTCTGGTCGCCGCTCACCAATAAGCGAGACGACCAATGGGGCGGCGCGCTGGAAAATCGCCTGCGCTTTTCGATGCTGGTATTCGATGCCGTGCGCAAACGGGTCGGCCCCCATTTCATCGTCGGTGCGCGCCTGGTTGCCGATGAAGATCACGCACAGGGTATTTCTAGGACCGAAGGGTTGGAAATCTGCAAACGGATCATCGCTACCGGCCAGGTCGATTTTCTCAACATCATCCGTGGGCACATCGAGCATGACGCGCCGCTGCAAAAGGTCATCCCGACCGGCGGCATGACGTCCGCGCCGCATCTGGATTTCTCCGGTGAGATCAGGGCGGCGACCAAATTCCCGACCTTCCACGCTGCCCGCATCAACGATGTGGCGACGGCGCGGCACGCTATTGCGTCCGGCAAGCTCGATATGGTTGGCATGACGCGCGCGCATCTGGCCGACCCCTATATCGTCGCCAAGATCATCGCTGGTGAGGAATCCAGCATCCGGCCGTGTGTGGGCGCAACCTATTGCCTCGACCGCATCTATGAGGGGCACGAGGCGCTGTGCATGCACAACGCCGCCACCAGCCGCGAAGCGACCATGCCGCATGTCATTGCGGCGGCCGGCAAAAAGCGGCGTATCGTGATCGTGGGGGCGGGGCCAGCGGGGCTCGAGGCGGCGCGGGTGTGCGGCGCGCGCGGCCACAAGGTCACGGTGCTGGAAGCCGCTCCCGAGGCGGGCGGACAGCTGCGCATGATCGTTCGCAACCAGCGGCGTTCCGAGATGAAGGGTATCGTCGATTGGCGATTGGCGCAATGTATCACGGCGGGGGTTGAGCTACGCTACAACACCCTGGCTGATGAAGACGATATTCTCGCGCTGGAACCGGACGCCGTGCTGATTGCAACCGGCGGCCTGGCACAACGGCATCCGCTGGTTGCAGGCGTTGATCTGGCGGTTACCGGCTGGGACATCCTCTCGGGCGATGTTGCACCTGGCAAAGATGTTCTACTCTATGACGATCACGGCGGACAGCAGGGCCTGATGGTGGCCGAGTTTTTGGGCCAAGCCGGCGCTGCGTTGGAGCTGGTGACGCCCGAGCGCTTCTTTGCCCCTGATGTCGGCGGCCTCAATCATGTCAGCTACATGCGCGCGCTGCAGACCAAGAACGTGCGCATTACGATTTGCACCAAGCTGATCGGTGTGAAACGCGAGGGCAACCGGCTTTCCGCAACGCTCGGCTCGGACTATTGCGACCGCATCGAAACCCGTCTGGTCGATCAGGTGGTGGTCGAGCATGGCACCCTGCCGCTGGACGATCTCTATTTTGCCCTCAAGCCAAGATCCAAAAACCTCGGCGAAATGGACTATGTCGCGCTGATCGGCGGCAAGCCACAACGCATCGTCAAGAACCGCGACGCCAAATTCCAGCTGTTCCGCATCGGCGATGCGGTCGCCCATCGCAACATTCACGCGGCCATCTATGACGCACTGCGCTTGTGCAAGGATCTGTGAGCGCCGTTAGCGGCTGCCCCAGTTGGGTCACGAAGGAGTGTAACGAACGGAGTGCGGGGTTTCCAGAACAGGCCAGATCAAGAATGAGGGACACCCATGGAACCGCAGGTCAGGCGCGCGATCGCCGCCGGCAGCGCAGGAGAGTTTGCTGGAGCGATGATCCAAACCAGCGTCAGCGGCATCATCACCGCGCTGGCATCCGGTGTTGCGCTAATCGTCTCCGGTATCAGTCTTTGGGAAACCTCGCTGAAGCAACCCAATCTGCAATTCTATCTTGGCAACAATCTCGCCTATACGCGCGATCCCTGGGGCAGTGATGAAGTGCTCGTCATCCCCCTCACCGTGACCAATTCGGGCGCCCGCGACGGGGCCGTGATCTCGCTGGAGATGGATGTGAAGGATGCCACCACCGGCGCGGTCCAGCGTTTCTCCAGCTCCTATACGGCCGACGCCAGCTACTTCGGCTCCACCGACGATGTGAGCGTCAACAAGCACCGGCCGAAAACGCCGTTCGCGCCGATTGTCGTCTCGGGGCGGACTACGTTTTCCGGTACCGTGCTATTCTATCCAAAGGAACCAAAGCAGAAGCCGCTGATCGGGGAGAAATCCGAGATCGAAATGACCGTCCGGTTGGTGACAACCAAGCCGTCCGGCTGGATCGATGAGCTGATGGCAACCACACCCGAGCCGATCACGGTCCGGGCCGAGGTGCCGAATTTTCTGCCCGGCGCGCTGTATGTCGGCGAGTTCGCCAGGTTGCGGCTGCGGGACGATGCGGCGAAGGCGCCCTAAAGCGCCTCGTCCAGCGCCTCCAGCACGCGCGTCACATCGGCGGCGGTGTTGTAATGGACCAGAGACAGCCGCACCACGCCGTCCTCGGGGTCGATGCCGAGCGCCTGCATCACGCGGTGGGCGTAGAAGTGGCCCGAGCCGCAACAGATCCTCTGCGCGACCAGCTTGTCGACCACGTCCTGGGGCGAACCTTGCTTGGGGCGGAACGCGATGGTCGCGGCGCGCTTGTGCGGCTCGGCCGTCAGTGGGCCGACGATTCGGGCGCCCTTGTTCTTGAGCAGCGTCAGGATGCGGTTGGCCTGTTCGCATTCGTGCACATGGAAGCGCTCCATGATGCTCGCCATGCGGGTATGCAAGGCCGGAGCAGCCACCTCGCCCGGCGCCAGATGATGCGCATACGCTTGGTCCAGATAGTCGATCACGCCCCCGGCGCAGGCGATCTCGCCATGCTGCGGGCCAGCTGGCGTCAGGCGCTTGCCGAGATAGCCCTCGTTGAAGAAATGCCCTTGGTTGGCGATTTTTTCAAGGTGCTGCCGCTTGACGTAGAGCAGCCCCTGATGCGGGCCATAGGTTTTGTACAGACTGAAATAGTAGAAATCGACATCCAGCGCCTTCACATCCGGCAGCAGGTGCGGCGCGCATGAGACGCCATCGACACCGATGCGCGCGCCTGCGGCATGCACCTCGCGTGCGATGGCCTTGATGTCATGGATCTCGCCGACGATGTTGGAGCAATGCGTAATGAACACCAGTTTGGTGCGCTTGTTGAGCAGGGTTTTCAGTTTGCCGATATCCAGTCGCCCGGTCTCGGGATCGGCGCCAAGCTCGCGCACCACGATGCCGCTATTGCCCTGCGACAGCCGCCGCCATGAGCCAACATTGGCCTCGTGATCCTGGTTGGTGACGATGATCTCGTCGCCGACGTTAAGTTCCGCGCGCAGCGCATTGGCCAGCACATAGGTGTTGATGCTGGTGGATGGCCCGAACATGACTTCTTCGGGATCGGCGTTGAGGGCTTGGGTCCAGAGCGCAATGGAACGATCCATGGCGCGGCCGGTGTCCGCCGAAGCGGCGAAGGACCAATAGGGCTGCGCCTTGGCGGCCGTCATGTAGTGGGCGAACTGGTCGATGACCGGCTTGGCCGCATAGGAGCCGCCGGCGTTCTCGCTCATCACCCATTGTCCGGTGTCTGGGTGCGCGAAGGTCGGGAACTGAGCGCGAATGAAGTCGAGGTCGAGGTGGGGCATGATTGCCTTTGCAACAGACATGGTTGATTTCAGCCGTTTCGATGTTTCTGAGCTAATTCTTTCCTGTACCTAGACATTTGGGCCCAGAATTCCTCGTGAGAAATCCACCCTTCCCGATCAGCCTCCTCAATCGCATCTTTCAACGTGTAGCGGCGAACGCCGTCGGGAGTGGCAGGTTCGGACTTAATCTCAGGTTCCACGCCTGGCCGGTAAGTGTTCCTCGGGAGCCTTCGCTTCCTGGATTTTGGTATGTTGATCCATGCCCAGATCGATGCTTTGCGTCGCATTTCTCCCTCCATAGATCGTAGACTTTACCCCCGCCCCCGATAGGGCGCCACTCCCTGGTCCGGCAGCCACAGCCCCTCGGGTGGCGTCCCCGTCTGCCAAAACACGTCAATCGGCATGCCGCCGCGCGGATACCAGTAGCCGCCGATGCGCAGCCAATGGGGCTCCAACAGCTCGGTCAACCGTTTGGCCACCGTGATGGTCGTGCCCTCGTGGAACCCGCCGTGGTTGCGGAATGAGCCCAGATACAACTTGAGCGATTTGCTCTCGACCAGCCAGCCGCCCGGCACATAGTCGATCACCAGATGCGCGAAATCCGGTTGTCCTGTGACCGGGCACAGACAAGTGAACTCGGGCGCGGTGAAGCGGGCAAGATAGTGCGTATCGGGATGCGGGTTGGGTACGCGTTCCAGCAGTGCGCTTTCGGGATCGGCCGGCTGGGCGACCTGGTGGCCGAGTTGGGTGGTGTGGGGCTTTTTCACAGGCATTTGAGGTGTCCCATCTTGGGGCTTTATCCCCCGGTTCGGCTCGGCTATGACACCGCTAGCAATCCGCCGCAACTCCCGCACGAGCGAAACCCCCATGACCTCCATCATCGACATCATCGGCCGCGAAATCCTGGATTCGCGCGGCAATCCCACCGTCGAAGTGGATGTGATCCTGGAGGATGGCACCCTTGGCCGCGCCGCCGTGCCGTCGGGGGCCTCGACGGGCGCGCATGAGGCCATGGAGTTGCGCGATGGCGACAAGAAGCGCTATGGCGGCAAGGGCGTGTTGAAGGCCGTCGAAGCTGTCAATGGCGAGCTGTTCGATGCGCTGGCCGGCATGGAAGCCGAGGATCAGCGGCGCATTGATGCTACCATGATCAAGCTCGACGGCACCCCCAACAAGAGCAGGCTCGGCGCCAACGCCATCCTCGGCATCTCGCTGGCGACAGCCAAGGCGGCCGCCGAATCCTGTGGTCTCTCGCTCTACCGCTATGTCGGCGGCACTTCGGCCCGCGTCCTGCCCGTGCCCATGATGAACATCATCAATGGCGGCATGCACGCCGACAATCCCATCGACATCCAGGAGTTCATGATCCTGCCGGTGTCGGCCCCGAACTGCGCCGAGGCGATCCGCATGGGCGCCGAAGTGTTCCACACCCTGAAGAAGGCGCTGCACGACGCCAATCACAACACTGGCGTTGGCGACGAGGGCGGTTTTGCGCCGAATCTGAAGTCGGCCGACGAGGCGTTGGGCTTTATCATGAAGTCGATCGAGAAGGCCGGCTACAAGCCGGGCGAGGACATCATGCTCGGCCTGGATTGTGCGGCGACGGAGTATTACAAGAACGGCAAATACGCCATGGTCGGCGAGGGCAAGACGCTGGACAGCGCCGGCAACGCCAAGTTCCTGGCTGACCTGGCCGCCCGCTATCCGATCGTGTCGATCGAGGACGGCATGAGCGAGGACGACTGGGAGGGCTGGAAGGCGCTCACGGAACTGATTGGCAAGACGTGCCAACTGGTTGGCGACGATCTGTTCGTGACCAACACGCAGCGCCTGAAGCAGGGCATCGACCGCGGCATCGCCAATTCGATCCTGGTCAAGGTCAACCAGATCGGCACGCTGACCGAAACGCTGGACGCCGTCGATATGGCGCACCGGGCGCATTACACGGCGGTGATGTCGCATCGGAGCGGCGAGACCGAGGATTCTACCATCGCCGATCTGGCGGTGGCGACCAACTGCGGGCAGATCAAGACGGGATCCCTCAGCCGCTCGGACCGGCTCGCCAAGTACAACCAGCTGATCCGCATCGAGGGCGAGCTGGGCGATATGGCGGAATATGCCGGCAAAGGGATTTTGCGGCGTGCGGGCGTGTAGGGTTGCAGGCGCCGGTGGCGCAGGGCGAGCTGCGCTCGCCCTGTTCGCGGCAGGCACGGACGGGCATTCCTTGCCGCACTGACGCGGGCGATCGCCGGTCGCTCCCTCTACTTGCAGTAGCGCTCGACCAGGACCACGCAAAGCAGCAAATGAGTCCCTGCAACGGGGGCGCCGTCCACACATGAACATCATGTCCCGAATAGGAGCCCCCCAAATGCCCATCATGACCGGCCTCAGCGGCAATGAGATGTTCTGCCTCGACCTGAAGAACCTGACGCCCGGCGAGTTGGTGATCGGCAATTCGGTGCATTCACTTGGCATCATCGGGTCGATTGGTGCCGGCTTCCAGAATGCGTTCGGTGGCGAGATCACGCAAATCACGCAACTGGTCAGCGAGGGCCGGCACGAATCCGAAAAGCGGCTGATCGCGGAAGCCCAGAAACATGGCGCGACCGGCATCACCGGCATGACCAGTCAGCTGCGCGGCATGCAGGGCAATCTCGAATTCCTGTCGGTCGGTTCCTGCGTGCACGACAAGGGCGGACCCTTTGGGGCGCCTACGCCACAAAAAGTTCCGTACTCGACCTCGAGCAACGGACAGGAACTCTACTGCCTGCTCGATTGCGGCTACACGCCAAAGCGATTCGTCATCGGCAATGTCTGTTATTCCATCGGCATTACGGGCGGCGTTTTCGGTGCGTTGCGCACGCTGGCGCGTGGCGAGGTTAAGGAATACAGCGATATCTTCAATGCCACGCGGCATCTGGCGTTGCGGCGTATCGCGCAGGAGGCGCGCGCGGCCGGTGCCAACGCAGTGCTCGGCATCGAGACGCGCATCATGCCGTTTGGCGCTGCGCACGAGATGCTGATGGTGGGCACCGCCGCCTCGCATCCGGGGTTGCCGGGCAACTCCGACATCGAGCCCGTCACCTCCGACCTCACCTGCGAGGAAATGTGGAACCTGGCCAGCCTCGGCTACATGCCGCAAAAGCTGGTGCTGGGAACGGCGGTCTACGCATTGGGCGTGATCGGCGGCCTGAAAGCGATGTTCAAGAGCTTCACGCGCGGTGAGATCAGTGATCTGACGAGCCTGATCTACGACGCCCGCGAACACGCGATCGGTCTGATCAAGGCGGAAGCTGCCAGCAACGGCGCCGACGACGTGGTCGGCATCAAGACGCACATCCACGAGTTCGGTAACCTGATCGAGTTCATGGCGGTGGGCACGGCGGTCAAGAAGCTGCCGGGTGCCAAGCCACTGACGTCGGTGTTGCCCGTGCAGGCGGTAATCCGCGATCGCGACACCTGGATCAGCGACGATGAGATTTTCGCGCGCGCGATGACGGCGGAAAGCGGTGGCGACTCGTAGGGTGTAATACCGGCCAACCTATCGTTTGACCTGTCACTTTGAAGGTTCGTGACAGAGGTCATGGCGTAGGGGCGCACGGCTGTGCGCCCGTCGAGCTGCGCGGCAAGCTCTCGGACGGGCCTACGGCCGTGCGCCCTTCCTGCGCTTGCGAGCACGAGTCAAACGATTGGTTGGCCGGTATAAACGACGGGTGGACACTCAGCCCTTGGTCCGGCTCGAGCATTGGCATGGTACCTTCACGCATGGCTGCGCGCCCTCCCGGCAGATCGCCGGAGGGCCACAAAGTGATGGGAGCGCAGGCACCGGAAGGCCGCGTATGGGGTAGTCCGAATGGCAGCCTTCCGGCGCCCACGCAGCGGAGATTTCGCCGTGGCCCTTGCTCTCGGTCCGGGGTTCGATCCCCATTCCTGCCTCTTCGGCGCCCGCCGGACCGCTCCATCGCTGGATGGGCCCATTGGGAGGCACGACCGCCCGGCCTCCCGATCTCCTGGGTCCGTCCATGCGCATGCTAGCGCACGGCCCCGAGCATCCGGCCACCGCACTTCCCTGCCACGTGTGCGACGGTCGCGACGACGTCCCGTTGCGGCAGGCAACGAGGAAATACTACGCCAATACATGACAATACGCAAATACTTATAGTATATAATGGTTAACCCGCAGCACCCATGGCGTAGGGGCGGGCTGCGCCCGCCCTGGCGGCACGACTCGGATTGACAGCGCGGGCGCACCCCGCCCTACGCCTTGATCGACGATGAAAACCAATTCCAAGTTCGTAGGATACTGAGCGGTCAAACCTTAGGAGGGCTGG